>CAYNNT010000001.1:0-102690 GCA_964398675.1 uncultured Brevundimonas sp.
GGTGGGCGTTAACGCGGCGGTCGAGAACCGTGTGCAGACCCGGAGCGCCGGCGAGCGCGACTGGCGGCCCTCGGTCGTTGACGGGGCGGTGCGGCAGGCCGATGCGATCGTGACGGGCGCCGACAGCCGGTTGCTGATCCGGCTGCTGGATCAGTCGGTCCTGACGGTCGGGGCGAATGCGGCCTTTACCGTGGATCGGTTCGTGATCGACACCGAGACGGATCCCGCGGGGGTTCTGGTTTCCATGGCGCGCGGGGCCTTCCGCTTTGTGTCGGGGAGCCGGGGGGCGGAACGCGAGCGCGTCGCCTTCCGGACGCCGACGGCGACGATCGGGATACGCGGCACAATCATTGAGGCGGCGGTGGGAACCGAAGCCCTGGAGCTGCTGGACGGATCGGGCGGCGAGTCTCTTCCCGGCGACGATCCGGACCAGGCCGCGGTGATCGTGCTGGTCGAGGGCGAGATCGAGATCGAGGTCGATGGCGTGCGACGCATCGTGCGTGAGCCCGGACAGGCAGTTGCGGTGCGGGGCCGGCGCGTGTCCGAACCGTTCCGTCTGTCGCCCGAGGCCGGGCAACGGCTGGCGGGCCGGCTGCCGCCCCGCGAGCCGGGCGGACCGGGCGCCGGACCGCAAGGACAGGGGCCGGAGGGGCAGGGCCCGGGCGGTCAGTCGCCGCAGGGCCAGCCGCCGCAGGGGCAAGGCTCGCAAGGTTCGGGCCCGCAAGGGTCCAGTCCCCAGGGACAGGGGGCGGCGCCGCAAGGGCAGGCTCCCCAAGGACAGGCTCCCCAAGGAGAGGCGGCCAAGGACGAGACGCCTCGGGGACAGGCGCCCGAGGGTCGAGGACGTCGCGGTCAGGAAAACAGGGGTGCGACCTCGCGACCCGGGTCAGCAGGGCCGGGCCAGCAGCCGGGTCAGGGCGCTGGTCCGGGCGGCGGGCAGAGGCCGGGCTAGAACGGTCGTTTCAGCCGGCGCCCCGGCAGTCGATCCAGTTGAGGGCGGCGGTCATGCCCATCAGCGAGAAATAGGCTTCTGCCGGGCCGTCGGCGGACGCGTAGTTCCAGCGGGCGATGCGCTGGCGGCGCAGGCCCGAGACGAGGGAACGGGTCAGGATCGGATCGCTGACGCGGTACTCGTTGGAGCCCGGAGAGGTCGGGACCAGCCACGGGCCGGGGTCGACGGTCTGGCCGGGGGTGGTGAACCGCATGACGCCGGCGACGGGCATGGGGTCGGTCGCCGCAAGCTCGACCAGATAGTCGGCGCCGGGGGTCGGGCGGGCCACGCGCAGCTGATGGCGCCAGGCGGCCTGGCCCGACGGGTCGGCGATGGCCACAACGGCGGAGCAGTAGCCGTCGGGACGGCAGGCCGCGAGCGTATTGCCGAAATAGGCCCGGGTCTCGCCGAAGCGCATATGGGTCTCGGCGCCGCATCGGTCGGCCGCCTGGGCCGCGCCGGCGGAGAGGAGGGCGGCGACCGTGGCGGTCGCGGCGAGCATTCTGGACATCGGAGCCATCCCAAGCTTGACCATGGTTAACGGAGATCACGCCGTTCCGTGAGTGTCAATCACGCGCAACTTCAAGGGTTTCAGCGCTCGGGCGGACGGTATTCGTACTGGCCGAGGCGGCGTGTGCCGCGGGCGAGGGCGGTGATGACCGGAGGGCGGCTCAGCATCCGCCCCACGGCGAAGGTGAGGAAGATCGCGAAGAAGAACGGCAGGCGCATCACCAGGGTCACCAGCAGGGAGCCGATGGCGACGGCGACCCAGAGGCCGATCCTGAGCGAGGTCTGATCGGCCTTGTCGACCGGGGCGTCGTCGTCGACCGGAGTCGACGTCGCGGGATGGACCTTGCCGAACATGACGTCGACGAGGCCCTGCAGCTTCTCGTTCTGGAACGGCTGCACGGTGGCAATGCTGACGGGCGGCGGAGCGGCGAGGGGAAGCGTCGGTTCGTGGTCGGTGTGCTTTTGCAGGTCCAGCAGGGGGCCGGGCTGCATCAGGGCCCCGGGATCGAAGGCGATGGACTCGCCGCGATCATCGACGGTGAAGATCTGATCGTAGGGAACACGGGCGAAGTCGATGGCGCGGGTGTCCTGGCCATAGGCGTCGCCATGCAGGGCCAGCAGCCGGCCCTGACGCAGCTCGACCTGGAAGGCGACGGGATCGGGCAGGTCGCCGACCATGGCGTGGACCGTGCCGAACCGGCCGGTCGGGGTGGTCATGGGCGGGGGCCGGGAACGGTCGACGATCAGCTCGGTGAACAGGCCGGCGCCGGTGTTGCGGCGGGACCCGGGCAGGGACTCGGCGAACTGGCCGGCGAGGTCCGGGGCGATGTCGCGCAGGTCCCAGGCGAGGGCGTCAAGGATGTCGGATTCGAGGGGGGTGAAGCGGGTCACGGACGGACCTTAGCCCGAATGGGCGGGGCGAGAAACGGGCTCTCCCTCCCCTTCATGGGGAGGGACGATCGGCGATAGCCGATCCGGGTGGGGCAAGGCGAACTACAACGACCGAAGCGGCGGCCGACTTCCCCACCCGGGCTCGGCTCCGCCTCGCCGTCCCTCCCCATGAAGGGGAGGGAGAAACTGAAACCGGAGATAATATGAAAGAGACCAAAACCGTCTCGGGCACGCCCGAGGCGCGCGCCGCCATGCATGAGATGATGGCGGCGTTCGAGGCGTTCAAAGGGGCCAATGACGCCCGGCTGGACGAGATCGAGCGGAAGCGTTCGGCGGATGCGCTGCTGGAGGAGAAGGTGGCGCGGATCGACCAGGCGGTCGGGGCGGCGCAGGCGCGGCTGGACCGGGTGGTGAGCGAGGGGCGGCGGCCTGAGCTGGGCGGCGGCTCCCCCTCCGACCCGGCCCTTGGCCGGGCCACCTCCCCCATGAAGGGGGAGGAGAAGAGCGCCTTTGACGGCTACCTCAAGACCGGCGCTTCGTTCGGGCTGGAGTTGAAGGCGGGGCTTTCGACGGCTTCGAATTCGGCCGGCTATGTCGTGCCGGAGCAGACCGAGCGGGCGATCGAGCGAAGGTTGATGGCGGGGTCGCCGATGCGCGAGATCGCGACGGTGCGGACGGTCGGCGCCGGGGTGTTCAGGAAGCCGGTGTCGACGGCGGGCGTGGCCTCGGGCTGGGTGGCCGAGACGGCGGCGCGGCCGGAGACGGATCCGGCGACCCTGGCGCTGCTGGAGTTCCCGTCGGCCGATCTGTACGCCAATCCGGCCGCGACCCAGTCGCTGCTGGACGACGCCCTGATCGATCTGGACGAATGGCTGGCGGCCGAGGTCGAGGACGCGTTCGCGGCGCAGGAGACCCAGGCTTTCGTCACCGGCGACGGGGTCAACAAGCCGAAGGGCTTCCTCAGCTATCCGATCGTGGCCGACGCCAGCGCGGTGTGGGGCGAGATCGGGTATGTGGCGTCGGGCGCGGCGGGGGCGTTTTCCTCGACCAGTCCGACCGACCGGCTGATCGATCTGGTCTATGCGCCCAAGGCCCAGTACCGGCCGAACGGGCGGTTCGTGATGAACCGCAAGACGGTCTCGGCCGTGCGCAAATTCAAGGACGCCGACGGCAACTATATCTGGCAGCCGGCGCAGCGGGCGGGCGAGACGGCGAGCCTGCTGGGCTATCGCGTGACCGAGATCGAGACCATGCCGGACATCGCCGCCAACAGCGCGGCCATCGCCTTCGGCGACTTCCAGCGCGGCTATCTGATCGTCGATCGCGCGGGGGTGCGGGTGCTGAGGGACCCGTATTCGGCCAAGCCGTATGTGCTGTTCTACACGACCAAGCGCGTCGGCGGCGGGGTGCAGAACTTTGATGCGATCAAGGTGATGAAGTTCAGCGCGAGCTGACGCTCGCCGGGTGACTGGTGGTTGGTGGCTGGTGGCTGGGAAGGGGCGGCGCGATGCGCGGCCAATCACCAATCACCCGCCACCAGCCACCTCCTTTTCAGACAATCGAGGTTTCCCATGACCGCACCCGTCTCACTGGCGGAAGCGAAGCTGTTCCTGCGCGTCGAGCACGGCGCCGAGGACGGGCTGATCCAGACGTTGATCGATGCGGCGCGGGCGCGGGTCGAGGGGGATGTCGGGCTGACGCTGACCTCGACCTCGCCGGCGCCGTTGCGGCTGGCGATACTGATGCTGGCCCTGCGCGCCCATGAGCGGGGCGACCCCGAGATGCCGGTCGCGCCGGTCGAAGGCTGGATTGCGCCGTATCGCGTGGTGCGGCTGTGAAGGTGCTGGCGGAGTTGCTGGAGGGCGTCGAGAGCGAGACGCCCTACGGCGGACGGTCCGTCAGCTGGGAGCCGTTGGGTTCGGCCTGGCTGAAGCTGGGGGTGCGGCGGCGGCGCGAGAAGAGTGAACCGGGCGGGCTGCGGGCGGTCGAGGCGGTGACGGCGGAGACGCGGTCGGATGCGCGGCTGACAGAGGGCCGCGTGCTGAGGTTCGGCTTCGGCGACTGGCGGATCGTCTCGGGCGAGACGGTCGGCGGACGGGCGATCCTGAACCTGGAGCGGATGCGATGAGCGCGCATGAACTGGCGCTGCAAAAGGCGCTGATCGCGCATCTGAAAGCGGATGCGGCGGTGCAGGCGATGCTGGGGGAGCCGGCGCGGATCTGGGACGCGGCGCCGAAGGACGCGGCCTTTCCGCACCTGCTCATCGGGCGCTGCGAGAGCCGGCCGGTTGGCGCGGACGGGGGCGGGCTCGAGCAGGCGCTGACCCTGACGGTCGTCTCCCGGTTTCGCGGGACGGAGGAGGCCAAGGCGGTGCTGGCGGCGGTGCGGGTCGCGCTGAACGACGCGGCGCTGCAGGCCGACGGGGTGCGGACGGTGAGCCTGAGGGTGACGTTCGCCGACGTGTTCCCGAGCGCTGACGGGGCGCGGACATTTGCGGTGCTGCGGGTGCGCGCCGTCACGGAGGAGGTGGAGACATGAGTGCTCAACGGGGCAAGGACATCCTGCTGAAGATCGAGGGCGCGCCGGGTGTGTTCACGACGGTGGCGGGGCTGAGGGCGCGGACGATCTCGCTGAACGCCCGCACGGTCGATGCGACCGACGGCGACAGCGCGGGGCGTTGGCGCGAACTGCTGGGCGGGGCGGGGGTGAAGTCTGCGGCGGTGGCGGGGCAGGGGGTCTTCCGCGATGCGGCGTCGGACGCCCTGATCCGCGAAGCCTTCTTCTCGCAGTCGGCGAGCGTGTGGCGGCTGATCGTGCCGGACTTCGGCGTGCTGGAGGGACGGTTCCTGGTGGCGGCGCTGGAGTATGCGGGCGAGCACGAGGGCGAGGCGACGTTTGCGATCAGTCTGGCGAGCGCGGGTGAGCTAACCTTCGAGGCCCTGTGATGGCGGCCAACGGCGCGCGGGGAGAGGTGGTGGCGATGCTCGCCGGCGCCGAACGGCAGCTGTGTCTGACGCTGGGGGCCCTGGCGGAGATCGAGACGGCACTGGGGCTGGAGGGGTTGTCCGGTCTGGCGGAGCGGATGCGGGCGCTGTCGGCGCGGGATCTGGTGATGGTGCTGGCGGCGCTGCTGCGCGGCGGAGGCGAGCGCGTGCTGGCGGACGAACTGGACCGGGCCGACGTCGACCCGCGGGAGGCGGCGGAGGCGGTGGCCAAGGCGTTTGCGGCGGCCGCGGGATGAGGCCGGAGGTGCGGGACGAACCCCTCCACCACACTTCGTGTGGTCCCCCTCCCCACGTTGTGGGGAGGCGACCGGATTGGGGTGAAATGCTGCGGACCGCGGGGCGGATAGGTGTGGGACCCGAGGGGTTCTGGCGGTTGTCGCTGCGGGAGTGGCGGATGCTGACGGCGCGACCGTCCGAGGCAGGGCTGCTGGGGCGTAGCGATTTCGAGCGGATGGCGGAGGCTTGGCCGGATGAGTGACAGTTCTGAACCCACGGGCCTCGACGCCGTGCCGCACAAGGCGGCCGAGGCGGCGGCGGCGCTGGAGGGGCTGCGCGAGCCGGCGGCGCGGGCGGCGGCTTCCATCGAGGACGCCTTCGGCCGGGCCGGGGAAGGGTTGGTGCGTTCGCTGGCGCGCGCGGCGGCGGACGGGGAGCTCAGTCTGGCCGAACTGGCGCGGGCGGTGCTGGCGGCTGTGAATTCGGCGTCGGGCGGCGGCGGCGGGGGGCTGGGTCAGGCGATCGCCCAGGCGGTGCAGACCGTATTCGCCGGCTCACGCGCCGACGGCGGCGCGGTTCTGGGCGGAGGGGCCTATCTGGTCGGCGAGCGCGGACCGGAGGTGTTCCGGCCCGCCGGCCCTGGCGTGATCGAGTCGGCGGGCGGAGGCGCGGGCGTCACCGTCAACGTGCGGGTGGACGGCGGGGCGCCGGGGCTGCTGCGCTCGGAGGCGCAGATCGCCCAGATGCTGGCTCGCGCCGTATCGCTGGGCGCGCGCCGCCTCTGAGTTCCCTCTTCAGGTCAGCCCTTCGGGTTGGGACCGTAGCGGTTGTCGCCGCGTTGGCTGTCGGCCAGGCCCATCCAGAGCCAGAAGGCCAGGCTGAGCAGGCAGCTCGCCGCCAGAATGCCGACCGCGGGCCCGAAGGTGGCGATGAAGGCGGCGGGATCCTCGGCATCCAGCGCAGCCGCATTCATGATGGCGCTGGCCCCGACCGTGACGAAGGCCCCGATCCAGGCGACCACGCCTGCAACGTAGGGGATCGCGATCAACCAGCCCGGTTTCCCCATGTCCTGGAGCCGCTTCACACCGATGGCGAGGTGGGGCCAGAGCAGTACGATCCCGAGCAGGTTGATCACCGGGATCATCCCCATCACGAAACCGATCGCGAACAGAATCGCCCAGGCGATCCAGAAATGAGACCGCCGTAGCCGGCCGTCGAAACTGAACATCGCCTTCTGGAAATCGAAGCCGGAACCCGAACTCGAAATCTGATCGGTCATCTGAGCGTCCCCCGCTGCTGGTCCGGCATGACGCCGTGCCTCGAACGTGACCGAACGCTGATCGCCTGACAAGGGAAACAGACACCATGGCCTTTCATGAGGTGAGGCTGCCCGCACGGCTGGCGTTCGGGTCGACGGGCGGCGTGGAGCGGCGGACGGAGATCGTGACGCTGGGGTCCGGGTTCGAGCGGCGGTCGACGCCGTGGGCGCACGGACGGCGGCGCTATCTGATCGGCGCCAACCTGCGCTCGCTGGACGACATGGCGGCGCTGACCGGGTTCTTCGAGGCGCGGCGCGGACGCCTGTACGGCTTCCGGTTCCGGGATTTCGCGGACTGCAAATCCTGCCCGCCGGGGGCGGCGGTCGGGCCGCTGGATCAGGTCCTGGGCGAGGGCGACGGGACCCGGACGGCGTTCCAGCTGGTCAAGCGATACGGCCAGGGCGACGACGCGCTGGAGCGGCGGATCGCCAAACCGGTCGAAGGGACCGTGCGGGTCGCGGTCGCCGGCGTTGAGCTCCCGGCCACAGGCTTCGCGGTCGAGGCGACGACGGGGCTGGTCACGCTGGACGGTGCGCCTGACTCCGGCGAGGCGGTGTCCGCCGGGTTCGAGTTCGACACGCCGGTGCGGTTCGACGCGGACCGGATCGAGGTGACGCTGGAGAGTTTCGACGCCGGGCGGATGGCGGCCGTGCCGCTGATCGAGGTGCGGGTCTGAGCCATGCGAACCATACCGGAAGAGATGACCGCCCGCGTCGAAAGCGGGGCGGCGAAGCTGTGTCACGCCTGGGTGCTGGGACGGGCGGACGGGGTTGAACTGGGTTTCACCGATCATGATCGGGACCTGATCGTCGAGGGCGTGAGCTGCCGGGCGGCGAGCGGCTGGACGACGGGAGCGGCTGACAGCGCTGTGGGATTGAGCGGTGGGTCGACGGTTGTCGCGGGCGGGTTGGACGATACGGCGATCACGGAGGCCGACGTCGAGGTCGGGCTGTACGACGGCGCCTCGGTCACGTTCTGGCGGGTGGATTGGGAGAGGCCGGATCTGTGCGTGCGGCTGTGGTCGGCGACGCTGGCGCGGATTCGCCGCGAGGGCGCCTCGTTCACCGCCGAACTGGAAGGACCGCTGGCGAAGCTAGAGCGGGTGGTCGGCCGAACCTATGGCCGTGACTGTGATGCGATGCTGGGGGACGGGCGCTGCGGCGTCGATCTCGAGGCGTTTCCGGGCGCAACCTGCGACAGGCGATGGGCGACCTGCGTCGGGACGTTCGCGAACGGCGCCAATTTCCAGGGCTTTCCGGACATTCCGGGCGACGACTTCCTGACCGCGGCGCCGCTCCAGGGCGGGCGTCATGACGGCGGGAGCCGGCGATGAGAGACGCGGTCGTGGCGGCTGCGCGCGGTTGGCTGGGGACGCCCTACCGGCATCAGGCCAGCGTGCGGGGCGAGGGCGCCGACTGCCTCGGCCTGATCCGTGGGCTGTGGCGCGAACTGGTCGGTGTCGAGCCGGAGGTCCCGCCGGCCTACCGGCCCGATTGGGCCGAGGTCGGGGGCGAGGAGATCTTGCTGGCGGCGGCGCGGCGGTGGCTGACGGAAGTTCCGGTCCAGGCGGCGACCGCCGGCGATGTGGTGCTGTTCCGCATGGCGCCGGGGTGTCCCGCCAAACACTGCGCGATCCTGAGCGACATGAGCGGGACCGAGCCGCGGATGATTCACGCCTATTGGGGCAGAGCCGTGGTTGAGAGCTGGATGGGGTCCTGGTGGCGCTCGCGGCTGGTCGCCGCCTTCCGCTGGCCCGTTGTTGAACCCGGTCGGGGGGGCTGATCATGGCGCAGATGATCCTGAGCAGTGTCGGCCAGGCGATCGGCGGCCCGATCGGAGCCGTGATCGGATCGACCCTCGGGCGGATGATCGATCAGCGGGTCGTCTCCAGTCTCGAGCCGGCACGACAGAGAGGGCCGCGTCTGGAGACGCTGAAGGTCCAGGGGACCGCCGAGGGCGCGCCGATGGCCTGTGTGTTCGGCCGGGCGCGGGTGACGGGACAGGTGATCTGGGCGGCGCGCTTTCTGGAGGGACGGCGAACGTCCTCGGGCGGCAAGGGCGGACCGCGGACGGTTGAGTATGACTATTCCCTGAGCTTCGCCGTCGCCCTGTGCGAGGGCGAGATCGACGGGATCGGACGGGTATGGGCCGACGGCCGACCGATGGATCTGTCCGGCCTGACGATGCGGGTGCATCGCGGGGGTATGGCGCAGACGCCCGATCCGTTGATCGAGGCGGTGGAAGGCGCGGCCCCGGCGTATCGGGGCACGGCCTATGTGGTGTTCGAGGACCTGCCGCTGGGGCCGTACGGGAACCGGCCGCCGCAACTGGCTTTCGAGGTCTTCCGCCGGGCGCGTGGGAATGAGCCACGGCTGGAGGACCGGCTGGAGGGGGTGTGTCTGATCCCCGGCGCCGGGGAGTTCGTGCTGGCGACCGAGGCGGTGATGCGGCGCGACGGACTGACCCGGACGACGGCGGAGAACCTGCACGCCGCGGACGGGCCGGCTGACCTGATGGTGTCGCTGGACCAACTTCAGACGCAGTGCCCGAACCTGAAGCGGGTCAGTCTGGTGGTCGGCTGGTTCGGCGACGACCTGAGGGCCGGGCACTGCACGATCCGGCCGGGCGTGGAGCGGGCGGACAAGACGACGGAGCCGCTGACGTGGTCGGTGGCGGGACTGGCGCGGGGGTCAGCGCATCTGATCAGTCAGGCGCCCGCCGGCGGTCCGGCCTATGGCGGGACGCCGTCTGACGAGAGTGTGCGCCAAGCGGTGGCGGCGCTGAAGGCGCGTGGGCTCGAGGTGACGCTTTATCCGTTTGTTCTGATGGATGTGCCGGCGGGGAACGGCCTGCCGGATCCCTATGGCGGCGCCGAACAGGCGGCCTACCCCTGGCGCGGGCGGGTGACGGGCGAGGACGGCGCCGGGGCGGCGGGGCAGGTCGCGGCGCTGTTCGGGACGGCCGACGGCTGGGGTCTGCGGCGGATGGCGCTGCACTATGCGGCGCTGGCGGCCGAGACGGGGGCGGACGGGCTGCTGATCGGCTCGGAGATGCGAAGCGTGACGACGACGCGGGATGCGGACGGCGGGTTTCCGGCGGTGGCGGCGTTCAGGGCGCTGGCGGCCGAGTGCCGGGCGGTGGTCGGGCCGGATGTGGCGATCAGCTATGCGGCTGACTGGTCCGAGTATGCGGGCGTGCGGGACGGGGGCGAGGTCCTGTTCCACCTCGATCCGCTGTGGGCCGATGCGGCGATCGATTACGTCGGGATCGACTGGTACCCGCCGCTGGGCGACTGGCGGGCGGGGGACGGAGGCGTCGACAGCGCTGTCGTCACGGGAGCGGACGATCCGGCGGGGCTGGCGGCCCGGGTCGCGGGCGGCGAGGGGTTCGACTGGTTCTATGCCTCGGACGCCGACCGGGCGGTGCAGGCGCGCACGCCGATCGAGGATACGGCGCACGGCGAGGACTGGGTGTTCCGAGTCAAGGACCTGAAGGGCTGGTGGTCGCACGCCCACCATGACCGGCCCGCGGGCGTAAGGGTTGAAACCCCGACGGACTGGGTCGCCGGGATGAAGCCGGTCCGGCTGACGGAATTCGGCTGCGCGGCGGTGGACCGTGGCGGCAATGCGCCAAATCTGTTCCAGGACCCGAAGAGCGCAGAGAACGCCCTTCCGCCGTTCTCGACCGGCGCACGGGACGACAGGATGCAGCGCCGGGCGCTGGAGGCGGTGCTGGGGCATTTCGCCGAGGCGGACAACAACCCCGTGTCTTCCGTCTATGGCGGGCCGATGCTGGAGGCGGCCGATGCCTGGTGCTGGGATGCAAGGCCGTATCCGGCGTTCCCGGCGCGGGAGGATGTGTGGGCCGACGCGGGCGGCTGGCGGACCGGCCACTGGCTGAACGGTCGACTGGCCGGGGAGACGCGCGACCTGATCGCAGCGGTGCTGACACGGGGCGGGCTGGCGCACGAGGAATTCGAGGTGGGCGGCTTCACGGGCGAGGTGCACGGCTATGTCATCGACCGGCCGATGCGGACGCGGGACGCGCTGGAGCCCTTGCTGGCCGGGCTCGGCCTGATCGCGGCCGAGCGGGACGGTCGGGTGGCGGTGATCGGGGATGAAGCACCGGTCGCGGCGCTGACGCTCGCAGCGATGGCGCTGACGGATGAGGGCGCGAGCCTGAAGGCGGAACGGGTGCTGGAGCTGAAGCCGGGCGCGGCGCGCGTGCGCTTTACGACGGGGCGGCGGGATATCAGACCGGTTCAGCGGTCGTGCGGTCGGCGGGCGAGGGCGGCGGGGTCGATCTGGACCTGCCTGCGGTCTGCTCCGGCGCCCTGGCGCGAGCAGCGGCGCAGCGGGCGCTGGAGGCCGCCGGCGCGAACCGGCTGACGGTCCTGCCGGGACCGGTCGAGGCGCTGGCGCTGGAGCCGGGCGATACGGTGACGATTGAGGGCCGGAGCGGCGGCTGGCGGGTCATGCGGCTGGACATGGACGAAACCCCGTCAGTGGTGCTGGAGCGGGTTTCCGCGGTCGTGGTCGGCGCGGACGACGGGCGGCCGTCAGTGGGCGAGCCGCCGACGGCTTCGGGCGCGCCCTACTTCCGGATGATCGAACTGCCTCCGCTGACCGGGAGCGAGGAGGACGCGCGGCCGATCGCGATCGTGGCGGCGGATCCCTGGCGGCCGATGCGTGTCTTCGCCGGCCGGGACGCGGGATCGCTGACGGCGCGGAGCGATGTAGCGCAGCCCGCGACCGTGGGGGTGCTGGTCGAGGCGTTGGCGGCGGGCCCGCGACACCGCTGGGACGAGGCCAACGAGATGCTGGTCCGGGTGGAAGGTCGGGCGCCTGAGAGCCGGTCCGATGCCGCGGTCTTTTCGGGCGGCAATGCGGTGGCCGTTGAAGGCGCCGGGGGCTGGGAGCTGGTGCAGTTCCGGACGGCGACCCTGGTCAGCGGCGGCGTCTGGCGGCTGTCAGGCCTGTTGAGGGGGCAGCAGGGGACTGAAGCGGCCGGCGCGCCAGGCGGGTCGGCGGTGGTGTTTCTGGATCAGACGCCGGCGAGGGCGGACTCGCCGCGTGCGGAACGGGGGCTGCCGCTGGTCTGGCGCGCCGGACCGGCGGGTGGACCGGCCGGGGGCGCAGGCGTGAGCGAGATCGGTTTCACGACGCAGGGCGTGCATGAGCGTCCCTGGTCGCCGGCCCATCTGCGGGCTGAGGGGCGGGCGGACGGCGGGATTGATCTGGACTGGATCGCGCGGTCGAGGATCGATGGCGACCGCTGGGACGGCGAGGCGGTCGCGCCCGCGTCCATCCGGTTCCGGGTGCGGGTGCTGGACGGTGACGAGGCGGTGAGGGTGTTCGAGATCGAGACGGCCACCGCGACCTGTGCTGCGGCGGACCTGGCCGACGACTTTCCGGGCGGCCTGGCGGCGGATTCGCGCGTCGCGGTGGCGCAGTGGGGAGATGGATACGGCTGGGGGATGGAGGCGTTCGTCGGGCTGACGGCCTGATTTGCCCCGCCTCCCTTTGCGCGGCGCACACGATGCCCTAACTGACACTCTCAAGTCTGATGGAGCGGCATTCGAAGTGGCGGGCGATCCCTACAAGGAACTGGGCGTTTCGAGGGGCGCAAGCGCGGACGAAATCAAGAAGGCGTTCCGCAAGCTCGCCAAGGAACTTCATCCCGACAAGAACCCCGGCAATACGGTCGCCGACGAGCGGTTCAAGCGGATCACCGCCGCCTTCGACCTGCTGGGCGACGCGGAGAAGCGGGCGAAATTCGATCGGGGCGAGATCGACGCGGACGGGCGCGAGCAGTTCCGCGGCTTCGGCGGCGGCGCCGGCGGTGCGCGCGGCGGGCCCGGCGGAAACCCCTTTGGCCAGGGCGGCGCCCGACAGCAGGGTTTCGAGAATATCGATCTGGACGAGCTGTTCGGCGGCATGTTCGGCGGCGGCGCCCGCCCGGGCGGCGCGCGGTCCGGCGGGTTCGCGTCCAAGGGACAGGACGTCAAGGCGACGCTTGAGATCAGTCTCGAGGATTCGATCTCGGGGGCGACGCGGCGCATCCAGTTCTCGGACGGTCGGATGCTGGATGTCGCGATCCCGAAGGGCGCCAGCGACGGGCAGTCGATCCGGCTGAAGGGCCAGGGCGCGCCGGGGCGTGGCGGCCCGGCCGGCGACGCGCTGATCGAGCTGAAGCTGTCGAAACATCCGGTCTTCACCCGCGACGGGGCCGACCTGACCATGGATCAGCCGGTGGCGCTGTTTGACGCGGTGCTGGGCGGCAAGGTTCCGGTGCGAACGCCCGAGGGAACGGTCAACATGACCATTCCCGCGGGATCCAGTTCGGGCAAGGTGCTGCGCTTGAAGGGACGGGGCGCGTTCGCGGACGGCAAGCGCGGCGACCTGCTGGCCAGGCTGATGATCACCCTGCCGGAGGATAGCGCGGAGTTGACCAGGCTGGCGCAGGAGGCGCGCGACAAGGGGCCCATGCGGCCGTTCCGGGACTGATGGCGCACCGGCCGAACCTCAAGCCGGAACGGCCGTGGTTTTCGGCGGGGCCGACGGCCAAGAGGCCCGGCTGGTCGTCGCAGGCGATTTCGCATGCACTGCTGGGGCGTGGCATTCGCGCGCCGGAGGTGGTCGAGCGGTTCGCGCACGGACTGAGGCTGACGCGGGACCTGCTGCAGGTCCCGGCGGACTGGGTGCTGGTCTATGTGCCGGGGTCCGACACCGGGGCGGTGGAGGCGGCCATGTGGTCGATGCTCGGCGAGCGGCCGGTGCAGGTGTTGGCGTTCGAGAATTTCGGCAAGGTCTGGGCGACCGACGCGGTCGAACATCTGAAGCTGGAGCCTGAGGTCATTGCGGCGCCGTGGGGCGACTGGCCGGACACGACGGCGGTCGATCCGGCGAAGGACCTGGTTTTTCCCTGGAACGGGACGACGTCGGGCGTGCGGGCGCCGGACGCGGACTTCATCGCAGAGGATCGCGAAGGCATCGTGATCTGCGACGCGACCTCGGCGGCGTTCGCCATGGCCCTGCCGTGGGGCAAGCTGGATGTGGTGACCTTCAGCTTTCAGAAGGCGCTGGGCGGAGAGGCGGGGCTGGGCGTGGCCGCCCTGTCGCCGCGCGCGGTCGAGCGGCTGGATCGCTATGCGCCGCCGCGACCGGTGCCCAAGGTGCTGCGCCTTCGCGACGCCCACGGCTTCGACCGGCTGCTGGCCAGCGGGTCGATGCTGAACACCTTTTCGGTCTGGACCATCGAGGACTGGATCGACGCTGTCGAATGGGGGCTGTCGGCGGGCGGGCTGGAGGCGCTGATCGCGCGGACGGAGGCAAACGCCGCTGCGCTCGACGCATGGGTCCGGCGGACAGACTGGATCGACTATCTGGCCGGCGACCCGGCGACCCGGTCGACCACCTCCGTGTGCCTGAAGATCGTTGATCCGCGTGTGGCGGCCATGTCCGAGGACGCACGGCAGGCGCTGGTTCGGCGGATGAAGGCGCTGGTCGAGGACGAGGGCGCGGCCTTTGATATCGAGAGCCACCGCAACGCACCCGCCGGCCTGCGGGTCTGGTGCGGCTGTACGGTCGAGACGGCGGACATCGAGGCGCTGACGCCGTGGCTGGACTGGGCGTTCGAGACGGCCCTGGCGGAATAATCGCGCCGCGACGGGACACCCGCTGATTCCCCGGCTATAGGCTGCGCCCGCATTCCGAAATCCCGGACAGCGGAGAACAGTCTTGGCGAACGTTGCAGTGGTCGGCGCCCAGTGGGGCGACGAGGGCAAGGGCAAGATCGTCGACTGGCTGTCGAACCGCGCCGATATGGTCGTGCGGTTCCAGGGCGGGCACAACGCCGGCCATACGCTGGTGGTGGACGGCAAGGTCTACAAGCTGGCGCTGCTGCCGTCGGGCGTGGTGCAGGGCAAGCCCTCGATCATCGGCAACGGCGTGGTCGTCGATCCCTGGCATCTGGTCGGGGAGATCGCCAAGATCGAGGCGCAGGGCATCAGGATCAGCTCTGACGTGCTGATCGTCGCCGACAACGCCTGTCTGATCCTGCCTATCCATCCGGCGCTGGACGTGGCGCGCGAGGCGGCGGCCAGTGCGCCGGGCGCCCGTATCGGCACCACGGGACGGGGCATCGGCCCGGCCTATGAGGACAAGGTCGGGCGGCGGGCGATCCGCGTCTGCGACCTGGCCAACGCCGAGGACCTGAAGGTCAAGATCGACCGGCTGCGTTCGCACCATGATCCGCTGCGCGCCGGGCTGGGGCTGGAGCCGATCGATCCGGAGGCGTTGCTGGCCCAGCTGCTGGAGATAGCGCCCAAGGTCCTGCCCTATGTGCAACCGGCCTGGCGGGTGCTGGACCAGGCGCGGCGGGACGGCAAGCGGGTGCTGTTCGAGGGCGCCCAGGGCGCGTTCCTGGACGTGGACCACGGCACCTATCCCTATGTGACCAGCTCAAACACCGTGGCCGGACAGGCCGCGGCGGGTTCGGGTATCGGGCCGCGCGGGGTCGGCTATGTGCTGGGGATCGTGAAGGCCTACACCACGCGGGTCGGCGAGGGCCCGTTTGCCTGCGAGCTGAACGATGAGGTCGGGACGCATCTGGCGACGGTGGGGCGTGAGGTCGGGGTCAACACCGGCCGGGCCCGGCGCTGCGGCTGGTTCGATGCGGTGCTGGTGCGGCAGTCGGTGGCGATCAACGGCATCGACGGGATCGCCCTGACCAAGCTGGATGTGCTGGACGGTCTGAAGACGCTGAAGATCTGCACCGGCTACCGGATTGACGGTCAGGTGCTGGACTATCTTCCGTCCAGCCTGAAGGCGCAGGCCGCGGCGGAGCCGGTGTTCGAGGAAATGGAAGGCTGGAGCGAAAGCACGGCCGGAGCGCGCAGCTTCCGCGATCTGAACGCCAATGCGGTCAAGTACGTGCGCCGCATCGAGGAATTGATCGGCGCGCCGGTGGCCCTGCTGTCGACCAGCCCCGAGCGGGACGACACGATCATGATGCGCGACCCGTTCCGGGGCTGACGGGGCGGGGGCAGAGCGCGGAAAATCAAGCGTTCAACGGGCTTTAACCGGTATCGGCTAAGTACGACCTCCGAGGTGGAGGTCCGCGTCTTGTTTGCAGTCGATCGTCGTGTGCTGGCGAAGTTGGAACCCGTGGTCAAACGGGTGCTGATCGTCGACCCGAATCCTCACGCCGCTCGCCTGCTCACCGACATCATGAAGGGGCTGGGCGCTCGGGATATTGTGGTCCAGCCGGACGAGAAGCGCGCCCTGATGGCGGCGGCTGAACTGGAACCCGGGATCGTCTTCACGGAGCGCACGGGCGAGGGGCTGGACGGCGAATCCCTGGCGCGGGCGCTGCGGCGCTCGGACATGAACTGTCGCCGTGCGCCGATCATCATGATCACGGCCGACGCGACCGCGCGAACGATTCTGGGTGCGCGGGATTCGGGCGTGCATGAGTTCCTTCGCAAGCCCTTCACCAGCGCGGACCTGTTCAAGCGGGTCGAGAACGTCGCCATCAAGCCGCGCGACTGGGTCGAGGCAGTCGGCTACATCGGTCCCGACCGGCGCCGGTTCAACTCGGGCGAATTCTCCGGCGCAAGGAAGCGCAAGGCCGATCGGCCGGCGACGGGCGCGGCGGGCCAAGCCGAGTCCAAGGATCAGGCGATGCGGATTCTCGCCGCTGCGCTGGACCAGTTCGACAACGATCCAATGCAGGCCGTGCGGTCCATCCGCGAGCAGGCGGCGACGCTGAAGATGCTGGCCATGAAGGTGTCGGACTCGCGTCTGGCCGTCGCGGTAGGGGCCCTTGAGGTCTCGATGGCCGATGGCCCGCCGACCAAGGCGACGCTGGCGGCGCCGATCGGAACCCTGCTGGCCATGCACCAGGTCGAGCCGGTCGCAAAGGCCGGCTGACGACGTCAGTCCAGCAGGTCGGCGAACGCCTTCGCGACCCTCGGCCAGGCCGCCGAGGTGGGGTCGATGAGCTCGAAATGTCCGGCGCCTTCCAGCACTACGGACCGCGCGGGATCCCCGCGAGCGGCGGCCGCCGTGGCGTAGTCCTCGCCGAAGCGGGGCGGCACGATCGGGTCCAGCGCCCCTGAAATCACCACCTGACGGTCGCCCAGCGGAAGCAGGGCGGGCGGAGAGGTGTCGGCGAAGACATCGCGGCCGCCCGGTTGCTGGACGCCGACGAGGCCGTCGATGGTCGAGGGGCCGCCGCAGGCGTCCGGGCCCGTCTGACGGTAGGCTTCGAGGTCGGCGATGCCGGCGAGCGATACGACGCCCCGGATCGGGAGGGGATCAGCAACGCGCAGCGGACTGTCGGCGGGGAGGCGGTCACGGGCCGCCGCCCAGAGCGCCAGATGACCGCCGGCGGAATGGCCCGAGACGGCGACCCGGCGCAGGTCGAGGCGGTGTCGGGGCGCGATGGCGCGCAGATGGTCCAGACCCGCGGCGACGTCCTGGAACGTGCCGGGATAGCCGCCGCCGGGGTGGCCGATGCGGCGGTATTCGAGGTTCCAGACGGCGTAGCCGCGGTCGCGCAGGTCAGCAGCCATATAGTCCATCAACTCCGTGCCCGGCAGGTCGGCCCGCCAGCAGCCGCCGTGGATCAGCACGATGACGGGATGGCGGCCGGCTCCGCGCGGGAGCCACAGTTCCCCGAACTGCAAGGCGTCGGGGCCGTAGGCGATGCGCAGGTCAGCAGCCGCGCGGGGCCGGGCGAGAAGCTGGCTGAAGGTGATGGGGGCGCGGGTTTCGACCGGGGCGTTGAAGACCGGCAAGGGCGCGCAGGCCGTCGACGCCAGGAGGCCGGCAAGGGCGGCGGTCATCAGACGCATCAGGCGGTCCTGTCGAAGTCGCCGTTTCACCGGCGCGGCGGCTCACTGTAGAGAGCAGGAGCCGTCCGGCAACCGGAGCCCGAGAGAATGACCACCCTACAGGACTGTCTCCACCGGGACGCCGCCGACCCCCTCGGCGCGGCGCAGGCGCGGTTCAGCCTGCCGGACGGGGTCATCTATCTGGACGGCAATTCGCTGGGGGCCTTGCCCGTAGCTGCGGCTGATGCGGTGCGCGGAGCGGTCGAGCGGCAGTGGGGCGGCGACCTGATCGCCAGCTGGAACAAGCACGGCTGGATCGGCCTGCCGCAGAAGGTCGGCGGCAAGATCGCGCGGCTGATCGGCGCGGAAGCGGATGAGGTCGTGGCGGCCGATTCGGTGTCCGTGAACCTGTTCAAGCTGGCGGCCGCCGCTGTGGGCGCCCGGGGCGGTCGACGGGTCGTGCTGACCGAGGGCGGCGACTTTCCGACGGACCTCTACATCCTGCAGGGGCTGGTCGGGCTGATGCCGGATGTCGAACTGCGGGTCGTGGAGACGGGCGGGATCGAGGCGGCGCTCGACGACCGGGTGGCGGTGGTCCTGCTGAGCCACGTCCACTATCGCAGCGGCGCGGTGCGCAACATGGCGGGATTGAACGCCGCGATCCGGGCCGCGGGCGCGCTGAGCCTGTGGGATCTGAGCCATAGCGCCGGGGTGCTGGACGTCGACCTGAACCGGGACGGGGCCGATCTGGCGGCGGGTTGCGGGTACAAATATCTGAACGGCGGGCCGGGCGCGCCCGCGTATCTGTTTGTGGCCCGGCGCCATCAGGGGGCGCTGCGGAACCCGCTGTCGGGCTGGATGGGTCATGCGCGACCGTTCGATTTCGTCGACGACTATGCGCCGGCGGCGGGTGTTGACCGCTGGCTGTGCGGGACGCCGCCGATTCTGAGCCTGACCGCGCTCAACGCCGCACTGGACGCGTTCGAAGGCGTCGGGATGGCGGAGGCCCGGACCAAGGCGGGCGCGCTGGGAGACCTGTTCATTGAGCGGGTCGAGGCGCGGTGCGCCGGAAAGGGACTGGCGCTGGTCAGTCCGCGCAATCCGGCGGCGCGCGGCGGGCAGGTGTCGTTCACCCATCCGCACGGCTGGGCGGTCATGCAGAACCTGATCGCGCGCGGGGTGATCGGCGATTTCCGCGCGCCGGACGTGATCCGGTTCGGCTTTGCGCCGCTGTATGTGGGCCACAAGGATGTGTGGGATGCGGTCGAGGTGCTCGGCGACATTCTCGACAGCGAAAGCTGGCGGGACGCGCGCTATCAGACCGTCGCGGCGGTGACCTGAAGTCGGGCGGCCCGGTCGGGCCGCCCGAACCCGGGATCAGGCGTCGACGAGGTTCCGCTCTTCCGCAGCGGCGCGCATGGCCTTCTGGAGCTTTTCGAAGGCGCGAACCTCGATCTGGCGGACGCGTTCGCGGGACACGCCATACTGGCCGGCGAGCTCCTCGAGCGTGACAGGGTCGTCCTTGAGGCGGCGCTCGGTGAGGATGTGCTTCTCGCGGTCGGTCAGCTCATGCATGGCCTCTTCGAGCAGGCCGCGGCGGATCGACTTCTCTTCGTCTTCCGCGAGCTGCGTCTCCTGCGAGACCGCCGTGTCGTCGGCCAGCCAGTCCTGCCACTCGCTTTCGCCGTCGGCGCGCAGGGGGGCATTCAGCGAGGCGTCGCCGCCGAGGCGGCGGTTCATGTTGGTGACCTCTTCCTCGGACACGCCCAGCTTGGTGGCGATGGCCGAGAGGTGTTCCGGACGCAGGTCGCCTTCCTCGAAGGCCGAGATCTGGCTCTTGGCCTTGCGCAGGTTGAAGAACAGCTTCTTCTGCGCGGCCGTGGTGCCCATCTTCACGAGCGACCAGCTGCGCAGGATGTATTCCTGGATCGAGGCGCGGATCCACCACATGGCGTAGGTGGCCAGGCGGAAGCCCTTGTCCGGCTCGAACTTCTTGACGGCCTGCATCAGGCCGACGTTGCCCTCGGAGATCACCTCGCCGATCGGCAGGCCGTAGCCGCGATAGCCCATGGCGATCTTGGCCACGAGGCGCAGATGCGATGTCACAAGGCGGTGGGCGCTCTCGGCGTCCTGATGCTCGGTCCAGCGTTTGGCGAGCATAAACTCTTCGTCTTTCGCAAGCATGGGGAACTTGCGGATTTCCGTCAGGTATCGCGACAGCCCCTGTTCAGGCGACATCACCGCGAGTGATCTGGTTACAGCCATATGGTCCCTCCGACCGTCAAAACGAGCGGGCTCTTCGGAGGCGGCCACCCAATGTGCACCGTCGCCTCACCCCTCAACCGATGAAATAGGGTCGGGTTTCCGCACTTGTCAGTGGCGGATGGTCACACGAAAGCGTGACCGTTGCCCCGGCGCCACGGCACCGAATGGACGACGGTATAACGGATAGTCCGTCCTTAATCAAGACGGACTCTGCGGCGCTCGCGACGCGCTCAGGCCGGGCGTTGCCCCAGACTGTTCCAGACCAGGGCGAAAGCCATCGCCGACAGGCCGCCCAAGGTAAAAGTCAGGCCCACCAAGAGCGCCGCGGTCGCCGCGTTGAACGGTCCGACCTGATAGGGCGGGTCAATGAAATGCAGGCGAAAAATGAAGTCCAGGAGCGGTTGTCCCCAACCGGCCGCGACCAGTCCGGCCCACATAGCGTGTATTCCGCCTATCAGCAGGCCGAAGACAAGGCCGGTTCGGGCGACATCAAGCTTGAGCATGGCAGCCTCCATTTCAAGCCCATCAGAGCCCGATCCGCCGGCGATCGCCTTGATACGGATCAAGGCCCCGACAGCCGACTCAGAGGTCTGAAAGCGCCGCCTCCAGCGCCTGCATGTCCGCCGGCGGCGTGGATTCGAACCGAAGCGTCTCCCCTGTCACCGGATGGATGAAGCCGAGAACGGCGGCGTGGAGCGCCTGGCGGGTCAGGCCCGCGGCCTCAATGGCGGTGCGGACGGGATTGGCGGGACTGCCCGTGCCGTAAACCGGGTCACCCAGCAGCGGCGACCCCTTCGAGGCCATGTGAACCCGGATCTGGTGGGTGCGGCCGGTGTGGAGGGTGCAGGCCACGCGGGAGGCGAGGGGCGGGGCGGCCGGGCGGCTGCCCTTTCTCGGCGCGGCCCCGAACAGGGCCTCGACCACATAGTCGGTGATGGCTTCGCGGCCGCCGACCCTGAGCACCGCCATCTTCTTGCGATCGCCGGTGGAGCGGCCGAGGTTCGAGACGATGCGGCCCTTCTCGGGCTGCGGCGCGCCGCGGACCAGGGCGATATAGGTCCGCTCGATGTCATGGGCCGCGAACAGCGCCGACAGGCCCGCGTGGGCGGCGTCGGACTTGGCTGCAACCATTACGCCGGAGGTATGTTTGTCGAGCCGGTGGACGATGCCGGGGCGGGCGACGCCGCCGATGCCGGAGAGCGATCGGGCGCAATGGTGCAGCAGGGCGTTGACGAGGGTGCCGGTCTCGCTGCCGGGCGCCGGATGCACGGCCATCCCGGCGGGCTTGTCGATGACGATCAGGTGCGCGTCCTCGAACAGGACGGTCAGGGGAATGTCCTCGGGCTGGGGAATGGCGGAAATGACAGCGGGGAGCGCCACGGCATAGAGGCCGGGCAGGGCCTTGGCCGAGGCGCTGGACACCGGCTGGCCGTCGCGCGTCACGACGCCGTCGGCCAGCAAGGCCTGAACCCGGGCGCGGGACAGGGTCGGGAAGATGTCGGACAGGGCCTTGTCGAGGCGGGCGCCGGCCGTCGCGAGCCTGGCCTCCAGGATCGGGGGGAGGTCTTCGTCGGCGGTGAATTCTTCGATCAGGGGGTCGTCAGACACGGTGCGCTCCGCCGCTCGGGCCGGGCGGCAGGGCGGTCTAGCACGCCGCAAGCGCATGCGGGCAATGTGCGATCTTGGCGAAACAGCCAAGCTGGGCCATCCTGCGGCGACGCTTGAAGTACGGAGCCCGGCCATGAGATTGTTGCTGCTTGCCGCCATCGGAGGCGCGGCCCTCGCGGTCGCCAGTTGCGCCACCATGTCCAAGGATCAGTGCCTGGCCGGGGCCTGGGGCGAGGTCGGCTATCGGGACGGGCTGGAAGGCCAGCCGATGACGCTGCTCGCCGACCATGAGAAGGCCTGCGCCGAATATGGCGTGGCGCCCGACGTGGTCGCCTACAGCTCGGCTCGCGCGGATGGATTGAACGGCTATTGCCGGTGGGAGCGCGGATTCCAGGAAGGCCGGGAAGGCGACACCTATCACGGCGTCTGTACCGCTGCGCAGGAAGAGGAGTTCCTGCCCGCCTATGAGGACGGCCGGTTGGTCTATGCGGCGGAACAGGCGTTGACCAATGCGCGCAGCAGCGTGGCGAGCCTCGGTTCGCGGCTGGAGGAGCTGGACGACAAGATCACCGCCAAACAGGCCGAGGCGCGGGCGGAGGGCCTGACGGATGAGCAGCGCGACGTGATCCGCAACCGCATCCAGGAAATCCGCCGCGAGCGAGCCGACACCGAGCGGGAATGGCGACGGGCCCAGAATGCGATCGACGACGCCGAGCGCGACGTGCGGGACATCCGCCGCCGGTTCCAGGGCCAGTACGGCGGCTGGTAGGGTTCAGCCGCCGGCGAAGACGGATGCGTCGAAGGTGAGGGCGGCCCAGTCGCTGGTGAAGCGGGCGCCGGCCCGGGCAGGAGCCCGCAGAATCACTGCACTGAGGAAGACGGGCCCGGCGAGTCCTGCCGGAAGCCGCACCTTGCCGTCTTCGCCGGTCGTCAGGGCCAGGCGGCCGCGTGTTTCGCTGGTGACGAAAACCGCCTGACCGGCACGCGGCATGCCGTTTTCGAGCAGGACGAAGGCGTCGCCGTCGACGACGAACTCCAGGGCAGAACCGGACGGCCGGGCGGGATCAAGACCGTCGCAGGCCTCGGCGCAGGCGAAGACCTTCAGGTGTTTGGTGTAGGTCTCGCGCATGACGCCGTCGCGGGCGACGGCGGCCTCGGCGGCGGCGCGAACCTCGGGCGGCGCGCCGATCTCGTCCATGTAGTGGGGAATTTCGTCCGCCCCGACGTCGATGTCCCAGGGCGAGAGGTCGACGGCGACCATGACGCCCGTCTGCGTCGAAACGGCCGCGGGCCAGTCGAGGGCGACGGCCATGGCCGCCTCGCCGGCGGCGAGGGTCGGGACCATGGCCGTGTCGCCGGCGCGGGCGTCGATGCGCGCGACACGGGCGGGACGGATCGGGCTTTCCGGGGCCGGGAAGAAGCTGGAGCTGGTCACCTCCAGGCGGATCGGCTGGCCGGCGATCAGGCGGCCGGGCGGGACGATGAAGCTGTCGTGCGCCATGGCGGCGCCGGCGACCGAGAGGGCGGCGAAGACAGCAACCCCGCCCTCGAGGAGGCGCATCAGGCGGCCCGTGAGGCCGAGGCGCCGAAATGCGGGTTCAGTTCGCCCTTGGCGTAGCGTTTGGCCATCTGGGCCGTCGAGAGCGGCCGGATCTTTGACGCCTGGCCCTCGCAGCCGAACTGCAGGTAGCGTTCCTCGCAGAGCTTGCGCATCGCCTCCTTGGCGGGCTTCAGATAGGCGCGCGGATCGAACTCGCCGGGCTTCTCCGAGAGAATTTTCCGGATCGCGCCGGTCATCGCCATGCGGTTGTCGGTATCGATGTTGATCTTGCGCACGCCGTGTTTGATGCCGCGCTGGATTTCCTCGACGGGCACGCCCCAGGTCTGGGGCATCTGGCCGCCGTAGGCGTTGATGATGTCCTGCAGGTCCTGCGGCACCGAGGACGAGCCGTGCATGACCAGATGGGTGTCGGGCAGGCGGCGGTGGATTTCCTCGATCACATTCATGGCGAGGACTTCGCCGTCCGGCTGGCGGCTGAATTTGTAGGCACCGTGGCTGGTGCCCATGGCAATGGCCAGGGCGTCGACCTGGGTCTCGCGCACGAAGTCCACGGCCTGGTCCGGGTCGGTCAGCAGGGCGGAGTGGTCGAGCTTGCCTTCGAAGCCGTGACCGTCCTCGGCCTCGCCCATGCCGGTCTCCAGCGAGCCCAGCACGCCGAGTTCGCCCTCGACCGAGACGCCGCAGCTGTGGGCCATCTGGACGACCCGGCGGGTGACATCGACATTGTACTCGTAGGAGGCGGGAGTCTTGGCGTCCTCTTCCAGCGAGCCGTCCATCATCACCGAGGTGAAGCCGTACTGGATGGCGGTGGCGCAGGTGGCGGGCCCGTTGCCGTGATCCTGGTGCATGCAGACCGGGATGTGCGGATACAGTTCGGCCAGGGCGTCGATCAGCTTGGCCAGAACGATGTCATTGGCGTAGCTGCGCGCGCCGCGGCTGGCTTGGATGATGACCGGGGCGTTGACCGCCTCGGCGGCCTCCATGATGGCCAGGCCCTGTTCCATATTGTTGATGTTGTAGGCGGGCAGACCGTAGTCGTTTTCAGCCGCGTGATCGAGAAGCTGTCGCAGCGTGATGCGCGCCATGGGGTGTCTCCTGAGCCCGTGAGTTTTGCCGGTTGTCTAGCGTCACAGGCGCGTGAAGTCACGCTTTGTAACAGTCATTCTTCCCCGCGAGGCGAGGAACTCAGGCCCGCAGCGCCTCGACGCCGGGCAGGGGCTTGCCCTCCATCCATTCCAGGAAGGCGCCGCCGGCCGTCGATACGAAGGTCATGTCGTCCGCCACGCCCGCGTGATGCAGGGCCGCGACCGTGTCGCCGCCGCCGCCGACGGCGATCAGGACGCCGGCCTTGGCCAGCGCCGCCGCATGGTGCGCGACTGCGACCGTCGCCTTGTCGAACGGCGGCACCTCGAACACCCCCAGCGGACCGTTCCAGATCAGCGTCTTCGAGGCGGTCAGGGCGTCGACCAGACGCGCGACGGTGGCCGGGCCGGCGTCGAGGATCTTGTCATCGGCGGACAGCGGCTGGCCGGCGACGACAGGGCGGGATGCCGCGCCGGGCTTGACCTCGGTCGCCACGACGAAGTCGACGGGCAGCAGGATTTCGCAGCCGCGGGCTTTCGCTTCGGCCAGGATTTCAAGGGCGGTGTCGGCCATGTCCCGCTCGGCCAGCGAGCCGCCGATGTCGATCCCCTGGGCGAACAGGAAGGTGTTGGCCATGCCGCCGCCGATGGCGAGGCGGTCCAGCTTGCCGACCAGGTTCTTCAGCAGATCCAGCTTGGTCGAGACCTTGGCCCCGCCGACGATGCCGATGACCGGCTTCTTCGGCTGGCCCAGGGCCGCGTCGAGCGCGTCGAGCTCGCGGCGCATCGACTCGCCGGCATAGGCGGGCAGCAGCCGGGCGAGACCCTCGGTCGAGGCGTGGGCGCGGTGGGCGGCGGAGAAGGCGTCGTTGACATAGACGTCGCCGAGTTCGGCCAGTTGCGCGGCGAACGCCGGATCGTTGGCTTCTTCGCCGGCGTGGAAGCGGACGTTCTCGAGCAGGACCACGCCGCCCAGCGGCAGGTCGGCGATCATGGCCTTGGCCTCTTCCCCCACGCAGTCGGTCGCGAACCGCACGGGCGCGCCCAGCAGGTGTTCGAGGTCGTCGACCACGGGCTGCAGGCTCATCGACGGGACGACCTTGCCCTTGGGCCGGTCGAAATGGGCCAGCAGGGCGACCCGCGCGCCGGCGTCGCGCAGCTTGTTGATCGTCGGCAGGGCGACGCGCAACCGGGTGTCCTCGGTGACCTTGCCGCCCTCCATGGGGACGTTGAAGTCCACGCGGACGAGGGCGGTCTTGCCGGCGAGGGAGGGGGCGTCGTCGAGGGTGCGGAAGGTCACTAGAGATTCTCGCTGTTGTCGTCGTTCATCCGGAACCAAGTCGCGCCGGATATCGGTCCCATAGGCCCTTCAACCTCTTCGATCTCATGGAAATAGACCTTTGCTTCGACAGCTTCCGGTCGATCGCCCAACGAGAAAGTTGGTTCTGCTCGCAGGATTGCAAGCGCGCGAAATTCTGCGTCTTCGGCTGAGGTCGCCTCTACGACGCGCGAGGCCCAGAACCCGTACAATCCGGCCTGCTGGATCAGTTGTCCGGGGAAGTTCTCGCCCTCGATCATGCATCTGAACCAAGGCATGGAGTTGCTTTGCCTAGATCAGCTTGCTCATCACCAGCGCCGTGTCGGCCATCCGCGTCGCGAAGCCCCACTCGTTGTCGTACCAGGTCAGGACGCGGGCCAGTTTCCCGTCAACGACCTGGGTCTGGGGCAGGGCGGCGGTTGACGAGGCGGCGATGTGGTTGAGGTCGGTGGAGACCAGCGGCTCGATCGTGGTCGCCAGGACGCCCTTCATCGGACCGTCGGCGGCGGCCTGGATGGCGGCGTTGATCTCTTCCACCGTGACCTCGCGGCCGGCGACGACCTTGAGGTCGACGACCGAGACGTTCGGGGTCGGGACGCGGATCGACGAGCCGTCCAGCTTGCCCTTCAGGGCCGGCAGGACGAGGCCGAGGGCCTTGGCGGCGCCGGTCGAGGTCGGGATCATCGACAGGGCGGCGGCGCGGGCGCGGTACAGGTCCTTGTGCATCGTATCCAGCGTCGGCTGGTCGCCGGTGTAGGCGTGGATGGTGGTCATATAGCCGCGCTCGATGCCGAACAGGTCGTGCAGGACCTTGGCCACCGGGGCGAGGGCGTTTGTGGTGCAGGAGCCGTTGGAGACGATGATGTCCTCGGCGGTCAGGGTCTCATGGTTGACCTTGTAGACGATGGTCTTGTCGGCGCCGTCGCAGGGGGCCGAGACCAGAACCCGCTTGGCGCCGGCGGTCAGGTGGGCCGAGGCCTTTTCCTTCGTCGTGAAGATGCCGGTGCATTCGAAGGCGATGTCGACGTTCAGCTCCTTGTGCGGGAGCTTGGCAGGGTCACGCTCGGCGGTGACCCTGATCTTGCCCATGCCCACGTCGATCCAGCCGTCGCCGTGTTCGATCGTGCCGGGGAAGCGGCCGTGGACCGAGTCATACTTCAGCAGGTGGGCGTTGGTCTCGACCGGACCCAGATCGTTGATCGCCACCACCTCGATGTCGCGACGGCCGTGCTCGACGATCGAGCGCAGGACGAGGCGGCCGATGCGGCCGAAACCATTGATGGCGACGCGGACGGTCATGGGGCGGTCTCCGAAGAAGCGGTGTCAGGGTTGGCGCTTCAATGAAGCCGACGGGCGCGGTGATCAACCCCGCGCCCGTAACAAGACGTGATCGACTGTAACGCTTGGGGCGCTCAGTCGGCTGAGGCCAGGGGAAGGTCCAGCCGAGCGAGCAGACCACCGCCGCTCCGGTTGGACAGGGTTACATCGCCGCCGTGGGCGCGCGCCGCCTGGCGGGCGACGGTGAGGCCGAGGCCGGCCCCGCCGGTCTCGCGGCTGCGCGAGCGTTCGGCGCGGTGGAACGGTTCGAACACGGCCTCGAGTTCGTCTTCGGGCAGGCCGGGGCCGTCATCCTCGACCGTGACCACCGCCCGCCCGTCCAGGGCGAAGGCTTTCACCCGGGCCGCGCCGCCGTATTTGACGGCATTGGCGATCAGATTGGCGAGGGCGCGTCGCAGGGCGGCGGGATCGGCCTCGACCGGCAGTTCGCCCCCGCCGTCGAAGGTCACGGCGCCGCCGGTCTCTGAAAACCCTTCCGCGCAATCGGCGGTCAAGGCGTCGAGATCAAAGGCTTCGCGCCGTTCGGGCGTCGCCTCGCCGCGCACATAGGCCATGGCCTGGGCGATCAGGGCGTCCATCTCCTCGATGTCGGCGGCCATCCGGTCGCGCACCGCCTCGGGCGCCTGTTCGGCGCGGAAGCGCAGCCGGGTCAGGGGGGTGCGCAGGTCGTGGGCGATGGCGGCCACCGTCTGGGTGCGGCGGCGCATATGATCGCGCAGGGACGCCTGCATGTCATTGAAGGCGTGGATGGCGGTGCGCACCTCGCTGGGGCCCGAGGGCGTCAGCGGCTCCGCCTCGGGATCCGCGCCCAGGCGCTCGGCGGCGTCGGCGAAGACCCGGATCGGCCGGGTCAGCCGGCGCGCCATCCACCACACCAGCGGCGCCAGCAGCAGCATCGAAATGGCCAGGGCGAGCAGCACCCGCTGCTGCCACGGCGACAGCAGGCCGCGCGGCGGCTCGACCGTGGCCCAGCGCCCGTCCGGCTGGCGCACCGAGGCGGAGAAGGGGGCGAAGGTCAGGCTGTCGGCCCGGACGCTGAACTGATGGGTTTCCCGGTCGATGACGAAGGCCCCGCTCTCCGGGCCGCCCGGGCCGGCGTGGCGCATGCGAAGCTGGGCCTGGATGTCGGCGCCGCGGCGCACGATCACGGTTTCTTCGGACCCGGCGGGTGGAACGGCGATCACGACGGGGGGCGCTGAACGGTCCGCCACGGGCGCTGCATCGCGCGCGCCGGCCGCCGTGCCGCCTTCGGGACGCACGAGGACGAAGTCCATCCGTTGCTCGGAAGGCCCCCCTTCGTCCGGTCCGGGGGCGCGCCGGCGGGGCGGACTGTGATCGACCGTGACCCGGACCGCGTCCGGCTCGACCCCCAGCCGCTGGGCGAGGCCGGCCCGGATGGCCAGGGCCATGGGATCGATCTGGATATCAACCTCCGGACCCGGCGGCCGGTCGACGACGCGACGACGCAGGACGCGGCCGTCGGCCGTTTCGGCCGGCTCGCCCTTGAGGGCGTCCGCCGCCGCGCCAATGCTGAATCCCGCGGGCCGCGGCTCGGGGGCGAGCACGACGACCCCGAACGCCACGGCCTGGGACATGACCACCGCCAGCACCGCAAGCGCCGCCACCTGGACCAGGACGGGGAAGGACGAGGGCCGTCTCATGCGACGCCCCGGACCGCGCCGTTGTGCCGCTCCACCCGGACGTCGAACATATAGCCCTCGCCGCGCAGGGTCTGGATCATCTCCAGGCCGGAGCCGTCGTCGAGCTTCTTGCGGAGCCGGCTGATCTGCACATCCATGGCGCGGTCGAAGACGTCGGCGTCGGCGCCTCGCGCGCGTTCCAGCAACTGGTCCCGGGTCAGCACCCGCCCGGGCCTCTCGGCGAAGGCGCGCAGCAGGGCGAACTCCCCGGCCGACAGGGACACAGCGCGGCCGTCCGGCCGGGTCAGTTCGCGGCGCAGCAGGTCCAGCCGCCAGCCGGCGAAGGTCAGGGCCGGGCCCTCGGCCGCGGCCTCGTCGCGCGGGCGACGCAGCACCGCGCGCACGCGGGCCAGCAATTCGCGCGGATTGCAGGGCTTGGCCAGATAGTCGTCGGCCCCCAGCTCCAGGCCGATGATCCGGTCGGTGTCCTCGCCCATGGCCGAGAGCATCACGATCGGCGGCCCCTTGCCGGCCAGGCGCCGGCATACCGACAGCCCGTCCTCGCCCGGCATCATCAGATCCAGCACAATCAGGTCCGGCGCCCGGTGGGCGACGGCGCGATCCATCTCGGCGGCCGAGGCGGCGCCGACCGCGTCATAGCCGTGCAGGACCAGATAGTCGCATAGCACCTCGCGGATGCCGGGATCGTCGTCGACGACGAGAATGCGGGGGGCGGCCTCGGCTTGCATGAAGACCATTGTGGCGAACCAGACGCTCGCCGTCATTTCAGCTTTGAAACAATCGACGGGACCGTTGAAATACTCCGGCAAGGGGGCCGTGGTCGAACAGGGGCCGCACAACAACGGGAGCCCACCGCTTATGCTGACCCTGATCGCCCTTTCCGCCGTCCTGACGCAGCAGACGCCGGCGCCGCCCGCTCCGCCCGAGGTACACACCCGCGTGATGGTCATGGGGGCCGACGGTCCCGGCGGTCTCGACAAGGACGGCGACGGCCAGATCACCCGCGAGGAGTTCGCCGCGCCGATGAACGACCATTTCGCCCGAATGGACGCCAACAGCGACGGCCGCCTGTCGACTGAGGAGCTTTCCGCAGGTCATGGCGCCATGGGCGGTGAAGAGCATGACATCAGGATCATGCGCGGCCCGGGCGGTCCCGGTGAGCATGAGGTCCGGGTCATTGGCGGCCCGGGCGGTCCCGGTGGTCCGGGCGTGCGGCATTTCGAGATGCGCCGGGCGCATCCCGGCGGAGAGGCCGGAGAACATGGGGAGCATGCCGGCGACGGCGAGGCGCGGACCATGGTCTTCGTCGGCGGCGAACCCGGCCCGGGCGGCCAGCGCGAGATCATCATCCGCGGCGGCCCCGATGGTTTTGACATGATGGGCGGCCCCCACGGCGAGGGAGGCCCCGGCGAGCGGATCGAGATCCGGCGCATGGGCGGCCCCGACGGCGAGAATGATCTGGATGCCGACAACGACGGAAAGATCAGCGAGGCCGAGTTCAGCGCGCCACTCCGCGAAGCTTTCGCCCGGATGGACGCCGATCACTCGGGCTTCATCGAGGCCGGTGAGCGTGGCGCGGGCGGTCGTGGCGAGGTCTTCGTCCATCGCATCGAGACCCGCTCGGGCGACGCGGACTGACCCGCCTGGGACTTCGTGACTTGAAAGGCGGCCAAGGCGCCCTCTAATGGCGTCATGATACTGCGGCGCCTGCTTCACATCTTGCCCGCATCGGCGGCGATGGGCCTTGTGCTCATCGCCGCTCCGGCGTTTGCGGCAGACCCTGAAGGCGCGACAGTCGCACCTCTGGCGGCGCCCGCGGCGCCGGACCCGGAGCGGGCCCGGATGAACCAGCGGGTCTTCGACCGGGTCTGGGCCGAGGTCCGGAGCCAGTACTACGATCCGGGCCTGCATGGTGTTGACTGGAACGCCGCGCGGCGGACCTGGCGCCCGGTCGCCCTGACGGCGCCGGACGACCGGACCCTGTATCGGGCGATCGGCGACATGCTCGACCTGCTGGATGACGACCATGCGGGCGCGGCGCCGCCTGCCGTGGCCCGGCGTCAGGACACCCTGCGTCAGCGTCGACCGGCCATCGGCGTATCACTGCGACCCGAGCCCTCGGGCGACATCTATCTGATCGAACAGGTTCGGCCCGGTTCGCCCGCCGCCGAGGCCGGCGTGACCGTCGGCTGGAGGCTGATCGCCGGCGAGGGCGCGCTCTGGACGCCGGAACAGGACATCGCCGAGGGCCGGTCCGTCACCCTGTCGCTGATCGACGCCGACGGCGCGGCGCGCCCTCTGACCCTGACCCCTCGCATGATGGAACCGACGCCGGCCTTCGTCGCCGACCGGTCGCGCCCGGGGGTTCTGGTGCTGACCGTGGACGGCTTCGAACTGGGGCTGGGCCGCTGGATGGGTGATCAACTGGAAGACCTGCCGCCGGAAACCGATGTCGTCATCGACCTGCGCGGAAATCCCGGCGGGCGCCTGGCCGAGGCCGATGCGGTGCTCAGCTGCTTCCTGCCGCGCGACCGGTTGTGGGCGGCCCGCACGGGCCGCTCGGGGCGACGTGTGGACCTGCGGACAGGCGGTGGCTGCGGTGATCTGGAAGCGCCGGTCGGGAATGAAGTGGCCGTGCTGGTGGACGGCAACAGTCGCAGCGCCGCCGAGCTGACGCCCGCCGCGCTGCAGGAGGCGCGGCGTGCGGTTGTGGTCGGGGCGCCGACAGCCGGCGCGGTGCTGATCTCGCAGGAGACGCGACTGCCCGACGGCGGGCGGCTGAGCCTGAGCCGCGCCGACTTCGTCACCTCGGGCGGGGTCCGGCTGGAAAAGCGCGGCGTCACGCCTGACATCGCCGCGCCGCTGACCCTGGACGATCAACGCGCCGGGCGCGATCCGGGGCTGGATGCCGCCCTTGCGGCCCTGGCCGGGACACGCGCGGAGCCGACGCTCGCCGCTCAGCCTTCGCCGGCGCTCTAGGCCGGGACGACCCGGACTTTCGACGCCGCCTCGCGCGCCCGTTCGCGCGCCTGTTCCACGGTCTCGCCGCGCGCCGTGGCCACGCCCATGCGCCGGGTGATGAAGCTCTCCGGCTTGCCGAACAGACGCAGGTCGGCGGTCGGCACCGACAGCGCCTCGGCCACGCCCTCGAAGGCGACCCCCACCGCATCCATGCCGCCATAGATGACCGCACTGGCGCCGATGTCGCGCTGGCTGACGTCCACCGGCAGGCCGAGGATGGCGCGGGCGTGCAGGGCGAACTCGCTCATCGTCTGGGTGGCCAGGGTCACCAGACCGGTGTCATGGGGCCGCGGCGACACCTCCGAGAACCAGACCTGATCCCCCTTCACGAACAGTTCGACCCCGAACACGCCGAGGCCGCCCAGTGCATCGGTGACCTTGCGGGCGATGTCCTGTGCGGAGGCGAGGGCCGCGGGCGTCATCGCCTGCGGCTGCCAGCTCTCGACATAGTCGCCCTTCACCTGACGATGGCCGATGGGGGCGCAGAAGTCGGTGCGCACGGCGCCGTCCCGCAGCGAACGGACAGTCAGCAGGGTGATCTCGAAGTCGAAATCGATCCGGCCCTCGACGATCACCGTCGCCGTCTCGACCCGCCCGCCGGACTGGGCATAGGCCCAGGCGTTGGCGGCGTCTTCCAGGGCGTCGATCATCGACTGGCCCTTCCCCGAGGACGACATCACCGGCTTGATGAACACCGGCAGGCCGATCCGGTGCGCGGCCTCGGCCAGTTCGGCCGCGGATGTGGCGAAGGCGTAGGGGCTGGTCGGCAGGCCCAGGTCCTCAGCCGCCAACCGACGGATCCCCTCGCGGTTCATGGTCAGCTGGGTGGCCCGCGCGGTCGGGATGACCGTCGCCAGTCCCGCGGCCTCGATCTGCGCCAGCACATCCGTCGCGATGGCCTCGATCTCCGGCACGATGATGTGCGGGGCCTCGGCCATGATGACGCCGTTCAGCACCTGAGGATCGGTCATCGGAATGACGTGGCTGCGGTGGGCCACCTGCATGGCCGGGGCGTTGGCATAGCGGTCGACGGCGACGACCTCCGCGCCCAGCCGTTGCAGCTCGATGGCGACTTCCTTGCCGAGCTCGCCGGCCCCGAGGAGCATGACGCGCACGGCGCTGTCGGAGAGGGGGGTGCCGAGTTTCATGGTTCGCTGTCCAGCGGTCAGTTCGCGGGTGGTGAAACGGCGTAGAGCCGCCGGAACGCGTCGAGCGCAGCCCCGTGGTAGATGGTGGCGTGGGTTTCGTCCGGGCGCGGCTGGAACGTCCAGGTCAAGCCGGGGAGGGCGTGTTCCCGCAGGTTGGCGGTCAGGGTCTCCATCAGCGTCTGCGCTTCGGCCCCCTCGTCGCCCATGGTCAGGATCAGGGTGCGCGCGTCGTTCGAATGGTCGCGAAGGTAAGCGCCGGACTGTTGCGCCAGCCGCCCGCCGTCCCACCACAGGCTGGGGCTTACGGCGACCCAGGCGTCGAACATCTGCGGTTCCTTGAGAAAGGTCTCCACGACGAACAGGCCGGCGAGCGACTCGCCCATGAGCGCCCTTTCGCCGTTGGTACGGAAGCGGGACTCGACGAACGGCTGCACCTCCTCGGCGATGAAGCGCCGAAACCGTTCGGATTGGCCATGCGTCGGATAGCGCGCGATCAGTTCCGGGTTTTCGGTCGGCAGGGCCAGTTCGTTGCGGCGATCCACCGAGGCGATCCCGATCAGGATGATGTCCCGCGTCGTGCCGTTGACGGTGCCCAGCTGGGCGAGGCCCGAGATGTGGTGGAAGTCCTGCCAGGTCGTCCCGCCATCCAGCAGATAGAGCACCGGGTAGCTCTGGCCACTTTCTGCATAGCCAGGCGGGAGCCAGACATTGATCTCGCGTGTCGCGCCCAGAACCTCGGAGGGCAGGGCGTATGACTGACCGATGACGATCGGCGTCGGTTCCGCTTGCGCCTCGACCGGCGATGCCGCTCCGAGAATCGCGCCAGTCGCCAGCAGGGCAGCTATCGCGCTTCGCAAACTCATTTCGTCTCACCCACCGGTTCGATGAGGTCCCAGGCGTTGCCGTACAGATCCTCGAAGACGGCGACGACGCCGTAGTCCTCGCGCCGCGGCGTTTCGCGGAAATGGACGCCGGCGGCGAGGAAGGCCGCATGGTCCCGGTCGAAGTCCTCCGTTTCGAGGAACAGCCAGACGCGTCCGCCGGACTGGTTCCCGATTGCGGCCCGTTGAGCGTCGGTCACGGCCCGGGCGAGCAGCAGGGAGGTCTGCCCGCCGCGTGGCGTGACCCTGACCCAGCGCTTGCCCCCGCCCCGATCGTCGTCTTCGCTGAGTTCGAACCCCAGCTTGCCGACATAGAAGGCGATGGCCTCGTCGTAGTCGCGGACGAGCAGGCTGAAGGCGGCGATGTGGGCCATCAGCCCGGGAGCCGCGCCTTGACCGCCGCGACCACGGCGTCGGTCGTGATGCCGAACTTCTCGTACAGCACCTCGGCCGGGGCGCTGGCGCCGAAGCCGGTCATGCCGATGAAGGCGCCGTCCTCGCCGATGAACCGCTCCCAGCCCTGCTGGATCGCGGCCTCGACGGCGACGCGGACGGTGCCGCGGCCAATGACGCTGTCCTGATATGTCTGCGGCTGCTGGAAGAAGAGTTCGAAACAGGGGACCGAGACGACGCGGGTCGGCGTGCCTTCGGCCTCCAGCACATCGGCGGCGGCGAGCGCGAGCGCCAGCTCCGTGCCGGTGCCGAACAGGGTGACCCTGGCCGCGCCCCTGGCGGCGCGGATCTCATAGGCGCCCCGGGCGGACAGGTTGCTGTCCGAGGCGACGGTGCGGACCGCCGGGGTCTTCTGGCGCGACAGCGCCATCGCGGACGGGGCGTGCCTGTGCTCCAGCGCGGCCTGCCAGCACTCCATGGCCTCGACCGTGTCGGCGGGGCGGAAGACGAGCAGATTGGGGATGGCGCGCAGGGCGGCCAGATGCTCGACCGGCTGGTGGGTCGGGCCGTCCTCGCCGAGGCCGATGCTGTCGTGGGTCAGGACGTGGATCGCCCGCACCCCCATCAGGGCGCCGAGGCGGATCGCCGGCCGGCTGTAGTCCGAGAACACCATGAAGGTGCCGCCGTAGGGGATAATCCCGCCGTGCAGGGCCATGCCGTTCATCGCCGCGGCCATGCCGAACTCGCGGATGCCCCAGTTGACGTAGCGACCCTCATAGGAAGGCGCGTCGAAGATGGGCGTGCCCTTGACGAAGGTGTTGTTCGAGCCGGTCAGGTCGGCGGAGCCTCCGACCAGTTCCGGGATGGCGGCGAACAGCTCATCCAGCGCCGCGCCAGAGGACTGGCGCGTGGCCTGGGCCGGCCTGGTCTCGACCAGTTCGGCGATGCGGGCGTTGAGGGCGTCGAAGGCGCCGGCGGGCAGGTCGCCCTTCATGGCGCGGGTGAAGTCGGCGGCCTGCGACGAGGCGTTCAGCCGGGCTTCCCAGGCCTTGCGCTCCTTCGCGCCGCGACGGCCGACCTTCTTCCAGGCCTTGTCGATGGCTTCGGGCAGTTCGAACGGCGCGTGGGTCCACGCCAGCCCGAGGCGCGTGGCGGCGATCTCGGCGGCGCCCAGGGCCGCGCCGTGGGTCTTGTGGCTGCCTTCCATGGTGGCGGCGCCCCGCCCGATCTTCGTCTTGCAGGCGATGAGGGTCGGTTTGTCCTGCCGGGTCGCCCACTGCAGGGCCGACTTGATGGCCTTCATGTCGTGGCCGTCGACCGCCTTGACCGCCCAGCCGGCGGCCTTGAAGCGCGCCTTCTGGTCGGTGGCGTCGGACAGGGACACGGCCCCGTCGATGGTGATGGCGTTGTCGTCCCACAGCACGGTCAGCTTGTTCAGCTGGTAGCGGCCGGCCAGCGCGATCGCCTCCTGCGACACGCCCTCCATCAGACAGCCGTCGCCGGCGATGACCCAGGTGCGGTGATCGACCAGGTCCTTGCCGTATTTGGCCGCCAGATGGCGCTCGGCCATGGCGAAGCCGACGCTGTTGGCGAGGCCCTGGCCCAGCGGACCGGTGGTCGTTTCCACGCCCGGCATATGGCCGAACTCGGGGTGGCCGGCCGTCTTCGAGCCCCACTGGCGGAAGTTCGACAGCTCATGCTTCGTCGCGGCCTTGTAGCCGGTCAGGTGCAGCAGGCTGTAGATCAGCATTGAGCCGTGACCCGCCGACAGGATGAAGCGGTCGCGATCCGCCCAGTCCGGGCGGCTGGCGTCGAACTTCAGGAATTTGGAGAACAGCACGGTCGCCACGTCGGCCATGCCCATCGGCATGCCGGGGTGGCCGCTCTTCGCCTTCTCGACCCCGTCCATGGACAGCACCCGGATGGCGTCGGCCATCTGTTTGGGGGTGGCCTTTTCGGATACGGCTTTGGCGTCGGTCACGGCGGGACCTTTCGTCGGGAGGCGGAAAAAGGGAGGCGCGCCGCTTTACCCCGACGCGTCGGCGGGTTCTATACGGATTCTGGAGGATGTGACCCGAATGGACGCTGCATCGGCCGCCAAGGACCGAGTCGACCGCGCGCTGGCGTTGCTGGAACGCCGGCTGCTGGATCTCAAGAGCCGGGCGGCCGGGACCAGCCGCGTGCCCGACGACGACCTGTTCGCCCCCGAGCCGTCGACGGAAACCGACCGCGCGCGCATCCATGAACTGGAAGCCGCCGCCCGCGACGCGGCCGAGGCCCTGTCCCACGCCGCCGACGCGATTCGCGACAGCCTGGCCGAACAGGAGGCCCGCTGATGGCGACCGTGACCGTCGAGATCAACGGCCGCCCCTACGCTGTCGGCTGCGCCGACGGCCAGGAAGAGCGCGTCCGTATCCTGGCCAAACAGTTTGACGGCCATGTCCGTCAGGTGGCGGGCGAGGTGGGCCATGTCGGCGATCTCCGCCTGTTTCTCATGGCCGGCCTGATGTTGGCCGACGAGTTGCACGAGGTCCGGCTGGGCAATCCCGGCGCATCGACCGTGGCCGCCGCTGCCTCTGCATCCACCGAGGGCGTGGCGGAGGCGCTGAACGCCGTCGCGGCCCGGCTGGAGAAGATCGCCCAGGGACTCTGACGCCCGGCCATTGTTCCGCCCCGGCTTAGGGACTATCTTGCTCAGCGGCGGGTCCTGCTGCGGCTCTCGTCGAAGGCAACATTTCCTTGCGACCTTAATTCACTCAAAGGGAGCTGTCCCTGATCAGGCCCGTGGGCCTGGGCACACGGCGCCCACCTGGCTACCCAGGTCGAGAGGATTTAAACGCCCTTCACGGCTCTTGCGGCGCCGCCAACCCACCTTCCTGGAGCTCATGCGATGAAGCGCGGATGGTTCGGTCCCAAACGCTTCGGCTGGGGCGCATCCCCCGTCAGCTGGGAAGGCTGGGTCGCTACCATCGTCTTCGCCATCGCCCTGATCGGGGTCAGCCTGCTGTTCCGCGACGACGCCACCGTCGCCTGGACCGCGCGCGGGGCTGTGTTCGTCGCCTACCTGGCGATCGTCGTTCTGACCTACAGTTCCAGCGCCCGGCCGCACCGCTGACCGCCGTCGACAAGCATCAGCTTCGCGCCGCCATGCGGGCCACGCGCAAGCGTCTGGCCGGGCTGGATGCCGGCGCGGCCGATCGTGCCGCCGGACAGGCCGATACCTTGCCGGCCGGACGGATTGTCGCCGTCTATCGCGCCATTGGATCGGAACTGGATGTCGAGGCCCTGTCGCGCGCCCTGATCGAGGCCGGTCGCGAGCTATGCCTGCCGGTGGTGGTCGAACGGGACGCGCCGATGATCTTCCGCAGATGGTCTCCGGGCGAGCCACTGGAACTGGACGAGGCCGGCGTGTCGGCGCCGTTTCCGCTGGCTGAAGTCGTTGAGCCCGAGGTGATCCTGACGCCGCTGCTGGCCTTCGACGGGTCGGGGGGGCGGCTGGGGCAGGGCGGCGGCTACTATGACCGGACGTTCTCCGCCCGGCCCGAGGCCTTGCGCATCGGCTTCGCCTACGCCGGCCAGCAGGTCGACGGCCTGCCTGTCGAACCGCACGACATCCGCCTGCATGGCGTTCTCACCGAGACCGGCTATAGACCCTTCGCATGAGACTGGCTTTTTTCGGTGATGTCGTCGGCAAGTCCGGACGGGACGGGCTGAGCGATCACCTCCCGGGCCTGAAGCGCGACCTGAAGCTCGACTTCGTGGTGGTCAATGCCGAGAACGCCGCCGGCGGATTCGGCATCACCGAGAACACGGCGCGCGAGCTGTTCATGGCCGGCGCGGATTGCCTGACCCTGGGCAACCACAGCTGGGACCAGCGCGAGGCCCTGACCTATATCGTGCGCGAGCCGCGGCTGATCCGCCCGGCCAACTATCCGCGCCTGATGGACGCTCCGGGGGCCGGGGCCAATCTGTTCGAGACCCAGAGCGGCAAGACCGTTCTGGTCATGAACGTCCTCGGGCGCATCCACATGGACCCGATGGATTGCCCTTTCAGCGCCGTCGAGAAGGAACTGGCCGCCTGCCCCATGGGCATGGTCGCCGACGCCATCATCGTCGACATGCATTGCGAGGCGACGTCCGAGAAGATGGCCATGGGCCATTTCTGCGACGGCCGCGCCTCGCTGGTGGTCGGCACCCATACCCATGTGCCGACCGCTGACTGCCAGATCCTGCCGGGCGGCACGGCCTACCAGACGGACGCCGGCGGCTGCTGCGACTACGACAGCGTCATCGGCAACGAGAAGGAAGAGCCCCTGCGGCGCTTCACGACCCGCCTGTCGGGCGGTCGCTATACGCCCGCGCACGGCCCGGCGACCATCTGCGGCGTCTATGTCGAGACGGATGACAAGACCGGTCTGGCCACGCGGGTCGAGCCGATCCGGGTCGGCGGGCGGCTGAGCCAGGCGGTTCCCGTTCTGGCCTGAGCGACGCACCTCACAGGCGCGTCAGCGCCAGCATCATCTCTGCGATGCCGGCCACGATCCCGCCGAGCGCCGCCAGACCCTTGAACAGCACCAGGCCGGCGAGGGCAACGATCAGCACGGCTTCGACCCGCTCGCCGCGGATACGCCGTCGGGTCGCCCGGTCGGTTCGAGTGGCGCTCGCGGCTCCCTGTTTTTCCATGATGACCTTGCCCGGTGCCGGCGGCGAAAGAGGAATGCTTGACAGGTAAGGTTACAGACGTAATCTAACGAGATTACAAGTGTAGTCAATCTGGCCGGGCACGACTGGCGCGCCCGTCTCATCTCCAACCATGGAGTTCGTTCATGCCTAATCCCCATTCGGCCCGCCTCGGTGCGGCAGCCCTCCTGTGCGCGCTGGCGGTTCCCGGTCTGGCTTTCGCGGCGCCTTCGCGCCTCACTCTCGGCATGGTCTTCGGCGATGCCGCGCCCAGCGTGAAACTGGTCATGCTGGCCTTGGTCGTCGGCGCCTTGGCGGCCGTGATCGTCACATTGATCAAGCTGGCCTCAGGGCGACGCCTCTCGGGCGGTTCGGCCTATGTCTCCGCGCTGCGACTGGGCGGTCCGCTGCTGGGCCTGATGGGCGCGGTCTTCGTCATGTTGATGGGCTTTATCGGCATCGCCAACGTCGGCGAGGCGGTGCCGATGGCGGTGCTCGCCCCGGGATACGCCGAGGCGGCCCTGCTGTTCCTGCTCGGACTGTTGGCCGGCGTCGTCGGCGTGATCTGTCACTGGATCATCGAGGCGCGCATCGACCGCACCATCCTGGGATCCTGACGCCCGTGCGTCTGCACGTCACAGAAGCGGAAAGCGCCGTCCTCGCTGCGCTCTGGCGGCGCGGCCCTCTGTCCTTCGCCTCCCTGATCGAGGAGGTGAAGGCCGGCCAACCGTGGGCGGACGCAACCATCAAGACCCTTCTGCATCGCCTGATGCAGAAGGGCGCGGTGCGTTCCCAGAAGGAAGACGGTCGTCAGCGCTATCACGCCCTCATCGACCGCCAGAGCTATGTCGAGGGCGAGGTCCAGGACCTGCTGGACCGTCTGTTCGACGGCAAGGCGGATCGGCTGGTCGCCCTCCTGGCGGATCGGCCGGATCTCTAGGGACCTCCGGCGCGCACACTTGACTCTATTTCGATGGTTAGCTAACTATCGATCATGACCAATGTCTTCAAGGCCCTCTCCGATCCGACCCGCCGCCGGGTGCTTGAGCTCCTGCGCGGTCGGCCGATGACGGCGGGTGAGCTCAGTGAACACTTCCCCGTGTCGAAGCCGACCATGTCCGCCCATTTCGCCGTCCTCCGCGAGGCCGACCTGGTGGACGCCTACAAGCAGGGCACGACCATCACCTACCGGATCAAGCTGTCGGTGCTGGAGGACGCCCTGCTGGGTTTCGCCCAGACCTTCGGCTTCGGCTCCCTGAACAGCAGCCCGGTGACGGACCCCGCGTCCGCGCCCGGCAAGGAATCCGTCTGATGATCATGAAACGTCTCGGCTTCGCCCTTGCGGTGGCCGCCGCCTTCCTCGCCGTCGCCGCCGGTATGCGCTTCGCCGCCGCCGGAGGGATGATCTCCGAAGACCTCGCCCAGCGGATCGTGCAGGTCATGATCGGTCTGGGCCTCGCGGCCTACGCCAATATCATGCCCAAACAGTTGGGCGGTCCACGCCGGTCGGCAGACGCAGAGAGCCGCTCCCAGGCGGCGCTTCGGGTCGCCGGCTGGTCCATGACACTGGCGGGCCTCGCCTACGCCGGGTTCTGGGCGTTCGCGCCCCTGCCGGTCGCTGACACCGTCTCCATGCTCCCGGTCGCAGCGGCGACGGCGCTCACGCTCGGCTATGCGATCTGGAGCTTCGCCGCCTGCCGCAGCGCGCCCGCCGGAAACTGATTGCGGCGGGTCTGCATCCAAAACGGCGACTCCGGGCCTCTGGTCTGCAGACCCGGAGCCGCGCCCATGCTGAGACTGCTCGCCGCCCTTGCCGCCTTCGCCCTGCCGGGCGCCGCCATGGCCCAGACGCCCGACCCGGCGCCGATCGAGGTCATGGTGCTCGGGACCTATCACATGGGCAATCCGGGCCAGGACCTGCACAACGCCCGGATCGATCCCGTCACGACCCCGGCGAAACAGGCCGAGCTCGCGGCGGTCGCCGAGGCCCTGGCGCGGTTCCAGCCAACCGCGATCGCGATCGAGCGCGTGGCGCGGAACCAGTCCGACATGCTCGACCACCGCTACCCCGATTTCACCCCCGCCGATTTGCAGACCAGCCCCGATGAGCGGGTGCAGATCGGCTATCGCCTCGCCCATCGCCTCGGCCTCGAGCGGGTCTATGCCATCGACGAACAGGACCGCGACGGCCAGCCGTCCTACTTCCCGTTCGAGGACGTCCAGAGCTGGGCCGTGGCCAACGGGCGATCAGACGCCCTCGAGGCCATGAGTGCGCAGGTCGGAGCGATGGTCGCCGACATGGAGACCCGCCAGCGAACGGATACGGTTGCCGGCCTGCTGCGTTGGATGAACACGCCCGAGCGGGCCGCGGCGGACCAGACCTTCTATACGGCCCTGCTGGCCTTCGGGGCGGGCGACGCCCAGCCGGGCGCGATTCTCAATGGCCGCTGGTACACCCGCAACGCCCTGATCTTCGCGCGCCTGATGCAGGCGGCGAAGCCCGGCGACCGGATTGTGGTGATCTACGGCGCCGGGCATGGCTACTGGCTGAGGGAATTGGTTCGGACGACGCCGGGTTTCCGACTGGTCGAGCCCAACGACTATCTGCCGCCGGCCTGAGTTCAGGCCGCCACCACCCGCGCATCCCCGCTGGCCACAGCGTATTTCGCCCGCGTGCTCAGCGTCCCGCCGCGTTCGGACACCTTGTCCATCACCTTGAACTCGGTCTGCCAGCGTTCCGGCGTGACGTCGCAGACGACATAGCCGCGCTGGGCGTTGTTGAACTTCAGGAACGGATTGTCGGCCAGATAGCGCCGGCCGTCGGCCCGCTGGTCCTGACCGTCGCCCGATGAACTGATCGAGGTGGCGACGAATTCCGAGGCGATCGGCGCGCCTTCCGGATTGCGGCTGTCGCGGTACAACTCTCCCGCATAGTTCTGATGCTCGTCCCCGGTCAGGACGATGGTGTTGCCGATCCGGCGTTCGCGCAGCCGGTCCAGAAGTCTCTGGCGCGGGATCGAATAGCCGGCCCAGCTGTCGAGATTGTAGCCCAGCTCCGGACCTTCCTGACGGTCCAGGTCCATGATCATGATTTGTTGGGCCAGCACCTTCCAGTGCGCCCGCGACTGGTCGAGGTTCCGGTACAGCCAGGCCTCCTGGGCCTGTCCCAGTATGTCGGCGTCGCGCGCCGAGACGCCTGCGCAGGTCTTGGACCAGCCGTCGTCGCAGGGCTGGTCCGACCGGTACTGACGCGTGTCGAGGAAGTTCAGGTCCAGCAGGTCGCCCCAGGTCGAGTGGCGGTACAGTTGCATGTCCGCCCCGCGCGGGAAGGCCGACCGGCGCAGCGGCATATGCTCATAGAAGGCCTGGGCCGCCGCCTGCCGCCGCAACAGGAAGATTTCGGGCGGCACATCGTCGGGGTCCTGGTCCGAGACCCAGTTGTTCTGGACCTCATGGTCGTCCCAGGTCACGAACCACGCGGTCGCCGCGTGACTGGCCTGCAGGTCAGTGTCCAGCTTGTACTGGGCATAGCGCCGCCGGTAGTCGTCGAGGCTGTAGGTCTCGCCGCCCAAGTGCTGGCGCGGGTTCTCGATGGTCCCGCCCGAGCCGGTGTAGGTGCGGTTGCCGCGGCCCTCGTAGATGTAGTCGCCGTAGCAGTAGACGAAGTCGAGGTCCTCGGCCGCCGCCTTGCGGTGGGCCGTATAGAAGCCCTGCTCATAGGCCTGGCAGCCCAGCACGCCGAAGCGGGCCCGGGCGACCGCGGAACCGGCCGCCGGGGCCGTCTTCGCCCGACCCGAGGGGGTCCGCTCGGCCCCTGCTGTGAACCGGTAGAAATACTCGCGGCCGGGCTCCAGGCCCGCGACTTCGACATGGACCGCGTGGCCGAGCTCGGGTCGGGCGATCGCCTCGCCTGTCTGCGCCACGTTGGAGAAGGCGCGATCCGTTGCGATTTCCCACTTTACCGGCACCGGGGCCGACGGCATGCCGTGGCCGATCTCGAGCGGGCGAGGGGCCAGCCGGGTCCAGATGACGAAGCCGTCGGGGGTCGGGTCGCCGGCGGCGATGCCCAGCTGGAACGGATATTCGGCGAACACCGGGTCGGCCAGCGCCCTGCGGCCGGACCCCAGCACCACCCCGCCGGCGCCGAGCGCCAGCATCAGGCCACGGCGGGAGACAGAATCGAGCGAACGCATGCGGACCTCCGGACGGCGAAGGCTCTGACCTAGCCCGGATTTGTGACGCGCGTCACGGGGCCGGTTGAGGCGTGGGCCTCCACGCACGCATCTCGGCGATCTCGCGCGTCTGTGCGTCCTTGACCAGCCGGGCCATGCGCCGGATTTCCGGGTCGCGCGACTGCGCCAGCGCGACATCCGCCATGGCCACGGCGCCGCGGTGGTGTTCGATCATCTTGGCGATATAGGCCTGGTCCACTGTCTCGCCTGACGCCCGGGCCATGCCCGTGTGCATGGCGGCTTCCGAGGCGGCAAAGGCCTGATCGCCCGGCGTGGAGCCATGGCCGCCGGCGTGGGTCGGCGCGGAAACAACGCCCTCCTGCACGGTCGCGGCATGGTTCTCGGCCGAGGCCTCTCGCAGGGCCTGCTGGACGGGATCCCCACCGCCGTCGCAGGCCGACAGGGTCAGGGCGAGCGCGGCAACGGCGATGAGCGAGGGGCGCATCAGGCGTGTCCCTCTATCCACGCCGGCATCCAGCTCTCATGCATCTCGCGCAGGTGGTCCAGCGGCAGCCGGAACAGGTCGCCGCCGGGGCCGCCCGAGGCGAAATCCCGCCCCTTGGCCCGGCCGACCACCGAGGCTCGCAGGCCGGCGGCCTGGGCGGCGGCGATGATCTCCGTCGCATCGGCCACGGCGACGAGGTAGCGGGCCTGATCCTCTCCGAAGAGCAGGATGTGGGCATGGCCCTCCGAGCTTGCGTCCAGCTCGACGCCGCAGTCGGAGGCGAGGGCGATGTCCGCCGCCGCCCCGATCAGTCCGCCGTCCGACAGGTCGTGCACGCAGGTCAGGGCGCCGGCCTCGATCTGCGCGCGGACAAAGTCGCCGGTCCGGCGTTCGAGCGCCAGATCGACCGGCGGCGGGGCGCCGTCCTCGCGGCCCAGCACTTCGCGCAGGTAGATGGAGGAGCCCAGCTCGCCCTTGGTCTCGCCGATCAGGACCAGCACATCGCCCTCGACCATGCCGCCGAAGCCGACGACCACGTCATAGTTGGTCAGCAGGCCGACGGCCCCGACCGTCGGGGTCGGCGGAATGGCCGCGCCATTGGTCTCGTTATAGAGGCTGACGTTGCCGCTCACGACCGGGAAGTCCAGCACGCGGCAGGCCTCGGCCATGCCGTCGATGGCGCGGACGATCTGGCCCATGATCTCGGGCCGCTGCGGATTGCCGAAATTGAGATTGTCGGTGATGGCGATGGGCAGGGAGCCGACGGCCGTCAGGTTGCGCCAGGCCTCGGCCACCGCCTGTTTGCCGCCCTCATAGGGATCGGCCTTGACATAGCGGGGGGTGCAGTCCGAGGTCATGGCCAGACCCTTGTCCGTGCCGTGCACCCGCACCACGCCCGCGTCGGCGGCGGTGGCCGAGTCGTGCAGGGTGTCGGCCATGACGTGGCGGTCGTACTGCTCCCAGATCCAGCGCTTGGACGCCATGTCGGGGCAGCAGACCACCTTGATCACCGCATCGACCCAGCTCTCGGGCGCGGGGACGTCGGCCGGGGCGAGGCGCGGCTGGAGCGTGGGCTGGACCCACGGACGATCATACAGGGGCGCGTCGTCGAAGAGCGGGGCCAGCGGCACGTCGCAGACCGTCTCGCCATGGTGTTTCAGCACCAGATGGCCGGTGTCGGTGGTCACGCCGATCACGGCGGCGTCGAGGCCCCACTTCTTGAAGATCCGATGGCCGTCTTCCTCGCGGCCGGGCTTCAGCACCGCCAGCATCCGCTCCTGGCTTTCCGACAGCATCATCTCATAGGCCGTCATCCCCTCTTCGCGCTGGGGCACGGCGTCCATGTTCAGCTCGATGCCGACCGCGCCCTTGCCGGCCATTTCGACCGACGACGAGGTCAGGCCTGCGGCGCCCATGTCCTGGATGGCCGCGACGGCCCCCGAGGCCATCAGCTCCAGCGTCGCCTCGATCAGCAGTTTCTCGGCGAAGGGATCGCCGACCTGGACGGTGGGCCGCTTCTCGTCCGAATCCTCGTCGAACTCGGCCGAGGCCATGGTCGCGCCATGGATGCCGTCGCGGCCGGTCTTGGATCCGAAATAGACCACCGACAGACCCGGCGCCGGGGCGGCCGAATAGAAGAGGGCGTCGGCCTTGGCCACGCCCACGCACATGGCGTTGACCAGGATGTTGCCGTTGTACCCGGCGTGGAAATTGGTCTCGCCCGCCACCGTCGGCACGCCGACGCAGTTGCCGTAGCCGCCGATGCCGGAGACCACGCCCTTGACCAGCCGCTTGGTCTTCTCGTGCGACGGATCGCCGAAGCGGAGGGCGTTCAGCAGGGCCACGGGCCGCGCGCCCATGGTGAAGACGTCGCGCATGATGCCGCCCACGCCCGTCGCCGCGCCCTGATAGGGCTCGATGAAGCTGGGGTGGTTGTGGCTCTCCATCTTGAAGATGCAGGCGTCGCCGTCGTCGATGTCGATGACCCCGGCGTTCTCGCCGGGGCCGCAGATCACTCGCGGGCCCTTGGTCGGGAATTTGCCGAGATGGATCTTCGAGGACTTGTACGAGCAGTGCTCGGACCACATCACCGAGAAGACGCCCAGCTCGACATGGTTGGGCTCTCGCCCCAGCCGGTCGAGGACGACCTGATACTCGTTCGGGGCCAGGCCGTAGTCGGCGGCCAGTTCAGCCATGGTCTTTTGGGGAGCGCTCATGGGCGCGCCTTCTAGCCGTTGAACAGAGTCGTGTCAGCCACTGCTTGGGACGTGTGCGAGATAGGGATCAGGCGGTCGGGCGCTCGACGCCCGGGCGCAGGCGAAATGTCAGCAGGACGGCGCCCAACAGAACCGCCACGCCGGCCGCCAGCGCCACATAGGCCAGCATCGGGTTGCGCCCCTGCTCGGCGACGAACGCCCCCAGCAAGCCCCACGCGATCGGCAGCCCATAGGCGAGGGTCCGCAGGCGGTGTGTGACGCCGAGCGCAACAGCCCCCACCACGGCGATGGCCAGAATCGCCCAGACGGTCGGCGACAGGACCTCGGGCAGCCAGCCGTTGCCGGTGGCCACGGTGATCAGATTGACCGGCGCCGCGACGGTCAGCCAGCCCGCCAGCATCGCCAGCGGCCACACGGTCATCCACCGGTCGCGATCGCCGCGGGGCAGGGCGCGGATGGCGCCGGCGTTGATCATCAAGGGTATCAGCAGGACGGCCAGAGACCCGAAGATCAGCACGATCGTCGCCATCTCCCAGTCGAAAGCGGCCGCCACGACCCACCAGCCGATGCCGAGCAGGGCGGCGACCGACGGCCAGCCCAGCCGATGGATCAGCAGGCTCTCACCCGTCCGGGGCAGGGCCTGCCGCACGGCATAGACCACCAGCCAGAGATAGATCACGCCCCAGATGGCGAAGGCGTAGCCCGCGACCTTCAGGGTGGCGTCGCTGTCAGCGGCGAACTCGGCCGGGCTCTGGCCCCATTGAAGCAGGACCTGCGTCTGGCCGATCACGATGGCGAAGATCGTGGCGGCCAGGACGACCAGCCTGCGGGTCATCTGCGACGGGGTGGGACGTACAATGGACATGGCGGCTCCAGATGCGGTGGTCACCAGTACGCGCTCAAACGGTGAAGGTTCAATCCGACCCCGCGGCCGGCCTGTCTGACGCTTTCATCTTGACGGACGCCGTTCTCCCGCCTCCGATCAGCGCATGGCGAATATGGAAGATGGCCACCGCGCCGCGATTGAAGCCGCCGACCGCGCGCTGGCTGTCGATGCCCGCGATCCGGGTGCGCTGATCGCCAAGGGTGATGCGCTCGCCGGGCTCGGCGACGGTCGGGCGGCCGCCAGCTTCTACAGCGCCGCCCTGCGCGTCGCCGGCGACGGCAGGGGTCTGGCGCCGGCGGTCATCACCGAGTTGCGACGCGCCCAGGCCGCGGTTCAGGCCCAGGCCCGGCAGTTCGAAGCCCACCTCACGACCAGTCTCGCCGGCGCCGGTTTCAACCCCTCCACCTCAAGCGACCGCTTCGCGCTGTCGCTCGACCTGATGGCCGGCCGCAAGCGTCTGTATCAGCAGGAGCCGCGCTTCTATCTGTTTCCGGGCCTGCCCCAGATCCAGTTCCAGCCCCGCGAGACCCTGCCCTGGCTGGCGGCGGTCGAGGCGGCTGCGGGGGAGATTCGCGCCGAACTGGACGCGTTGCTGGCCGAACCCGACCTGTTCCGCCCCTATGTCGAACCGCGGGCGGACCGGCCCAACCAGGACGCCGTCGGCATGATGTCCAACGCCGACTGGAGCGCCCTGTTTCTTTGGAAGGACGGCGAGGAGCAGCCCGATATCGCCCGGCGCTGTCCGCGCACCCTGGCGGCGCTCGCCGGGGTTCCGCTGTGCCGGGTCCCGGGCCGGACGCCGTCAATCCTGTTCTCGAAGCTCAGGGCCGGCGCGCGCATTCCGCCGCATCACGGCCTGATCAACACCCGGCTGATCTGCCATCTGCCCCTGATCGCCCCGCCGGGCAGCCGCTTCCGCGTCGGCAATGACATGCGAGAGTGGCGCGAGGGTCAGGCCTGGGCGTTCGACGACACCATCGAGCATGAGGCCGTGAACGACAGCGGTCAGGACCGCACCATCCTGATCTTCGACGCCTGGAAGCCGGAGATGAGCGAGGAAGAGCGCGCGCTGGTCTCCGCGCTGTTCCAGGCGGTCGACGCCTATGGCGCGGGCGGTCAGGCCTGGGGGGTCTAGGCTTTCAGGCGGGCCGGATTGCCGACCGCCGTCGCGCCGGCAGGCACGTCTCGCGTGACCACTGACCCGGCGCCGATGATGGCGTCATCGCCGATGGTGACGCCGGGCAGGATGATGGCGCCGCCGCCGATCCAGACGTTGCGGCCGATGGTGACGGACCGGCCGAACTCGATGCCTTCGGCCCGCTGGCCGGGATCGCGCGGATGGTCGGCGGTCAGGATCTGCACCCCCGGCCCGATCTGTGTCTGGTCGCCGATCTCGACCTCGCAGACGTCCAGAACGACGCAGTTGAAATTCATGAAGACGCCGCGGCCCAGGCGGATGTTGTAGCCATAGTCGCAGTGGAACGGCGGCCGGATGACCGCGCCTTCGCCGACCTCGCCCATGCGTTGGCGCAGCAGGTCGCGGCGCTCCGCCGGACTGGCCGCCATGGCGGCGTTGTAGCGGGCCATCCACTGTTTCGCGGCGGTCTGGTCGGCCTGAAGCTCGGGATCGCCGGGATCGTAGGGCAGGCCCGAGATCATCTTCTGGCGTTCGCTCATGAACATCGGTCGGCCCCCGGACTGCGCCACGGGAGATCGACTGACGCACGCCGTCCGGTCAAGTCCGCAGTCCGCCTCAGGCGGCGGCGAAGACGCTGCGGAACAGGGTCGCGCCGTCGGCGGAGCCCAGTTCTTCCTCGAACGCCCGGTCGGGGTGGGGCATCAGGCCCAGCACATTGCCGCGCGCATTTTGCAGGCCGGCGATGTCGGCGACCGAGCCATTGGGGTTGTCGACGTAGCGGAAGACCACCTGTCCCTCGCCCTCGATGCGGGCCAGGGTCTCGGCGTCGGCGAAATAGTTTCCGTCGCCATTGCCCTGGGTCATCACCACCTCGCGCTGGCCCTGATAGCCGGCGGTGAAGCGGGTCTGGCCGTTGGCGACGGTCAGGGCGATGGGCTTGCAGACGTATTTCAGTCCGGCGTTCCTGAGCAGGGCGCCCGGGAGCATCCCGGCCTCGCACAGGATCTGGAAGCCGTTGCAGATGCCGACCACGGCGACGCCGTCGTCCGCGGCCTTCTTCACCGCCTGCATGACCGGCGACTGCGCCGCCATGGCCCCGCAGCGCAGGTAATCGCCGTAGGAGAAGCCGCCCGGCAGGATGATCAGGTCCAGACCCGACGGCAGTTCCGTCTCCTGGTGCCAGACCATATCGACCCGCTCGCCGGTGGAGCGTTCGACGGCGACCTTGCAGTCGCGGTCGCAGTTGGAACCCGGGAAGACGATGACGGCTGCGCTCATGGCGCGGCCCTGTAGCAGCGTTTGCGGGTCATGTCAGGGTCTGGCGCCCTCGGGCGTCTCCCGCCGCACCTGAACCAGAAATTCCGTCATCACCGCGACGCGTTGCGTCGCCAGTTCGCGAGCCGCCGCCGTCTTCAGGCGAGGCGGAATATCCACGGCGAATCGCTCGATCCGGCCCAGCGCCTGATCGTAGTCCGGTCGGTCGCTGGTCGCCGCCAGCAGCCGCGCGGCGCCGAGGGCCCCGAGGAAATCCAGTGCGTCGGCGTCGTGCAGGACGACCGCCTCGGCCCCGTCCGGTTCCTTGTCGTACATGTGCCCAAGGATGGCGGCGCGCACAGCCGGGAATTTCTCCATCGGGAAGCCGGCCTCCGTCAGGAAGGGTTCGGCGAGCTCGACCGATCGCACCGCATGGTCCTTGCCGGCGACCGCAAAGGGCGCGATCCCGCCCCAGTCATGCAGGAAGGCCGCGGCGAACAGGACGTCGTCATCGACGGTCAGGCCGTCGGCCTCCGCGAGGGCCATGCCCAGCACATAATTGCGCTCGGAGTGACGCACGCCCCAGCTTGGATGCCGGAAATGGGTGTTCGCCTGTTCGTACACCGCGCGCCGCCAGGCGCTGTCCAGCGGAATGCCGGCGGGCGTCGCGGTCGGCGCAGCCGCGGCCGCCGGGGCCTCCTGCGCGGCCGGTGCGCTCGCCGGGGACAACAGCAGCGCCCCCGCCGCGATGGTCAGAATGATGGACTTCATGCCGCCCTCCCGATGTGCCGGCTCAGCCGCGGTTCTCGTAAACGCCGGTGATCGAGACCTTGGCCAGCGTATGGAAATGCAGGTTGAAGCCGAAGACTGCGCCCGAATTCTCCGGCGTGACGTCAAGCCGCTCCGTGTCGACGGCGAAAACGGTGAAGATGTAGCGGTGCGGTCCGTGTCCGGGGGGCGGAGCGGCGCCGCCGAAGCCAGGCTCGCCGAAATCCGTGCGGCCCTCGACCGCGCCCCTGGGCAGGCCGGCGGACGACGCGCCCTCGGCCAGCCCGGTCGTATCGGCGGGAAGGTTGGCCACGGTCCAGTGCCAGAAACCCGACCCCGTCGGCGCGTCGGGGTCGAAGCAGGTGACGGCGAAGCTTTTCGTGCCTTCGGGTGCGCCCGACCAGCTCAGTTCCGGTGACCGGTTGCCCCGGGCGTGAACCTGGGCGTCGGGCAGGGCGCCGCCGTCGGCGAAGCCGGTGGAGGTGAGGGTGAAGGTCATGGGGGGCTCCTCGCTGCGTATGGATGACCCTAACGCATGACCGCCGCTCGCGTCGCTAGTGCGCCGCTTCCTTCGCCGCCGGCGTAAAGGCCCGATCGTCGGTCAGGCCGCCGGCCAGGGCGGCGGCGAAGATCAGCACGCCGACGACGACAAAGGCCGTCACGGAAAACTGGATCAGCCGCTTCATGCGACCTCGATGCGGTAGCTTTCGATCACGGTATTGGCCAGCAGGGTCTCGCACATGCGCTTGATCTCGGTGGCCTTGTCCTCGACGCCGTCGCCGAGGTCGAATTCGATCAGCTTGCCGACCCGGGCGTTGGACACATCGGCCCATCCCAGTCCGTGCAGGGCGCCTTCGACGGCCTTGCCCTGGACGTCGAGCACGCCGGGCTTGAGGAAGACGTGAACCTTGACCTTGGCCATCAGTGCAAACCCCCCTGAATCACGGTCGGCATGTCCTTCATGATGCCGAGGCGGCGGGCCACCTCGGTGTAGCTTTCGATGACATTGCCCAGATCGCGGCGGAAGCGGTCCTTGTCCAGCTTCTCGCCCGTATTGGTGTCCCACAGGCGGCAGGAATCAGGGCTGATCTCGTCGGCCAGCAGGACGCGCGAGAAATCGTTTTCCCACACCCGGCCGAACTCGATCTTGAAGTCCACCAGGGTGATGCCGACGGCGCCGAACATGCCCGACAGATAGTCGTTCACCCGCACGGTCATCGCCAGGATGTCGTCCAGTTCCTGGGTCGTGGCCCAGTTGAAGGCGGTGATGTGCTCCTCGGTGACCATCGGGTCGTTGAGCTCATCCTTCTTCAGATAGAATTCGATGATCGAGCGGGGCAGGGGCGTGCCCTCGTCTATGCCCAGCCGCTGGCTCATCGAGCCCGCGACGATGTTGCGGCAGACGACCTCGAGCGGGATGATCTCGACTTCGCGGATCAGTTGCTCGCGCAGGTTCAGCCGCTTGATGAAGTGGTTGGTCACGCCGATGCCGTTCAGGCGCGACATGATGAACTCGCTGATGCGGTTGTTGATCACGCCCTTGCCTTCCAGCTGGGCCTTCTTCTCGCCGTTGAAGGCGGTGGCGTCGTCCTTGAAATACTGGATCAGGGTGCCGGGCTCGGGTCCTTCGTAAAGGATCTTGGCCTTGCCCTCGTAAATCTTCTTGCGCTTGACGTTCATCATGGTTGGTCCGGGCGGGGCACGACGGAAACGGCTATCGCGCGACCAGAGCGGGGTCTGGGCGGCTCAATCCGGAATCGGGCGGGCGGGAAAAGTCGCGGGAACCCTTAGCGGATGCGGCGCCGCGACACAAACCGACTGCGTTGCGGCAGGGCCTGCCGCCGCGGTGTCGCAACCCGGCGAGTTCCGGTTGCGTTCGGCCATGGGGCGGCTATAGACCACCTCGACCGCGGCCGTGCTTTCAGGCCGCCCAAACGGAGCCTCGCAACGCCCATGACCACCTTCGACGATCGGGAAAAGGGCTTCGAGTCCAAATACGCCCTCGATCAGGAACAGGAATTCAAGGCGGTCGCCCGGCGCAACAAGCTGCTGGGCCTCTGGGCCGCCGAGAAGATGGGGCTGAACGCTGATCGCGCGCAGGAATACGGCCGCGCCATCGTCAAGGCCGACTTCGAGCAGCCGGGCGAGGAAGACGTCTACCGCAAGATCGCCCAGGACCTCGAAGGCGCCGGCCTGACCGTCTCCGAAGGCGAAATCCGCCGCAAGATGGACGAGCTGTCGTCGGTGGCGCGCGAGCAGATCCGCAACGACGAATAGTCCGCTCAGGACTTCGGAATGCAGAAAGGGCCGCCCCTCGGGGCGGCCCTTTCGTTTGCCGGGTCGGGGCCGCCCGGCGGTCCTGGCGCGTGTTTTGGCGCCAGAACAATCAGTTCGGCATCAGGACCGTGTCGATGACATGAACCATGCCGTTGGACTGGGCGACGTCGGCCTGGGTGATGGTCGAGGTTCCGCCCTTCGAGTCGGTGATGACCCAGGTGTTGTTCGGGCCGGCCGAGACCTTCAGGGTCTCGCCCTGGACGGTCGTCAGCGTGGCGACGCCGCCGTTGGCCTGGGCCTGCGAGGCGATGTCGGCGGCGGTCAGACGGCCGGGCACCACATGGTAGGTCAGGATCTTCGTGAGCGCGTCCTTGCCGGCCGGAGCCATCAGGGCCGTGCGGGTCGCCGCGGGGACCTTTTCGAACGCGGCGTTGTCAGGCGCGAAGACGGTGAAGGGGCCGGTTCCCGAAAGCGTCTCAGCCAGACCGGCGGCCTGGACGGCGCTGACGAGGGTGGTCAGGGTCGAGGCCTTGGCGGCATTGGCGACGATGGTGTCGGTCGGGCTCATGGCGGCGCCGCCGACCATCGGATCTGCGGCGGCAGGGGCGACGGCCGCGGCGTCGGCGGGCGCTGCCTTGTCAGCGGCGGGCGTGCAGGCGGCGAGCGCGAACGCCGCGGTCGAGGCGGCGGCGAGGGCGGCGTAGCGGGTGAAAGTCATGACTCGGTCTCCTGGAACAACCCGCTCTGTCGGCGGGGTCCGGGGAGGTACTGATCCGGAGCCGAAAGGATGCGTCCGCTACGACATTTGTGCCGCGACAGGTGAGCGCACCCCGGCTAGCGCTCGGACAGCGCCTTCGCCAGCACCGACCAGACCGCCGCCTTTTCCGAAAGCGGCCGGGTATGGGCCGGGCTCGAGGAGGGCAGGTCGATCAGATCGAGGCCCGCCCGGAGCGTCAGGCTTCGGCGGCCGATCCGCGCCGCCGTTCCGCCGTTGAAGGCAATGGCCCGCAAGTCCGGGAGGGTGTCGACAAGACGGTTCAGGTCGGCCGCCTCGACGTCGCGTATGGCGGTGTCCAGACTGCCGGGCCGGTGAGCGCTCGAGATCACGTCCCACAGGCCCACGCCCGCCGCCTTCAGCGCCTGCAGCCGGTCAGGATAGGGAAGGGCGACGAGCTCGATGCCGATCACGCCGCCGACCAGTCGCCAGAAGCCGTTCTGCGGGTGGCCGTAGTACTGGCCGGCCCTCAGCGAAGCATCGCCGGGCAGGCTGCCGAGGATCAGCAGCCGTGTGTGCGCATCGACGACGGGGTCGAAGGCGCGCTTGAGGCTCACGCCGCCCCGAACACGCGGGCGAACACCGTGTCGACGTGCTTGGTGTGGTAGCCGAGGTCGAACAGCGCCTCGAGTTGCTCCGCCGGGAGGGTCACGCGCGCGTCGGCCTTCAGGAAGTCGAGGAAACGCCCCTCGCCGCGCCAGACCTTCATGGCGTTCTCCTGCACGGCGGCATAGGCGTCCTCGCGCGACACCCCCGCCTGGGTGAGGGCCAGCATCACCCGCTGGGAATGCACCAGCCCGCCGAGCAGGTTCAGGTTCTTCTCCATATTGGCCGGATAGACGTTCAGCCGCTCGACGACGCCGGCCAGCCGGTGGAGGGCGAAATCGAGGTGGATGGTGGCGTCCGGACCGATCCCGCGCTCGACCGAGGAGTGGCTGATGTCCCGCTCATGCCAGAGGGCGACGTTTTCCATCGCCGGGACGACCGCCGAACGGACCAGACGGGCCAGGCCGGTCAGATTTTCGGTCAGGATGGGGTTGCGCTTGTGCGGCATCGCCGACGAGCCCTTCTGGCCCTTGTCGAAGAATTCCTCGGCCTCCAGCACCTCGGTCCGCTGCAGGTGGCGAATCTCGGTCGCCAGTCGCTCGATCGATGAGGCGACGACGCCCAGGGCGGCGAAGAAGGCCGCATGACGGTCCCGCGGGATGACCTGGGTCGAGACCGGCTCGACCTGCAGCCCCATCTGGTCAGCGACATAGGCTTCCACGGCCGGATCGACGTTGGCGAAGGTGCCGACGGCGCCGGAGATGGCGCAGGTGGCGATCTCTTCCTTCGCCGTCTGCAGACGCCGCTTCGCGCGCTGGAATTCGGCATGGTAGCCGGCGAGCTTGAGCCCGAAGGTGACCGGTTCGGCATGGATGCCGTGGCTGCGGCCCACGCACGGCGTGAGCTTGTGTTCCTTCGCGCGGGTCTCCAGCGCCGTCAGAACGCGATCAACGCCCTCGATCAGCAGGTCAGACGCGCGCGCCAGCTGGACCGCGAAACAGGTGTCCAGCACATCCGAGGAGGTCATGCCCTGGTGCAGGAACCGGGCTTCCTCGCCGACGATCTCGGACACATGGGTCAGGAAGGCGATGACGTCGTGTTTGGTGGTGCGTTCGATCTCGTCGATGCGGTCGGCATCGAACACGACATCCTTGCCCTTGGCCCAGATCGCCTCGGCCGCGGCGGTCGGGATCACACCCAGTTCGGCCATCTTCGTGGCGGCGTGCGCCTCGATCTCGAACCAGATCCGGTACTTGGTCTCCTGGGACCAGATGGCGACGGCGGCGGGGCGGGAATAGCGGCTGATCATGGGGGCGGGGTGTCAGGCGAGGGCGCCGCCGAGTCAAGCGCGGCTTGTGCCGGACGCCTCCGAACTGATTGTCGGGAGACCCTGAAGCGCCCTATGCGTGACGTCTCACCCCTGAGGAGCATGACCATGGAACTGATCATCGGCCCGCGGCTCTATTCGACCTGGTCCCTGCGCCCATGGCTGGTGCTGAAACGGTGCAAGGCGGACTTCACCGTGCGCGAGATCGACATCTATTCGCCGGCCGGTCAGGCCGAGCTTGAAAGGTTGTCGCCGTCCCGCCTGGTCCCGCTGCTGAAGGTCGAGGGCGTCACGGTCTGGGATTCCATGGCCATCTCGGTCTGGTGCGCCGAACGCTATCCCGAAGTCCGGCTGTGGCCTGCCGATCCGCACGCCCGCTGGCTGGCCCGGTCGGCGGCCTGCGAGATGCACGGCGGCTTCCTGGCGCTGCGCACCGACTGCGGCATGGGGCCGGACCACACCATGGTCGGACCGGATCGCTCGCCGCCGCCGACGGGCGAAGCGGTGGAACGCGACATCCGCCGCATCGTCGGACTCTGGAGGGAGATGCGCGCCCGCTTCGGCGCCGGCGGGCCCTACCTGTTCGGCGAGTGGTCAGTGCCGGACGCCTTCTTCACGCCCGTCGCCACCCGGTTCCGGCATTACCAGATCGACCTGGCGGCCTATGGCGACGACGGGTCAGCCGCGGCCTACCGCGATGCGCTTCTGGCCCAGCCGGACTTCCTCGAATGGTCGGCCGAGGCGCTGTCGGACCGTTAACCGCCCCGCGGAACCCGGTCTTAAGACAACAGCGGTATATCGGGGGCTTCAGGAGCGCAGAAGCGTTCAGGGGTCTACCGATGTCCATGCCCGCCGAACAGCCCGGAGCAAGCCGTCCCAGCCTGATGGTCTATGGCCTGATGATCGTGATCGCCTGCTGCCTGCCGGCCCTGCTGCTGGTCAATATCTAGTTTGAACTGACAGCCGGGACCGCTGCGACCTCGACCGGTTGCACCGGAACCGGCGGCGGCGGGACATAGTCGAGCGAGAGCGGGATCAGGGTGGCTCCGGAAGCCACGGCGTCCAGCGTATTCAGCGGACGGCCGTTCATACGCTGGTAGATCCAGTAGGCCGCCACGACCTTTTCCACATATTCCCGGGCCTGGGGCACGTCGATGGTCTCGATCAGCAGCAGCGGGTCGGCGTCATGGCCCAGTTTGCGCACCGCATCGACCATGGGGCCCGGCCCGGCGTTGTAGGACGCCGCCGCCCGCAACAGGTCGCCGTTGATCGCCGGCAGGGCCAGCACGCGGTTCACATAGGCCTGCCCCAGACGGGCGTTGATGTTGGGCTCGAACAGGCGGTCGGGCTCGCTGACGAAGGTCCGGTCTCCGGAAAGCTCGACGGCGGTCGCCGGCATCACCTGCATCAGGCCGTAGGCGCCGGCGCCGGAACGGGCGCGGGCGTTGAAGCCGGTCTCCTTGCGGGCGATCGCATAGACCAGCGACCGTTCGACGGTGAAGCCGCCCTCGGGCTCAATGACCGGCTGGGCGTAGCGTGTGGCGTCGATGCGGCGCACATCGTCGCCCGAGCCCGTCACCCTCGGGCCCAGCGCCCGGCCAAGGGCGGCCCAGAGCTGGCGGCCGCGGTCGGTGACGGCGGCGCGGAGGCCGGTCCGCAACTCATCGCGGGCATCGGCGCGGCGACCGACCTCGAAGAAGGCGACGGTGCGGCGCGCGCGCGGCTCGGACCGGATGAATTCGTCCAGTTCGTCCGCGCCGACGCCGATCGGTTCCTCGGCCTGGTAGGCGGCCGGGCGCAAATTGCCGGCGGCATAGGGCGTCGGTCCCAGATTCTCGATCACCGGTTCCTCGCCCAGCTGACGCAGGGCGATCTGGCCGTAGAAGGTGGCGGGCCAGGTGGCGGCGCGGTGCAGGAGCGGCTGGACGCGGTCCTGCTGGCCGGATCGTCCGGCTGCACGCGCGGCCCAGAAGGCGGCGCCGGAACGGACCCAGCCGTCCTCGGTCGGATCGTCGAGAACCCGTTCGAACGCGACCTTGGCGGCGGCGAATTCGCCCAGCCGGTACTGGGCCAGGGCGACCGTCCACCAGTCGCCGATCTGTTCGCCGATCGTAACCGCGCCGGCCAGGTCGTCCCGGTTCAGGGCAACCCGTGCCGCCTTCATCGGGTCAGCCTCGGTGTTGCCGCCGGCGGCCTCTATGCGATTCCAGTAGCGGCCACCGCCCATGCGCGAGGGTTGCCGCGGTTCAGGCGCGCCGTCGGGACGGCGCCGCATGGCGAGATTCCAGGCGCGTTCCGCGACCGGAAGGTCCGAATACTCCTCCAGCCAGGCCGCCAGTTCTTCGTAGGTGGCCGTGTAGTCGGCGTGGAAAAGGCGTTCGAACTCGACCTGTCCCAGCAGGACGCGGTCCTGGGCCTGGCGCGCCGAGGTGCGGGCGGCCTCCAGGTCGCCGCGGCGCAGGGCGTCGAAGGCGGTGGTGTAGTTGAGGCGATCCGCGGCGCTGAGGGTCGAGAGCGGGCGACGGTCGCCCTCCTCGGCATGCGCTGCGCCGGCAAGGGCGAACAACGCCAAGGCCAACGTCGGCGCAAAAATCGCGCGGCGGAAATCAGATCGCACTTGAGGCGGCCCCCCTGAGAGCATCGAACGACCCGTCTCGACCCGGGTCAATTCGCGCTGTTCGTTCGGTCGTCAGGCCAGAAAGGCGCCACCGCCCCGACCCATGTCAATATTTCACCCCTTTTTGGGGCGGTTTTGAGTCAGAAGAGTGAACTAGCCTGGCCGTTAGCCCTCGATCCGCGCCGCCAGCGACAGCAGGTCGGCCCAGACCTCGCGCTTGGCGATGGGCTGGCGCAGCAGGAAGGCCGGATGCAGCGTCGGCAGGGCTGGGGCCGACACGGCGCCCTCCGCCAGCCGCCACTCGCGCCACTGTCCGCGCATCCGCATGATGCCTTCGTCGGTCGCCAGCACCGACTTTGCCGAGGCCGCGCCCAGCAACAGCACCGCCTTCGGCTTCAGCAGGGCGAAGGCCCGTTCGACGAAGGGCGCGCAGACGGCCTGCTCCGCCGCCGTCGGCGTGCGGTTGCCCGGCGGTCTCCAGAAGACGGTGTTGGTGATGAACACCCGGCCCTCGAGACCCGCCTCGGCCAGCATCCGGTCCAGCAATTTGCCCGCCTTGCCGATGAAGGGCTGGCCGCGTTCGTCCTCTTCCGCGCCGGGGCCTTCCCCGATGATCAGAACCTCGGCCTCCGGATTGCCGCGACAAAACACCGCCTGCTTCGCCCCCATGCCGCGCAGCGTGCAGCCCTCGAAGCCGGAGATGGCGAGGCCCAGAGCCTCCAGCGTGTCGGCCCCCGCCGCCAGCCGTCGCGCCTCGGACACGGCGTCGCCGGCCGGGACGATCGGCGTCACTGACGCCGTAGCCCTGGTCACCGCCTTGACGGCGGGGGGCGGGGCGACATGGGTCCGGTCGACCGGGGCGTCCTCGAAACAGGCGTCGACGCCCGCGTCCCGCCAGAAGGCGAGCAGGCTTTCGGCGCTGGCGGTGTCGAGGTGCGGCGTTGTCATCGGGTGGATGCGCACAGGGATAGTCCTTGACCACCCTTGCGTCACCTTCCGATAAACGGAAAACAGCAAGACCCCACTGAACCCGAGGACATCCCCCATGGCCGAGAACGCCATCGAAGGCGGCGCAACCAACGCCTGGCAGGACGCTGTGATCGACAAGCTGCCGCCCGCCGAGGCCCTGGCCGGGGTCGAGCGCGAGGTCATGGAGTACGATGTCGTCATCGTCGGCGGCGGCCCCGCCGGCCTGTCCGCCGCCATCCGCCTGAAACAGCGGGCGGAAAAGGACGGCAAGGAAATCACCGTCGCGGTGCTGGAGAAGTCGGCCGAGGTCGGGGGGCACATCCTGTCCGGCGCGGTCATTGATCCGAAGGCGCTGAAGGAATTGTTCCCCGACTGGAAGGAACGCGGCGCGCCCCTCGAGACGCCGGTCACCGAGGACCGGTTCATGATCCTCGGCCCGATGGGCCAGGCCTCGCTGCCGATGCCGCTGCTGCCGCCGATCATGCACAATGACGGCTGCTACATCGCCTCGCTGGGCAATCTGGCGCGCTGGCTGGGTGAACAGGCAGAGGCGCTCGGCGTCGAGGTCTATCCCGGCATGGCCGCCAGCCATGTGGTCTGGGACGAACCGTCGGGCCGGGTGAAGGGCGTCGTTGCCGGCGTCTTCGGCATCGACCGCCACGGCAAGCCGACCGACGACTTCCAGCCGGGCATCGAACTGCACGGCAAATACGTCTTCATCGCCGAGGGCGTGCGCGGCTCGCTGGCCAAGACCATCATGGCCCGCCACAACCTGTGCGACACGGCCGAACCGCAGAAATTCGGCATCGGCCTCAAGGAGTTGTGGCAGGTTCCCGCCGAGAAGCACCGTCCCGGCCTGGCCCAGCACACGACCGGCTGGCCGCTGGACGAGTTCACCGGCGGCGGCAGCTTCATGTACCATTTCGGGGACCGCTATGTGGCCATCGGCTACGTCGTGCACCTGAACTACAAGAACCCGTTCCTGTCGCCGTTCGACGAGTTCCAGCGCTTCAAACACCATCCGGCGATCAGCGAGCATCTGGAGGGCGGGACCCGCATCTCCTACGGCGCCCGCGCCATCACCGAGGGCGGCTTCCAGTCCGTGCCGAAGCTCAGCTTCCCGGGCGGCGCCCTGATCGGCTGTTCGGCCGGCTTCGTGAACGTGCCGCGCATCAAGGGCAGCCACAACGCCATGAAGACCGGCATGCTGGCCGCCGACGCCGCCTATGACGCCGTCCAGGCCGGCCGCGCGGGCGACCAGCTGGTCGAATACCAGACCGCCTATGAGAAGAGCTGGGTCTACAAGGAGCTGAAACAGGTCCGGAACGCCAAACCCTATCTGTCGAAATTCGGCACGACGATCGGCGGGGCGCTGGGCCTGTTCGACATGTGGTTCTCGTCGATATTCCGCGTGAACCTGCCCTGGACCCTGAAGCACGGAAAGACCGACGCCGCCTCGACCCAGAAGGCCGCGAAGCACACGGCGATCGCCTATCCGAAGCCCGACGGGAAGCTGTCGTTCGACAAGCTGTCCTCGGTGTTCATCTCCAACACCAACCACGCCGAGGAACAGCCCGCGCACCTGAAACTGCTGGACCCGTCGATCCCGATCCGGGTCAATCTGCCGGAATACGGCGAGCCCGCCCGGCTCTACTGCCCCGCAGGCGTGTACGAGGTCCTGTACGACGAGGCCGGCGACAATCCGCGCTTCCAGATCAACGCCCAGAACTGCGTCCACTGCAAAACCTGCGACATCAAGGATCCGTCCCAGAACATCGTCTGGACCACGCCCGAGGGCGGCGGCGGGCCGAACTATCCGAATATGTGACGCGTGCCGGGCGAGAGGCCTTGTCGCCGCCGCATAATCCGGGAAGGGTCGGGTCATGCGTCTCTCCTGCCTCGCCCTTCTGCTCTCCGGTTGCGCCCTGACGGCGCTGGCCTCGCCCGCGTGGGCGCAGGAGGCGCCGGTCGTGATCAACCCGGCGCCTGCCGTCCCTGCGGAGCAGGCTGCGGCGCCGCCGGTCGAGCCCGACGCTCCGCCAATTCCCGCCGTCTGGGCTCCGGTGCCCGTCGATGCGACGGGACAGTCGGCATATGGTCTCTATCTTTCCGGCCTGCTCGCCAGCCTCCGCGGCGACTACACCGACGGGTCGGACCTGCTCTCGCAGAGTCAGAGCCTCGTCCCGGAACAGCCCCGGGTCGGGTTCGACGCCTTCCGCGCCGGCCTGATGGCCGGTGATCTGGACGCCATCGTCCGTATTTCCCCAGCCCTCCAGAACGACCCGGCGCTCGCCGATGCGGGGCGGCTCGCGGGCGCGGTCGACGCCATGCAACGGGGTGATGCGCGCGCCGGACTGGCGATCCTCGATGCGGGCGAGTTTGACGAGGCGTTTGCCCTGGCGGCGCGCTTCCTTCGCGCTCCGGTCGCCGCCGCCGCGGGCGAGTGGGACACGGCCCTGACGCCGGTCTCCCTGGCGCCCAACGATCCGGCGACCCTGATATTGCTGCACCAGCAGGCGCGCCTGCTGGAAGTCCGACGTCGCTACGCCGAGGCGGAGGCGGCCTATCTGACCCTGCTTGAGGTTCCGATCGCCACCCAGCTGTTTGCGCGGGACTATGCCGACTTCCTGAAGCGGCGCGGCCGCAACGCCGAAGCCCTCGCCTACTACCGGCGGGTGCTCGACGCCGCCGCAACCGAAGGATCGGACACCTCGGCCGAAGCAGAGGGGCTGGTGCAAGTCCGCCCTGCTGCGGCGCCTACGCTGGCCGAACTGGCGGCCCAGGGACTCAGGTTCGCGGCCATCTTCCTTGGGTCCAGCCCCGAGGCGCGCTCGCAGGTCGTCGTCTACCTGCGAATGGCGGAGAACCTTCATCCGGACGACGAAATCTCCCTGCATCTGGGACAGACCCTCGCGGCCGGCACACAACAGGCGGAAGCTCGCCTGGCGTTTGGCCGCGTCGGGCCCGAAAATCCCATCCGCTACGCCGAGGCCCAGGTCGGGATTGGTGTCAGTTACGCGCGCGAGAATCGCACGGCCGAGGCGCTGGCCGCCTTCGAGCAGGCGCGCGAGGTTTCGCCGGGAGAGCCGCAAATTCTCAGGCTGCTGACGTCCCAGCTGAACAGTCTTGGCCGTCACGAAGAAGCCCTCGCGGCCATCGACGATCCGAGCGCGAACGCGGCGCGGGCCCAACCGGAGATTCGGGAAATCCGCGGCCTGACGCTGCAGGAGCTCGGCCGGATCGACGAGGCCGAGGCAGAGCTGTGGGCCGCGCTTCAGGCCGCCCCGGAAAACGCCTCCCTGCTCAACTCGCTCGGCTATATGTGGGTCGACACCGGTCGCCGGGTCGAACAGGGGGCCGAGATGCTGGCCCGCGCTCACGCCGCCCAGCCCGACAACGGCAACATTCAGGATTCGCTCGGCTGGGCCCAGTTCCGGCAGGGCCAGTACGACGTCGCGGTCGAGACCCTGGAGGGCGCCGTCGGCAAGGAGCCCGCCAACGCCGAGATCAATGACCATTTGGGCGATGCCTATTGGCAGGTCGGCCGGACGCGCGAGGCCCGGTGGCAGTGGAACCGCGTCCTGACGCTGGATCCGGACGCCGCGCGCCGCGCCGAGGTGGAGCAGAAGCTGGCCTCGGGCCTGTCGATCGCGCCGCCGGTGTCCGCCGGCCAATCCTGAGCCATGGCCGCGATCACCCGGCTGGCGCCCGCCAAGGTCAATCTGTTCCTGCACGTCGGACCGCTTGAGGCGGACGGCTATCACCCCCTGGCCAGTCTGGTCGTCTTCGCCGATGTCGGCGACCGGCTGACGGTCGAGCGGGCGGAGCGCCTGTCGCTGGCGGTCGGCGGTCCGTTTGCGGATGCGCTCGAAGGCGAGGGCGACAATCTGGTGCTGCGGGCGGTGCGGGCGCTGGGCGTGGCGGCGGGAGTCGACGAGCCGGGACTGCGGTTCAACCTCGACAAGCAGCTGCCGGTGGCCGCCGGCCTGGGCGGCGGGTCGTCCGACGCCGGGGCGGCGCTGAAGCTGGCGCGGGATGCGCTCGGCCTGCCGCTGGACGATGCGGCGCTGGCGGAGATCGCGGCCGGCGTCGGCGCCGACGGCCCCATGTGCCTTCACGCCCGCGCCGCCTGGGCCGAGGGGCGGGGCGACGTCCTGACCTTTGAGACCGGCCCGCCGCCTCTGCCGGCCCTGCTGGTCAATCCGGGCGTGCCGTCCTCGACCGGGGCCGTTTACCGCGCCTTTGACGACAGCGCGCCGGGCGCGGCGGACCGGCCGCTTTCGCCTTCCGCCTGGGACCTCTCGTCCGTCATCGAGTGGCTGGCAGCCCAACGGAACGACCTGCAGCCGCCCGCCGTCAGCCTCGCCCCTTCGATCGGCGAGGCCCTTGCAGCCACGGCAGACCTGCCCGGCGCGCGGCTGACACGCATGTCCGGCTCCGGCGCCACGGTCTTCGCCCTGTTCGACACGGCCGCTTGCGCAGAGGCCGCCGGACGGACCCTTTCAGCGCGTCATCCCCACTGGTGGGTCCGGCCGACGGTCCTGCGCTAGCCGTCGATCGCGGCCTTAACCGTCGGCAAACGCGTGTCTGGCACACTGGCGATATGGAAACGCTCTCGCCCGCCCAGATCGCCGCGTTCGAAGCCGTGCTCAGCAAGGTCCCGGTCGAGGATCGCGCCCGCCTTCACGCCCTCAAGGACGCCGCCGCGACCGCCGCCGCCGCCTCCGCCCCGCATTGGGATTTCGACCAGCCGGGTCATCGCGCCGAGGAGGCCCTGACGGAGGCCTTCGGCGCCGCCCTGACCGATGACCACCGCCGCGCCCTCGTGGCCCTGTGGGCGCTGGAGATGCCGGCGCGGATACCCGCCGCCGACCTGCCCCAGGCCTCGCTCGACCTCTATCCGGAATGGATCCAGCGGCTCGCCGACTTCCTGGCCGCCGCCGCCGACCCCTATGACCGCGACTTCTGGGCCAAGGACGTGCGCATCTCGCTGGTGCTCAGCGTGCCCGGCGCCCGCACCCAGATGATCGATCTGAGTTCGCCGATGGGGCCGGGTCAGGTCTTGCGCCACGCCCGTGAGGGCTGGGGCTGGTCGGTGATCCCGGCCTATGCGGCCGCCCAGGCCTGGAAGCCGTGGCTGGAGGTCCATACCGAGAGCCGCGAGCTGTCCGACTTCAACGAAGCCGGCTGGGACCGCGCCTGGGCGACCGCCGCCGAGATCTGCAAGCGCCGCCCCGAGATGGCGGGCATGCTGGGCTCGAGCTGGTTCTATGATCCGCCGCTGGAGCAGATCAGCCCGCGTCTGGCCTATCTGCGGCTCAACCTGCTGAAGCACGGCGCCTTCATGGTGCATCAGGGGCCGGGCGAGATTCACACCCAGCGCGCCGCCACCTCTTCGCCGACCCGCGCCGCCCTGATCGAGGCCGGCGAGTATACGGCCCGTTCGTGGATCGTCGCCTTCCCGCGCGCCGCCCTGATCCGGTGGGCGGACGGGCGCAAGGCCGCGATGATGCGCGAAGCGGCCTGACTCTCCTTTGCTTTCGTCATTCCGGGCGAAGGCGAGCGACGCGAGCCGCAGACCCGGAACCCAGCGGCGCCGCGAAGGCGGCGAAACACCGCGGTATCAAGAATCTTACGCCGTCAGCGTCGGCGCTCCCGACGGCTTCGCGCTCTCGCGCGCCGCTGGGTTCCGGGTCTCCGCTGCGCTTCGCCCGGAATGACGAAAGCTTATCGGGTCACTGCGGCCCACGCCGCGCCCACGGGCGCGATCTCCAGCCCGGCGGCCTTCGCAAGCCGCAGCACCCCATCCAGATCGGCCGGGGTGCAGCCGTAGTCTGTGGGCCGGTCGCTCACATCATGGCCGTAGGCGGTCAGCCAGCCTTTCGACGCGGCCGCTTCGGCCATCAGGCTTTCGAGGTCGTAGCCGGGGAGGCGGCGGCTCTCGAGGCCGATGCTCTTGATCAGGGCCCGGTCCTCGCGCCCGGCGTTGACGCCGTCGCGGACGCCCCGGGCCATGGCGAACCGCTCGCGCACCACGCGCTTGGCCCCAACCGTCGCATCGCCGAAGGGCCAGGCGAAGGTGGTCATGCGGTGGCCGTCCAGCCGCTCGGCGACCCAGGCCGCGTTGGCGTCGAGGCTGAGCCGCAGGGCGTCGGCGTCCATGCGCAGGGCGCTGGTGTGGCCGAAGGTGTGGCAGCCGACCTCATGGCCGGCGGTATGCAGCGCCTGGAGGTGCGGGACCTGGAACTGGTCGCGGTCCATGTTCACGCCGTCGGCGAGGCCGCCGCAGACGTAGTAGGTGGCCTTCACGCCGTGGTCGGCGAGGATCGGCCCGGCCTCGGTCCAGGCGGTGGCGGGGAAGTCGTCGAAGCTCAGCGAGAAGACCCCGCGCGCCGGCGCGATCTCCACCGCCTCGATGTCGAGATAGCGCGCGGCCCGCCGGCGCATCTGGTCGATCTGCTTCATGGCGGCGGTCATAGCGCGAGGGCGCTTAAGGAAGGGTTTGGCGGGGCTTCGCCTTGCCGCCAAAGGGCCGCCCGTCTAGGGTCCGCGCCTCTCATTTTGCGACTGCGAACAGCCTCTGTGACAACCGAACCGCTCGCCTTCCAGGACCTGATCCTGACGCTCCACAAATACTGGGGCGATCAGGGCTGCGCGATCCTGCAGCCCTATGACATCGAGGTCGGGGCCGGGACCCTGCACCCGGCGACGGTGCTGAGGGCGCTCGGGCCGCGCCCGTGGAAGGCCGCCTATGTCCAGCCGTCGCGGCGTCCCGGCGACGGGCGCTATGGCGAAAACCCGAACCGGCTGCAGCACTATTACCAGTACCAGGTCATCCTGAAGCCGAACCCGGACGACCTGCAGGCCCTGTATCTGGGCTCGCTGGCGGCGATCGGGATCGATCCGAAACTGCACGACATCCGCTTCGTCGAGGACGACTGGGAGAACCCCACGGTCGGGGCCTGGGGGCTGGGCTGGGAGGTCTGGTGCGACGGGATGGAGGTGACCCAGTTCACCTATTTCCAGGGCGTGGGCGGGATCGAGGTCGATGTGGTCTCGGGCGAGCTGACCTACGGGCTGGAGCGTCTGGCCATGTATGTCCAGGGCGTCGACAACGTCTATGACCTGAAGTTCACCAAGGAGGGCCTGACCTATGGCGAGGTCTTCCTCGAGAACGAGCGCCAGCAGTCGGAGGCCAATTTCCACGGCTATGACGTCGACGGGCTGAAGCGCCGGTTCGAGGACATGGTCGGCGAGGTCGGGCGGTTGCTGGCGATGAAGGGGCCGCAGGATCAGGCGCTGGTTCTGCCGGCCTATGACCAGGTGCTGAAGGCCAGCCATCTGTTCAACCTGATGGACGCGCGCGGGGCGATCGCCGTGGCCGAACGGCAGAGCTACATCGGGCGCATCCGCGATCTCTGCAAGGCCTGCGCGACCGAATGGGTCGAGCAGGAAAGGGGGCGCGTCTGATGGCCCAGCTTCTTCTCGAACTGTTTTCCGAAGAGATCCCGGCCCGCATGCAGGGCGGGGCGGCGCGTGATCTGGAGCGGATGGCGGCGGAGCGGCTGAAGGCCGCCGGCCTGACGTATGAGGCGCTGACGACCTACGCGGGGCCGCGGCGGCTGACGCTGGTGGTCGAGGGGCTGCCGGCGGCGACGCCGGACCGCGAGGAAGAGGTCAAGGGACCGCGGGCCAATGCGCCGGAACAGGCGCTGGAGGGCTTCCTGCGGAAGACCGGCCTGACCAGGGACCAGCTGGTCGAGCGCGACGGCGTGTTCTTCGCCGTGCTCAGCAGCAAGGGCCAGCCGACGGCGGCCCTGATCCCGGAGATGGTCGACCAGATCGTGCGCGGCTTCCCCTGGCCCAAGTCGATGCGCTGGGGCTCGGGCACGCTGCGCTGGGTGCGGCCGCTGAAGCGGATCGTCGCCCTGTTCGACGGCCATGTCGTGCCGTTCGAAATCGACGGGATCGCCTCGGGTGATCTGACCGAGGGGCATCGCTTCCTCGGCTGCGGCCGGCCGTTCGCGGTGAAGGATTTCGCGGACTATCGGGCGAAGCTGGAGAGCGATTTCGTTCTGCTGGACGCGGCCGACCGGCGGCTGAAGATCCTGGAGGCGGCGCAGAAGGTCTGTGCCGACAAGGGCCTCGCGCTGGTCGATGACGACGGCCTGCTGGACGAGGTGGCGGGGCTGGCCGAATGGCCGACGCCCATTCTCGGCGACATGGACCCGGCCTTCCTGAGCCTGCCGCCCGAGGTGGTCCGGCTGTCGATGAAGGTGCACCAGAAATATTTTGCGGTGCGCGATCCGGCGAAGCACGGCCTCGCCCCGCATTTCGTGGTCGTGGCCAATGTCGAGGCGAGCGACGGGGGCAAGGCGCTGGCCGCCGGCAACAGCCGCGTGCTGTCGGCCCGTCTGGATGACGCCCGCTTCTTCTGGGACGAGGACCTGAAGACCGGCTTCGACGTCTGGTCGAAGAAGCTGGAGGGGGTGACCTTCCATGCGAAGCTGGGAACGCTGGCCGAGCGGGTCGAGCGGATCACGGCCCTGGCGCGCGAGATCGCGCCGCTGGTCGGGGCTGATCCGGATCAGGCGGAGGCCGCGGCGAAGCTGGCCAAGGCTGATTTGTCGGCCGCCATGGTCGGGGAGTTCCCCGAACTGCAGGGGATCATGGGCGGCTACTACGCCCGCGCCGCCGGCCACCCGGACGCCGTCGCCGACGCCGTGCGCGACCACTACAAGCCGCAGGGCCCGGCGGACTCCGTGCCGACCGCGCCGCTCACGGTGGCGGTGGCGCTGGCCGACAAGCTGGACACGCTGGTCGGTTTCTTCGCGATTGATGAGAAGCCGACGGGGTCGAAGGATCCGTTCGCGCTGCGGCGGGCGGCGCTGGGAGTGATCCGGCTGGTGCTGGAGAACGGAATTCGGGTGCCGCTGAAAGCCCGACTCCGGCAGCAATGCCTGTTTTACTACGATAGGCTGGGGTTCAAGGATCGCGATGACGGCTTCAAGCGTGAAGTCGAGCTGTTCATGGTCGACGGCTCGCCCCAGCGCCGGAGTTCGCGTCGGGTCGAGGCGACATCACTCGAACTCGTTGCCTTCTTCGCCGACCGCCTGAAGGTCCTCCTGCGCGATCAGGGCAAGCGCCATGATCTCGTCGATGCCGTCTTCGCGCTGGGCGATGACGACCTCGTCCGCATCGTGCGGCGGGTGGAGGCGCTGGACGGGTTCCTCGCCACGGACGACGGGGCCAATCTGCTGGCCGGGTACAAGCGGGCGTCCAACATCCTCAAGGCCGAGGAGAAGAAGGGCGCCGTGCCGACCGGCATGGTGCAGACCGGCCTGCCGGGACAGCCGGAACAGGAAAGCGCCCTGGCCTTCGCCGCCGCCGCCGCCGCGACCGCCGTGGACGCCGCGCTGGAGACCGAGGATTTCGCCGCCGCCATGACCGCGCTGTCGCGGTTGCGGGCTCCGGTGGACGCCTTCTTCGACAAGGTGATGGTCAATTCGGACGTGACCGAGGAGCGGGACAACCGGCTGAAGCTGCTGGGGCAAGTTCGCAGCGTGATGGGCCGGGTGGCGGACTTCGGGATGGTCGGGGGCTGACCCTCTCCCGGCAAGAGCTTGTCATCCCGGCCGACGCGAAGCGGAGAGCCGGGACGCTAGAGTGCAATGACTTCATCCTCCCGGAAGTGGCGTCAGCCGCTATCCGGGAGACAGGTGGGGACAGATGGTGCGGCGGCCGCGTGTCTCCCGGACAATCGCAAGGGCGATTTCCGGGAGGTTGGTAGAAAGCGCGGTCGGCCGTCCCGGCTCTCCGCTTCGCTTCGGCCGGGATGACAAGGGCCAACCTTCTTCTGGTGAGTTGCCCGAGGCTCTCCGCAAAAAATGCCGAAAAGCTGTCTTCTCGACCCTGCGCGGGTGTCGGTCAGGCGTCGTTGGCCTGTGGGTTCACCGCGCCTGGGGCGGTCGCGGGCGGGCTGGATTGTCAAAGACCGGCGGCGGTCCGGGGAGCGCCGGGGTCTATTTTACGAGGGCCGGGACGGGCGTCAGGCTGAAAAATTTCGCGGAGGGGCGAGAAGGGACCTTCGGGGGCCGGAAGGGGACCAAGGATCGGGGGCGGGAAGGGAGGCTTCAGCGGCCGAGCGCGGGCTGGTCCATGAAGGCGGCGTCCAGACCATGGGCCTTGAAGCGGGCGAGGCGTTCGCGGAGGCGACCGTGGGCCAGAGGGTCGGCGCCGAGGCGGTCGAGGTCGGGCAGGAACTGATTCTCGGCGCGGAAGGTCCAGCCGGCGACCTTGAGGCCGGCGGCGTGGGCGTCGCGGATGAGGGCGGTCGGCGCACCGGGGGTCGGTTCGATCAGGGCCGTGTCGACGCCGATCCAGTCGGCGTATCGCGCGACCTCCGCGAGGCCGTCGGGCGTGGTCAGGGCGGCGTAGCTGAGGTCCGGGCGGTCGACCGGGCCGCCGGATGCGGCGACCAGCTGCAGCAAGGGCGCGGCGAGGCGGGCGCGCAGGCGTCGCAGGGTTCCTGTCTCGAAACACTGGATCAGGATCGGCGCGTCCGCAGCGGTCAGGCCGCGCCGTTGCAGGGTCGCGACGAAGGCGTCCTCCATCGGCAGGCCGAGGGCGGCGAAATACGACGGGTGTTTGAGCTCGGGGGCGACGCCCACGCCGGCCGCGGCGGCGATGTCGAGCACCTCGTCGAAGGTCAGAAGCGGCTCCTGGCCGTCGAAGGCGGTGTTGGCGGGGCGGATGGCGGGCAGGCGCTCGCGGGCGCGCAGGGTCTTCAGTTCGGCGAGGGTGAAGTCCTCGGTGAACCAGCCGGTGACGGCCGCGCCGTCGATGGTTTTTGTCGTGTGGCGGTCGGCGAATTCGGTATGGGCGGCGACGTCTGTCGTGTCGCCGATCTCGTTCTCGTGGCGCACGACCAGGACGCCGTCGCGGCTGATGACCAGATCGGGTTCGATGAAGTCGGCGCCCTGATCGATGGCGAGGTCATAGGCCGCGCGGGTGTGCTCGGGCCGCTCGCCCGAGGCCCCGCGGTGGGCGATGATGAGGGGGTGGGCCAGCGCGGGACTCGCGGTCAGGAGGACGACGGTCAGCACGATGAGCCGGATCATGCCCCGGGGATAGGGGCGGCCGGTGACGTCGGAATGACGGTGCATATTCCGCTATCGTCATTCCGGGCGGAGCGTAGCGGAGACCCGGAACCCAGCGGCGCGCGAGAGCGCGAAGCTGTCGGGAGCACCGATGGCGGCGATCCATTCGCAAAGGCCGGTGTTTCGCCGCCGTCGCGGCGCCGCTGGGTTCCGGGTCTCCGAGCCGCTGCGCGTCTCTGCGCCCGGAATGACGATAGCGGTGGGGGTGGCGCCGGGGAGGTTACGCCCCCAGAATCCAGCCCTCTTCCTGCTCGACCTGTGCAATCAGGGCCTCGGTCGCGCCCCTGGGCGGGGCGAAGGCGGCGGAGAGGGTTCCGGCCTCGTCGAGGGCGGCGAAATGCTCGGCCGTGACGCGGACCTGGGCCTGGTCCTTGAACTCGCCTTCGTTCGGTTTGGCGTCGAACATCGACGGGTAGACCTCGACGACGAGGGCCGAGAGCGGCTCCACATCGGCGGCGTCCAGGGCGCGCCAGCCGGTGCCGAAGGGCCAGACGGCGCCCGAGGGGCCGAGCTTCTCGAGCAGGCGGCGGACCGCGGGGATGCCGACCAGGGTCTGGCCGCCGACCGCGCCGGCGCCGTGCATCTGCCAGACGCTCTTGGGCTGGAGCTTGCCCTTGCGGACGGCGTCCTGGGTCGCGCGGTATTCGGGGATGTCCGCGCCGGAACCGGCGGGCGGCTTGGTCGTGGTCAGCCAGCGCTGGGCCTGGTTGGCCGGGGCGCCCCACATGGGCCAGGCCTCATCGGTCATCAGCCGGTTGATCTTGGCCGCGACCTGATAGCGGTTGTTGGTGTTGTCGGGCTTGTCGACCACGTTGGCGGCGAGGAATTTCCACATCGCCGACCAGGGCATGCCTGTGAGATTCAGCCGTTCGGCCGTGCCGGCGGGGAAGCCAAAATTGAAGTCGAAACCGACCAGCACGCGGTCGCCGCGCTTGCGGTGGTCGGCCAGCAGGGAGGCCAGCAGAGCCTCGCCCTCGGCGCGCGTCGCGACATTGTGGGTCTCGGTATAGAGGCGGAAACGCACGTCGCGTTTGGCCACGCCCAGCCACAGGGACGTATCGCCGAGCTTCTTGCCCTCGGCGGCGGTCCAGTCAGCGATGATGTAGGCGTCGAACAGGCGGGCCACGGGGGCTCCTCAGGGTACTCGGTCACAGGGAATGGGGGGTTCTAGCGGTCCGGGGGCGGAAGGGCGATACCCAAACATCCGCTCATCCCGGCGAAAGCCGGGACCCAGTGCTTTGGGTGAACGGCTGTTCCGGCCAGTCGCCCGGCCAGTCCTGAATCACCGGCGTCTCGCTGGACAGGACTGGGTCCCGGCTTTCGCCGGGATGAGCGGATTGAGTTTATCCCTTCAACAAGGCTTCCAGATGCGAGAGCCAGCGGCGGCCGAGGCGGAGGGCCTCGCCGGGGGAGCTGGTCTGGACCGGGAGGGTGGCGTCCCAGAGGGCCAGTTCGAACTCGGGATGGCGGGCGTCCGCGAACATCAGCCGCAGCACCACCTGTTCGGCGTCCGGGGCCATGAGGTCGAGCGCCTTGCGGGCCTCGCCGCGGCGGACGCGGGCGACGACGTGGCCGTCGACGATGATCTCGCCGCCCTCGATCTCCTCGAAGGCATAGACCAGGCCGGAGCCGCCGCGGTTCCAGAGCACGGCGACCTGGGCGCCGTCGAAGTCGAGGCCGGCGGCGCGGCCCTCGGCGGGCGACAGGGCCTCGGCCTCGGGCGTGGCGCCGAGGGATTTCAGCAGGGCGCGGCGCATGCGGCGGACGGGCTCCATCCACCAGTTCAGGACCAGGGCGCCCGTGGTCAGGGCCGCCGCCGCGAGGGCGACCAGCAGTATGACCCTGAGCACATCGGCCAAGCTCAGTCCTCCAGCTCGACGACGACGGGGACGTGGTCGGAAGGCTTCTCCATGTCGCGGGCGTCGCGATGGGTCTCGACGCCGACGAAGCGGTCGGCGGCCTGGGGCGAGAGCAGGTGGAAGTCGATGCGGATGCCGTGGTCGCGCTGCCAGGCCCCGGCCTGGTAGTCCCAGAAGGTGAAGGTCCCGGGCGGCTGTTTGCCCAACGCCCCGGCCTCCGACAGACCGAGATTGTTGAGGGCGCGGAAGGCGGCGCGGCTCTCGGGCTGGAACAGGGCGTCGGTCACCCAGGCGGCCGGGTTCTTCGCGTCGTCAGGCGTGGGGATGACGTTGTAGTCTCCGCACAGGGTGAAGGCCTCTTCTTGCCGGAGCAGGTTCTTCGCATGGGCCTGAAGCCGGTCCATCCAGGCGAGTTTGTAGGCGAATTTCTCGGTGCCGATGGGGTTGCCGTTGGGCAGGTAGAGGCAGCCGACGCGGACCGGGCGCGGGCATTCGATCACGGCCTCGATATAGCGGGCCTGTTCGAACTCGGCCTCGAAGCCCGAGGCGTCGACGCCGGGCAGGCCGCGGCGGACGTCGCTGAGCGGGTATTTCGAGAGCAGGGCGACGCCGTTGTAGGTTTTCTGGCCGTTGGTCTCGACGTTGTAGCCGAGCGACTCAAAGGCCTCGCGGGGGAATTTCTCGTCGAGGCATTTGATCTCCTGGAATCCGACCACGTCGGGTTGGACCGCTTCCAGCCACGCCAGCACCGTGGGCAGGCGGGCGTTGACGGAGTTCACGTTCCAGGTGGCGATGCGCATACGCCATGCTTACGGCGCGTCGGGGCGGTCTGTGAAGCAGGGATCTCCCGGACGACCTTGCCGTCAGGTCGAAACAAACGGGCGGCAAGGTCGTCCGAAATTACGCTGGAGCGAAATCTGAGCCCTGGCGGACTGCGTCCACCAGGACCGATTTCGCTCTAACGAAAAACGCCCCGGAGCGAACTCCGGGGCGTCATCTTGATGGAACTGCCGTCCGGTTACTCGGTCGGCGGCAGGGCCGGCGCCGGGGTGAACCGGCAGCCGCCGCCGATGCGCTGGGCGGTGGCGCAGGGATAGATCTGCTGGGTCACGCCCTCGTTGTTGATGCGGGCGATATACCCCTCGCCCTCGGCGGCGCATTTGGCCTCGAAGAAGCGGCCGTTGGCGTTGGAGCCCATCAGGCGCACCTGGGTGACGTCGCAGGCGGCGGCGTCGGTGCCGGCCAGTTTGGGCTCGAAGCCGTCAGCCTGTTCCTGGGCGGTGGTGAAGCGGCAGGCGCCGCCGGTCGAGTTGACCTGCAGGCAGTCCTTGAGGTCCCAGCCCGTTCCGACGCGTTCCAGCCAGTAGCCGTCGACGCCGGCGCAGCCGATCTCATAGACGATGTTGTCGGCGTCGCTCTTGCCGATGGCGACGGCCTGGTCGACCGTGCAGCTGACGCCGGCGGTGCGGGCCCAGCCGCCGATGACGGCGAGGCCGTTCTGGTTGGCGGGCAGGGCGCATTGCTGGCCCACGTCGGCGGCGGGATCGCGCAGGCGGGCGGTGTAGGCGGTGCCGGCCAGCTCAAGGCAGTCGAAGCTCTGGGGCGGGACCGACTCGATCAGGATCAGGCCGGGGCCTTCCGAACAGGCGGCTTCATAGATCTTCTGCTGTTCGGCGTTCATGCCGGGCTGGGCGGCTTCGGTCACCTGGCAGGCGGCGCCGGTGGCGACGACCAGGGCCTGGGCGGCGGCCTTGATTTCCTCGGGCGTGGGGACGACCGGAGCCGGCGCGGGGCGGTTGCGGGTCGCGCGGCTCTCGGGCACCTGGTCGCGACGACCGCCGCCGACGCGGCCGGGCAGGACGCTTTCGCCCCGGATCGTGCCGGAGGCCCGGTCAGATTCGGACCGGCCGACCGTGCCTGGCGTGTCGGGCGTATCCTGGGCGAAGGCAGGCTGGGCCGCGATCAGCGCAAGGGCCAGGGCGCCGCCCGCGAGCGCGAGCAATTTTCTGTGGAACACGAGAACACTCCGAACAGGATAACCGTTGGCTCAACCCTTGGCGGGCCGATGTGGCGGGGTCAAGGCGTGCGCTCGCGAGCGGCTGGACGGCGGATGCCGCTTGGGCGTATCTAGACGATCAGTTGCAATTGGAGACGGACTTGGCGGACGGCGCTGTCCCGGCGGAGATCGATCAGGCGGCCCGTGACGGGCGCGGCCTGACCTATCCGCATCCGGCGCCCCCGGGATTCGGCGAGGCCATCGCGGTCGCGCCGGGCGTGCTGTGGATGCGACTGTCGATGCCGATCGCCCTGAACCACATCAATGTCTATGCGGTCGAGGACGGCGAAGGCTGGGCCCTGGTCGATACCGGTCTGAACATCCCCGATTCGCGCGAGCGCTGGGAGGCGATGCTGGCGGGACCGCTGGGCGGGCGGCCGGTAACCCGGGTGATCTGCACCCACATGCATCCCGACCATATCGGCCTGGCCGGCTGGCTGTGCGAGCGGACGGGCGCGCCGCTGGTGATGACGCGGGTGGAGTATGTGACGGCGCGGATGCTGCTGGCCGATACCGGACAGCCGGCGCCGGAGGCGGGGGCGGTCCACTATCGCGCGGCTGGCTGGGATCCCGAGCAGATTGAAACGTATCGCCGGGAATACGGGCAGTTCGGCCGGGCGGTCTCGCCCATGCCGACCGGCTTTGTGCGGATGCGCGAGGGCGACCGGCTGAGCATCGGCGGGCAGGACTGGCGGGTGGTGGTCGGCGAGGGGCACAGCCCGGAGCACGCCTGTCTGTGGCGCGAGTCGGACGGCGTGGTGCTGGGCGGGGACCAGATCCTGCCGCGGATATCGTCGAATGTGTCGGTCTGGCCGACCGAGCCGGATGCGGACCCGCTGGGCGACTGGCTGGACTCGCTGGAGCGGATGAAGGGCGTCCTGCCGCACGACGGGCTGATCCTGCCCTCGCATGGCGAGCCCTTCCACGGCGTGCACACGCGGCTGGACGCCCTGATCCGGGGGCATGAGGTTTCGCTGAAGCGGCTGGAGAAGACGCTGCAGACGCCGAAGCGTGCGGTGGATGTGTTCGGCGCCCTGTTCGCCCGCGCGGTCGGCGACGGCGTGCGGGGGATGGCCACGGGCGAGGCCATCGCGCATTTGAACTATCTGCTGCATCGGGGCCGGGTCACCCGGACGCGCGATGCGGACGGCGTGGACTGGTGGACGATGATCAAACGGGGAGAGGCGGCGTGAGCGACCAAATTCAGACCGAACTGGCGGGCGGCGTCCTGACCGTCACCCTGGCGCGGCCGGAGAAGAAGAACGCCATCACCCAGGCGATGTACGCCGTGCTGGCCGAGGCAACCAACCGGGCGCGGACGGACGACGCCGTGCGGGTGCTGGTCTTCAAGGGCCAGGGCGACAGCTTCTCGGCGGGCAATGACATCGCCGACTTCATCGCCCTCGGCTCGCAGGGACAGCAGCCGGCGCAGATGCCGGTGTTCGATTTTCTCAAGGCGCTGGCCGATCTGGACAAGCCGGCGGTGGCCGCCGTGCGGGGGCGGGCGGTCGGCATCGGTCTGACGCTGCTGCTGCATTGCGACATGGTGGTGGTGGCCGAGGACGCCCTGCTGTCGGTTCCCTTCATCAACCTGGCGCTGGCGCCGGAAGCGGCGTCGTCGCTGCTGCTGCCTGCCGTACTGGGCCATCAGCGGGCGTTTGAACTGTTCGCCCTGGGCGAGCCCATCGACGGCCGGACGGCGGTCGCCTGGGGACTGGCCAACCGGGCGGTTCCGGCGGACCAGGTCGACGCCCTGGCGGCCGAACTGGCAGGCAAGCTGGCCGCGCGGGCGCCGAACTCCATCCGCAAGACCAAGCGGCTGATGCGCGACGCCGAGCGGCTGTGGGCGCTGATGCAGCGCGAGGGCGAGGCCTTCGGCAGCCAGATGACCAGCCCCGAGGCGATGGAGGCCTTCATGGCCTTCAGCCAGAAGCGGTCGCCCGACTTTTCAAAAGCCGGTTGATTCGCGGGCGCGTCGGCCCTAGTTGCGCGCCCTCATGTTCGACGCCCCCGCCAGACCCGCTCCCTTGCGCATCGAGATCGAAGCGCCCGCCGATGCGGCGGCGGTCGAGGGTCTCGTGCTGGCCGCCTTCGGTCCGGGCCGGTTCGCCAAGACGGCGGAGCGGTTGCGGGAGCGGGCGCGGATCGCGGCCGGGTTCGTGGCGCGCGAGGACGGACAGATCATCGGCTCGGTACGGCTCTGGGCCATCACCCTTGATGGAGCGCCGGCGCTGTTTCTCGGTCCCATAGCCGTGTCGGCCGCCAGCCGTCGGGCTGGACTGGGCGCCGATCTGGTGCAGGCCTGCGTCGACCATGCCGGAGATGTCGGCATCCTTCTGGTCGGCGACCTTCCGTATTTCGGCCGGTTCGGGTTCAGGCCGGCGCCGGATGCGCGACTCGGCGGGCCCGTCGATCAAGGCCGGGTGCTGTGGCGGGGTGCGGGCGAGGCGACGGGAACCGTGCTGCCGGCCTGACTCGCCGGTCGACGCCTTTCCGATCCGCCCGACGCGGCCTAAGTCTGGGCCATGGCTGAATCCGCGGACAGCAAGACAGGACTGGCGGGCGTCGCAGCGGCGGCCAAACAGGCCCCCGGCAGGGGGCTGCCTCCCGTGCACCTTTGGCATCCGGCGCACTGCGGCGAGATCGATATCGTCATCCGGCGGGACGGTCTGTGGATGCATGAGGGCTCGCCGATCGGGCGGGCCGAGCTGGTGCGGCTGTTCTCGACGGTGCTGCGCAAGGACGCCGACGGCTATGTGCTGGTCACGCCGGGCGAGAAGCTGTCGATCACGGTCGAGGACCTGCCGTTCCGGGCTGTGAGCGTGGAGCGGCGCGGCGGGGCCCTGGTTTTCACCACCGATGTGGGCGACGAAACGGAGGCGGGGCCGGAGCATCCGATCCGCGTCGAGACCGATCCGGGCACCGGAGAGCCGGCGCCGTCGGTGCATGTCCGGGCCGACCTGTGGGCGCGGATCGCGCGGCCGGTCTTCTATGAACTGGTGGAGATGGCGAGCGTCGAGGACGGGCGGCTGACGGTGCGCTCGGGCGGGGTCGCCTTCGCCCTCGGACCGGTCGGGGCGGGCGTGGAATGAGTCTGGCGACCCTGCGCGAGCGATTGATCGAATATCTGGAGCCGGCCGCCAGCTGGACGGCGGACCGCGCCCCCACGCGCTCGGATTTCGACCTCAACCCCGAGGCCGAGCGGCCCGAGCGCACCTTGAGGCCGGCCGCGGTGCTGATTCCCGTGATCGCGGGGCCGGATGGGGCGACGGTGCTGATGACCCGTCGGTCCGACAGCCTGGCCAGCCACACCGGTCAGATCGCCTTTCCCGGCGGGCGGCTGGATCCCGGCGAGACCGCGGTCGAGGCTGCCCTGCGCGAGGCCTTCGAGGAGGTGGCGCTGGATCCCGCGCTGGTCGAGGTGCTGGGCGTCGGCGACGCCTATGAGACGGGCACCGGCTTTCTGGTGACGCCCGTGGTCGGCTGGCTGACGGAGACGCCGGCGACCGAGGCGGCGCCGGACGAGGTGGCCGAGGTGTTCGAGGCGCCGTGGGACTTCCTCATGGACCCGGCCAACCATCGCCGCGATTCCTACGACCGTGAGGGCCAGCCGCGCCGCTGGTACTGGGCCATCACCCATGAGGAACGCTATATCTGGGGGGTGACGGCGGGGATCGTGCGGGCGCTGCGGACGCGGCTGTACGGCGAGGATGTCCGCCCGGATGCCGTGTCGGAGGACGCGGCGTGAGGCGGCTCGACGACCAGCCCTGGCTGACGGCCCCGGCCACCCGCGCGGTGATGACGGCGCTGGAGGCGGCCGGCGGGCCGGGCTGCGCCCGTTTCGTCGGCGGCTGCGTACGCAACGCCCTGATCGGAGCGCCGGTGGCCGACGTCGACATCGCCACCACCCTGAAGCCGGAAGAGACCGACCGCGCCATCCGCGCCGCCGGGCTGAAGGCCGTGCCGACGGGCATGGCCCACGGCACGGTGACGGCGGTGTCCGGACGCCAGCCGTTCGAGATCACCACCCTGCGTCGTGACGTCTCGACGGACGGTCGCAATGCGACGGTCGCCTTCACCGACGACTGGGCCGAGGACGCCGCGCGTCGCGATTTCCGCCTGAACGCCCTCTACGCCGACGGCGAAGGCCGGGTGTTCGATCCGACCGGAGAGGGCGTCGCCGATGCGGCGGCGGGGCGGATCGTCTTCGTCGGCGACCCGGAGACGCGCATCCGGGAAGACTATCTGCGCATCCTGCGCTTCTTCCGCTTCCTCGCCTGGTACGGGCGTGGTGAGCCCGACGCCGCGGCGCTGGCGGCCTGCCGGGCGCTGGCGTCGGGCATGACGCGGCTGTCGGCTGAGCGTGTGTCCAAGGAGCTGATGACCCTGCTGGCCGCACCCGATCCGCGGGTCGCCCTGTCGGCGATGGCGGAGGCGGGCGTCCTTGCGCAGATCCTGCCCGAGGCCGCGGCCGGCCCGTTGTTCGAGGCGGCGGTGGAGCAGGGCGCCGACCCGGTGATCCGGCTGATGACCTTGCTCCCGAGCGACGAACGGCTTGTGAGAGAGGCCTCGGCGAGGCTGCGGCTTCCGAATTCCACGCGCGACCGGCTGGCGGACGCCGCCGTGGCGGCCCCTGCCGTGAGCCTGGCGATGCGCGATCCCGCGGTCCGCGCCGCCGTCTATCGCTTCGGCGCGCGGGCGGTCTCGGACGCCCTTCACCGGAGGATGGCTGAACGTCCTGCGCAGGCCGCGGACGGACGCCGTCTGCTGGCGCTGGCCGAGGGCTGGAAGCGCCCGTCGATGCCGGTCGGTGGGCGTGAGCTGGCGCGGTTGGGCGTCGAACCGGGGCCGGAGACCGGGCGGCTGCTCAAGGCGTTCGAGGAGCGCTGGATCGCCGACGACTTTCCGTCAGACGGCCATGCCGAAAGACTCGCTGGCCTGGTCAGTCCGCGGCGCGGGTGATTTCGGTCACGACGGGACGATGATCCGAACCCGTCGGGCGGCCGAGGCGGCGGCTGACGAACGCGAGGTCCGGCGAGGCGTAGACCTGGTCAATGGTGATTGCGAAGGCCGGGGGCAGGCTGGACGGCCAGGTGCCCGGGAAGCCCGGCGCAGGACGCAGGCCGATGTCTTTCCGGACCTGTTTGCCGATACGGGCGCTTGAGACGCTGTTGAAATCGCCGGCGACCACCACAGGACCGCTCATTTCCTCAAGCAGCTGATCCAGCAACATCGTCTGGCTGATCTGGCCCCAGGATTCCTCGAAGGGCCAGGGGCGGGTCAGATGGATGCTGACGAGGTTGACCGGACCGAGCGGCGTCATGGCCGTCGCGCCGACCGCCTCGACCCGCACCTGTCGCGGGAACCCCACAAGCGGGTAGCGGGATGCAATGACCGAACGCACGGCGCCGTTCGGACGACCGAACCGGGGGCTTGTGATCCTGTGGGGATAGTCGCCGACCAGGGCGTCCACATGTGACGCGGTGGCGTCGCCCAGCTCGATCAGCATGACGATGTCGGCGTCGGCCTGGCGGATGGAGGCGGCGATGGCGTCCAGGTCGTTGTTCCGGACCCAGAGATTGGCGGAATAGAGTCGGATGGAGGCCGCGCCCTCCACGGGCTTCGAGGCGGACGGAAACCACTGGGGAGACACGGCGATAAGCAGCAGGGCCGCCGGCGCGAGGGTCGCGGCCGCCCATCGCCGTCGGCGGAACAGCAGGAACAGGACCCCGAGCCCCAGGGTCGCGAACAGGGCGGGCGCGATGAACTGGGCGATGAGATCGGCGTACTGGTTTCGCATTCCGGTGAGCGTCACCAGCGCCATGAAGGTGGGCGCCGCGACCAGCCCGGCGAGCGAGAGCCTGACGGCCCATCCCATCGCTTTTGCGAAGGATGCTTGCGTTTCCGGGTGAACGGGGTTCGTCATGGCGCGTTACGGTCTCGCTTCAGGAGGACAGACATGGCCAGACGGTCCGTCGCGGATATCGAGAAGATCTGGTCCAATGTCGAGGGCGTCAAGAAACTGTCCGACCGGGCGGTGGGCATCGGCCCGTTCGGAATCGGGCTCGACGGCCTGCTGACATGGATACCCGTCGTCGGCACGGTCTACAGCGTCGGCGCCGCCGGCTGGTTGCTGATCCAGGCGGCCCAGGCCCGGGCCACGCCGGCGACCCTGCTGCGGATGATGACCTATCTGGGGCTGGATACGGCGACGACGGCGGTGGGCGAGGTCATCCCGTTCGCTCCGGACGTTGTCGACCTTCTGTTCCCGGGTCACCTGATGGCGGCCAGGGCGCTGCAGAAGGACATCGAAAGCACGCACTGGGTCGAGGCGAACGAGCGCGAGGCGCGGGCGTCGGGCGCGCATGAGGGCCACGTGGCTGATATGCGCCGAAACCCGAAGCTGCGGCGGATCGTCTATCTGCACGACTGAACCGCTTGACGAAGTCGTGTCGCCGCCGCCAACTCGACACTCACCTACGCCGGACCTGTGAATGAGCGCGATACTGACCCGAGATGAACTGGCCCTGGCGCTTGGCCGCACGGGCGAAGGGGACCGGGCTGCGTTCCGTCGCGTCTATGAGGCGACCTCCGCGAAGCTATTGGGCGTGACCCTGCGTATCTTGGCTGACCGACAGCTCGCCGAGGACGTTTTGCAGGACACCTATCTGACCGTATGGAGGAAGGCGGGAAGCTTTGATGCTTCACGCGCCAGCCCCATCACCTGGCTGGTGACCATCGCCCGCAACCGGGCGATCGACCGGCTGAGGTCCGGCGCGGCCATGCGTAAATCGACCCCGATCGACGAAGCGGCGACGGTCATCGCGGACGACGCCCCTTCGCCGGCCCAGGTTCTGGAGACCGGCGACGACGTGCGCCGTCTGAACGACTGTCTCGGCCAGCTGGACGACAGGACCGGGGGGGCCATCCGCACGGCCTTCATCGAGGGCGTGACCTATGACGCCCTGGCCGTGCGCGAGAATGTGCCGCTGGGGACGATGAAGAGCTGGATCCGGCGCGGATTGATGCGGCTGAGGATGTGTCTCGAATCATGACCGATCCCACGGACATCGGCGGAATGGATGAGGACCTGGCGCTGGCCGGGGAACTGGCCCTGCGCGTTCTCTCGCCGGAGGACGAGGCCGCGGCCCGCGCCCGCGAGGCGGCTGACCCTGCCTTCGCCGCTCACGTAGAGGCCTGGAACGAACGGCTCGGAGGGCTGGCCGATGGAATCGTATCGGTCGAGCCCTCGCCCTGGGTCTGGCCGCGGGTCGAGGCGGGGCTGACGCCGCCGGCCGCCGCCAATGACAACAGCGTGGTGTTCTGGCGCCGATGGGCCATCGGCTCGACGGGACTGCTGGCGGCCAGCGTGGCGGCGGTGGTCATGCTGGCCATGCAGCCGGCCCCGGCCCCGATCGCCCCGCCGGCTCCGGCGCCGGCGGTGATCCGGGTCGCGACCCTGACGCTGGAAAACGGCGCAGCGGCCATGACCCTCGCCTATGACGCCAACACCGGGGAACTCTACCTGGCCCCGACCACGGAGATGGCGGGCGACAGGCGGGTGCCGCACCTGTGGCTGGTCATGCCGGAGGGCGGGGTCCAGCTGGTCGGCGCCATCGACGGCTCGACCACCTCGCGCCATAGCCTGGGCCAGGCCCTGTTCGGCCCCGCCGGACACGCCAACGCCGTCGCCGTCTCGATGGAGGCGCCCGGCCATACGCCGGCGCCGAACAAGCCGGACGGCCCGGTCGTCGCCCAGGGCGCGCTCCAGCGACTCTAGCCTGCATCCGCAGGGGGGCTGCAGGCGTAGCTGTCATGACGGGTGCGGTAGCGGCTCGCGCAAGCGGGTCGCCTGGTCCTGACAGCCTGCGGGCCCGTCTGCGGGGAGGCCGTCCAGCCCTTCCAACTACGGTCTCCCCGCTACCTTTTCGCCGATTGTCAGCATATTGCGGCGAAGCAAGTCTCGGATTTTCCAGACATTGCTTTCGACGACAGCGTCATGAGCCCGCCTGAGGAAGGCCGCCCGCCAGACTGATCTCCGACACGATTTCGGAGATTGCCATGAGCGATGACCACAGCGCGCGGCTGGCCCTGCCCTATCTGGCGGCCGGGCAGATGCAGAAGCATGTCACCCTGAACGAGGCCCTGACCCGGCTGGACGCGATCGTCCAGACCGTCGTGGCCAGCCGGACGACGACGGCCCAGCCGGGCGCGCCGGACGACGGCAGCCTGTGGATCCTGCCGTCCGGGGCGACGGGCGGCGACTGGACCACGCGGCCGGCGGGCGCGCTGATGCGGGCGGAGGGCGGCGGCTGGACGGCGGTGGAGGCCGGCGACGGCCTGATCGCCCTGGTGGAGGACGCCGACGAGGTCGTGGTGCGGCACGGCGGGGCCTGGACGCCGCTGGGCGCCCGGCTGGGCGTGGTGCAGGCGCTGACCCGGCTCGGGATCGGGACCACGGCGGACGCCGGCAACCCCTTTGCGGCCCGGCTGAACACCGCCCTTTGGACGGCGCTGGAGGTCGGGGCCGGAGGGACGGGCGACCTGAGGCTGACGCTGAACAAGGAGGCGGCCGGCGATGTCCTGTCGCTGCTGTTCCAGAGCGGCTGGAGCGGCCGGGCGGAACTGGGGCTGGTCGGGGATGACGACCTGAGGCTCAAGGTCAGCGCCGACGGTTCGAGCTGGCGCGACGCCCTTGTCGTCGATCGCGCCACGGGCCGGATGACCCACGCGCTGGGCGCGGGGCGCCGGGCCGTGACGGCCTTCACCACCAGCGGAAGCTTCGCCGTGCCGGCATGGGCGCGCAGCATCGAGGCGGTCGCGGTCGGCGGCGGCGGCGGTGGCGGGGCCGGGGCCTTCGGTGCGTCCGGGTCCCGCTTCGGCGGAGGCGGGGGCGGCGCCGGCGGGACCAGCCGGTGTGAATGGGCGGCGGACCTGCTGGGCGGAACGCTGGATGTGGTTGTAGGGGCCGGCGGCGCGGGCGGCAGCGCGGCAGCGGGCTCGAACGGCGGCAACAGCACGGTCTCCATGGGCGGAACCCGGGTGCTGGCCGCGGGCGGCGGCGGCGGGGGCGGGCGGGGCGACAGCACGGGCGGGGCGTCGGGAACGCCGGGCGTGGGCGAGCTGGTCGCCAACGCGGGCGGCGCTTCCAGCGTGACGGCGACGGGCGGGACGGGCCGAAGCCTTGACCGGCCGGACGGGCCGGGCGGCGGCGGGGCCGGCGGCGGTCTGGACGGCGCGGGGGCGGCGCGGGCGGGCGGCGCCGGCGGCGACGGCGGCATCGTGGCGGTCAGGGCCCTTGGCGGCGCCGGCGGGTCAGGCGCGGCGGGGTCGGCGGGCACGGCGGCGCCCCAGCCGACCCTGCACTGGGCCGGAGGCGGCGGGGGAGGCGGCGGCGCGGCGGCTGCCGGGTCAGGCCACGCGGGCGCTGCGGGCGGGTCGATCGGCGGCGGAGGCGGCGGTGGCGGAGCCGGCGTCACCGCGGGCGGCAGCGGCGGCGCGGGCGCGCCCGGCGTCGTCTGGCTGGTCGCCTTCGGATGAGCCCCGCCATGAGCCCCGCCGATCCCTGGCTGCTGGATGATGAGGTCTGGGACAGCCCCGGCCGCCTGACGGACGCCGACCTGTTCACCCACGCCAGCCCCGGCTGGCGTCGCGGCGACGCCCCCCTTGATGATCCGGAGGACGACCGATGAGCGCGCCTTCAACGCCCGGGGCCCCGTTGCTGGCGGAGGGACGCTGGCTGTGGCGCAGGCTGTATGTCTTCGCGACCAGCGGCGCGGCCTGGCTGCTGCTCGACCGTCTGATCGAGGTGACGCCTCCCGAGGCCGCGCCGCGGCTGGCGCAGGGGCTGATGGCGCTGCTGGCGCTGGTGCTGGTCCTCTATCTGGTGGCGCCGACGGCCCAGCAGCTGATCGCGACGCTGGCGGTGCTGCGGCCCCGGATCGACGAGGAGGGCCGGTCATGAGCTTTCGTCTGTCCGGGCGATCCCTCAAGCGGCTGGACGGCGTGCATCCGCGCCTTGTCGCCCTGGTGCGGGAGGCCGCGGCCCTGAGCCCGGTGGAGTTCATGGTGACCGAGGGCCTGCGCACGCCCGAACGCCAGGCCGCCCTCGTCCGGGCCGGGGCCAGCCGCACCCGGCGGTCGCGCCACCTGACCGGCCACGCGGTCGATGTCGCGGCCCTGGTCGACGGCCAGGTCCGATGGGACTGGCCGCTGTATCCGCGCATCGCCGCGGCGTTCAAGGCGGCGGCGGCGCGTCAGGGCACGGCCATGATCTGGGGCGGCGACTGGACCAGCCTGAGGGACGGCCCCCATTTCGAGCTGGACCGGAAGGCCTTCCCATGAAGACGCCGGCGCTATTGCGGACCCTGACCCCATGGGGCTGGGCGCTGGTCGTGGCCGGCGTGCTGGCTGCGGCGCTGATCGGCCTGCACGGACTGGGCTTTCGCTGGGACCCCTTGAGGCTGGCCGAACGGCGGCTGGCGGCGGCCGAGGCCGGGGCTTCAGCCGCCGCCGCGGACGCCGCCGCGCGCCGACTCGAGGTCGACGGCGCTGCGGACCAGACGCGGCGTCTTGAAGTACGTCACCAACAGACCGTGGCCGTGGCGCGGGAGACCGCGCGGGCCACGACACAGGCCAGGAGGGCCGATGATGCCGATACCCCGCTGGACCCTGATCGCGTGGCTCGCCTCGCCGGTCATGACCGCGAGCTGTGCCGCCTCGCTCCCGCCGTCTGCGGAGCCGCCCCGTCTGACCCTGCCGGAGGCGGCGACCAGACCCTGCGTTCTGGAGCGACTGCCGCAAGCGCCGACCCTCGCTGACCTTGAGGTCGCCTATGTCGAGCGGGGGGCGCGGCTGGTCGCCTGCGAGAACGCCCGGGCTTCTGCGGTCGAGACCCTGACGGCCGAGCGGGCCTTGCAGGATCGGTGGCGGCGCGCGAGCGGAGCGCGGCCCGGGGCGGTGATCCGGCCCTGACCGGCAGGCGCAGACCGGCCCGGCCGACCCGCCGGGCAATCCCTTCCGGCACGACCTGCCCACTACCCGGCAGAAGGTGCCTGGCCTTGGCAGGTTTTGCCGGAAGGCAGGGGCCGTAGAGCCAAAAAACCTGAGGAAAAACAACAATGGAGGCGGGGCCGTCGATGTCTGGCGGGTGGCCCTGTCCTTGCTCAATGGAAACCCGAGCAGAACGCTCCTGACCGCCAAAATGGCGTCAGACATGTCGAAGACACAGAGGACAGCCAAAATGGCTAACAGCATCAATACGAACGTCGGCGCCATGGTTGCGCTGCAGAACCTGAACGCGACCGGCCGCGACCTGAAGGTCACGCAGGACCGCGTCAGCACCGGCCTGAAGGTCGGCTCCGCCAAAGACAATGGCGCGATCTGGGCCGTGTCCCAGAACCAAAAAGCCAACATGGGCGTGTTGAACGCCACCCGTAACGCGCTGCAGCGGACCATGTCCGTCAATGACGTGGGTCTGGCCGCCGGCGACACCATCATGGACGCCCTGCGTCAGATGAAGGAACTCGCCGCCGGTCCGTCAAGCGCCGCCCGGGATGCGGATCTGGCTGCCCTGAGGGCCGAGGTCGTCGCCGCCAAGGCCGCTGCTGTCTTTGACGGCACCGCCGCCCTCAGCGGTCTGACCCTGACCATCAGCGCCGCACCGACCGCCGGTGAAATCGACGCCGATCTGGCCTCGGCCATCACCGCCCTGCAGGCCCTCGGCACCTCGGCCAAGTCGACCGAGCGCTCGCTGACCTTCAACGACAAGCTCCAGGACGCCATCGAATCCGGCATCGGCAACCTGGTCGACGCCGACCTGGCCAAGGAAAGCGCTCGCCTGACGGCTCTGCAGACGAAGCAGCAGCTGGGCGTGCAGGCGCTCTCGATCGCCAACCAGTCGGGCTCGATCCTGCTCGGCCTGTTCCGCAACTAGGTCCGGGAACGCCCGCGGCCTCCTGACCCGAGGACATCCCGGCCACGGCCGGTCAAACGATCCGATGATCAAACGAAGGGTCCCCGCGCATGCGGGGGCCCTTTGTCGATGGGACCTGGCTCACCCGGAGAGGGGGCGCGACCCGGCCAGACGCGCCGGAATTCGGGCCGTGAGGCGGTCGGACGCGCCGGATCCTTGTCCCGGAGCGCTGCCGTATTGAAGCCCTCCGTCCCGGCACGACCTGCCGACCACCCGGCAAATACTGCCCGAAGCCCGGCAGATTCTGCAGGGCCAACAACGTGATGAACAAGAACTAACGTAGCAAATTCAATGGTGGCCGCTCTGGCATGGGGGGGCGCCGGATGGCTCCGTCCTTGCTTGTACCCCAGCGGGCAGAATGCTCCCGATCGCCAAAACGGCGTCGGAAATGTCGAAGACAAAAAGGACAGCCAAAATGGCTAATAGCATCAACACGAATGTCGGCGCCCTGGTGGCGCTGCAGAACCTGAATCAGACCAGCCGCGATCTGGCTATGACGCAAAACCGCGTCAACACTGGTCAGAAGGTCTCGTCCGCCAAGGACAACGGGGCGATCTGGGCTACGGCCGAGAACCAAAAAGCCAACATGCAGGTGCTCAACACCACCCGCAACACGCTGCAGCGGACCCAGTCCGTGAATGACGTGGGTCTGGCCGCCGGCGACACCATCATGGACGCCCTGCGTCAGATGAAGGAACTCGCTGCCGGTCCGTCCAGCACGGCTCGCGACGCCGACCTCAACGCACTCAAGGCCGAAGTCGCTGCCGCCAAGGCGGCCGCGGTGTTCGACGGCACGGCTGCGCTGGGTTCGCTGACCATGACCTTCGCCGCCACCCCGACCGGCGCTGAAGTCGATACCGCGATCACCAACGCGATCTCGGCCCTGCAGACCCTCGGCACTTCGTCCAAGTCGACGGAGCGTTCGCTGGCCTTCAACGACAAGCTCCAGGACGCCCTGGAAGCCGGCATCGGCAACCTGGTCGACGCCGACCTGGCCAAGGAAAGCGCCCGCCTGACGGCTCTGCAGACGAAGCAGCAGCTGGGCGTGCAGGCGCTGTCGATCGCGAACCAGTCGAGCTCGATCCTGCTCGGCCTGTTCCGCTAACCACCGGGGAAGTGGGCGTAGCCGCTCGCGGCTCCGCCCGCTTCGCCAAACCCTGAGCAGAACGCTCCCGGCAGCCAAAACGGCGTCGGACATGTCGAAGACAAAAGGACTATCCCAATGGCTAACAGCATCAATACGAACGTCGGCGCCCTGGTGGCGTTGCAGAACCTGAACCAGACCAGCCGCGATCTGGCTGTCACGCAAAACCGCGTGAACACGGGTCAGAAGGTCTCGTCCGCCAAGGACAACGGGGCCATCTGGGCCACCGCCCAGAACCAAAAAGCCAACATGCAGGTGCTCAACACCACCCGCAACACGCTGCAGCGGACCCAGTCCGTGAATGACGTGGGTCTGGCCGCCGGCGACACCATCATGGACGCCCTGCGTCAGATGAAGGAACTCGCCGCCGGTCCCGCCAGCACGGCTCGCGACGCCGACCTCGCCGCCCTGCGGACTGAAGTCGTCGCTGCTCAGGCCGCGGCTGTCTTCGACGGCACGGCCGCTCTCAGCGGTCTGACCCTGACCATCGCCGCCGCTCCGACCGCCGGTCAGATCGACGCCGATCTGGCCTCGGCGATCTCGGCCCTGCAGACCCTCGGCACTTCGTCCAAGTCGACGGAGCGTTCGCTGGCCTTCAACGACAAGCTCCAGGACGCCCTGGAAGCCGGCATCGGCAACCTGGTCGACGCCGACCTGGCCAAGGAAAGCGCCCGCCTGACGGCTCTGCAGACGAAGCAGCAGCTGGGCGTGCAGGCGCTGTCGATCGCGAACCAGTCGAGCTCGATCCTGCTCGGCCTGTTCCGCTAACCCACGGGGAAGGGACGGGGCCGTCCACGGCTCCGTCCCGACTTCCCATCGCACCTAACCGGGAGACGTCGGCCTAGTCGCCGACGTTCAGGAGATGAATGCAGATGCAACGATAAGGGCGGTCCCGGCAGTCACTGTCGAAACACCGCTGCAGTCCGGAGCCGATCAGGAATCCAGATCCAGGACCGCTGAGGATGCTGAACGCCAGGCCCGCTATCGGCTGGTGATCGAGCAGGGCCCCCGCGCGGGGTCTTTTGTCTACAAGACGCTGGACCGGGAAACCGGCGAGATCGTCCGGCAAATGCCGAGTGAAGAAGTGCTCAAGTTGAAGGAGCGCAACGACTACGGAGTCGGCGCAGTGATCAACACCACCGCCTGACACGTCAGTCAGGACGGACTTTACCCGGGCCGCAGCCGCGCGTCCGGTCACGTTGCGTTAACCATACGCTCACGACTCGCGGCATAGCCTGTCCCTGAAACGATCCAGGGCCGAACGCCATGACCAACAGCGTCCACTCCAACTCTTCCGCGCTCATCGCGCTGCAAAACCTCAATCAGATCAGTGATCGGATGGCGGCCACGCAGAACCGCGTCAGCACGGGCCTGAAGGTTGGCGGAGCCAAGGACAATTCGGCGGTCTGGGCGATTGCACAAAATCAGCGCGCCGACCTGGGGGCGCTCGGGGCGGTGAAGACCAGCCTCGACCGGGCCACCTCGCTGGCCGACGTGACCCTGGCGGCCGGGGAGGCGATCTCCGATCTGATCATCCAGATGCGCCAGAAGGCCGTGGCCGCCTCCGACCTGTCGCAGACGCCCGAATCCCGCGCGGCCTACAACGACGACTTCCAGAGCCTCGTGCGGTCGGTTCAGCAGTTCGCGGACAGCGCCTCGTTTGACGGGGTGAACCTGCTCGACAACTCCCTGACGGCGCCGCTCGACTTCCTCGCCAACGTCGATGCCGTCGACACGATTTCGATCGACCCGCACAATTTCACCGAGGCCGGTCTGGGGCTCGACACGCAGAACCTGCTTCTGCCCGCCGCCGCGGCGACCGCGCTCGGCGTGATCGACACGGCGCTGGCGACGGTGAACTCCGGCCTGGCCTCGCTGGGCGCGCAGGCCAAGCAGATCGAAACGCACAATACCTTCGTCTCCAAGCTGATGGACTCGCTGGAAACCGGCATCGGCAAGCTGGTCGACGCTGATCTGGCGAAGGAAAGCGCCCGCCTTCAGGCGTTGCAGGTGCAGCAGCAGCTGGGCGCGCAGGCGCTGTCGATCGCGAACCAGGCCCCGCAGATCATCCTGTCGCTGTTCAAGAGCTAGGCGGGTCGGCGTATCCCGGCGGGACCGATCTGAATCGCGGCGGGACGTCGACGGGTCCCGATTCCGTACAGTGAAAGCAATGATTTCAAGACATTGACGAAGGCGGTCTTCACGGCGTCCTCCTCATCCAGCGCGCCGTTAACGGGTGCGCAAGATCATTGTTCCCTGAGTCGCGCGCAAAGTCGCTCCGCGGCCGGACGTTAAGCGCCCGTTACGGTTGGCGGGTCACAATGACGGCCGGGAGCCGCCTGTGATCAACAACAGTTATCTGCTCGGGTTGTACGGAGGGACCGCGGACACCTCGTCCACGTCCAGCGGAACCACGACCACGACCCGGAAGACGCAGCCGACCGCGCCCTGGTCAGCGGGGGCCAAGGTTCCCGAGCAAAGCGCCCTGGTGCGGGCGGCGCTGGCGGGAAACCGCCTGATCAATGAAGGCACCGAACGTCTCGACGTGCCGGGCGCATCGACGGACTATCGAAAGCTGTTCGCTCTCTACAAGGGCCTGGACTCCCTGACGGCGCTCGCCACCCGGGCGGACCAGCGGGGCGTGAGCGCCAGCGAGACGGCCCAGATCCGCCAGCGCTTCAGCGCCGGGCTTTCAGAAGTCAGCGGCTATCTGCGGACGGCCGGCTTTGACGGCATCCGTCTGGTGGAGGGCGTTTCGTCCACGACCGCCAAGACGACCGCCTCTGTGCCGCGCGATGCGACCCGCATCGTCACCCGGCCGATCCACGACGGGCCGCTGACGTCATCCGTCGCTTCCTTCGAGGGCGATGTCCGGTTCGAGATCACCATCGGAACCCTCAACGGCGACACGACGATCCCGATCGATCTGGCGGATATGGGAGCCCAGACCCGTACGTTCGACGACGTGCTGTCCCACATCAACGGCAAGCTGGCCGACGCCGGCGTCGCCACCCGGTTCGGACGGGAAAACGTCACCGGCCCGCCGCGCACGATCAAGGCGGGGACCAAGACGATCACCCTGCCGGCGCGGTCCGACCAGTGGGCGCTGGTGATCCAGGGCACGAATGTCGAATCCGTCCGGTTCGCGACGACGCAGAAGTCCGACGCCGTCTACGTCGTCCAGGGCACGGGGAGCGGGGGCGGGAACGAACTGCTGAAGTTCCAGAGCGACGGCGGCGCCGCCCCTGAACCGCTCGATATCGGCCTGCAGACCGGATGGGTCGCCGGTCGCGCGTCGCAGACCGCCCTGCCGAAGGGGGTCGAGACGGTGCGGGCGAGCGCGGTCGCCGCGGACGGGTCGTTGTGGATGGTCGCGGACGTCGAGTCCGCGCCGGGCGAACAGCCGGTGAAGGGCGAGCGCGACGTCGCCCTGATGAAGTTCGACCCGTCGGGCCGTCTGGTGGCGACGCGCATGCTCGGCGCCGCGGATACGGCCAGCGGCTATGCGATCGCCATCGCCGACGACGGGCGGGTGGCCGTGGCGGGATCGGTCACGGGCGCGCTCGAGGCCGGGGTCAAGCCGGCCGACGCCGATCTGGCCGACAGCTTCGTGACCGTCTTCGACGGGGCGGGCGAAGAGCTCTGGACCCAAAGGCGTGGCGCCAAGGCGGCCGACGAGGCCACGGCCGTGTCTTTCGGCGCAGATGGCAGGGTCTATGTCGCCGGACGGGCGAAGTCGTCCATGCCCGGCGCGTCCGGACTCGGCGGCTGGGACGGGTATCTGCAGGGCTTTACCGCCACCCAGGCGCACAGTCTGGCGCCGTTGGTCGGCGCGGCGGTTTCGATCGACCAGTTCGGAACGGCCAGCGACGACAGCGTCAGGGCGATGACGACCGAGGGCACGTCCATCTACACCGCCGGAGTCGAAAGCGGCCGGGTGGTGGTGCGCCACTATACGCCCGACGTCGACGGCCGGCCGAGCCTGGCGGCAGTCCGGGATCTGGGCGCCGCCAGCGGGGACGTTACGGGGATCGCCGTCGCCGATGGACGGGTCGTCCTGACCGGCACAACCAGCAACGCCGCCCTCGACATCGCGACGGTGAACACAGCCCATTCCGGCGGCACAGATGCCTTCGTGGCGGTGCTGGAGGCCGATCTTTCGGCCAGCGCCTCGGATCGTCTGACCTATGTCGGCGCCGCCGGGGACGACACCGTTTCGGACATGAAGGTCCACGACGGGAAGGTCTGGCTGACCGGGCTCGCCGACCGGCCGCTCGGGGCCAAGGCGGAGGATCCCCGGCAGGGCTATCTGACCCGGCTGGACCCGCTGACGGGGGCGGTCGAATGGACCCGGACCTGGTCCGGCGCGAACCAGCAGGCCGCGCCCCTTACGCTTGCCGTCGCCACCGACGGCGCGAGCGTGCTGGACCGCCTGGGTCTGCCCGATGGTCGTGTCTCGGCCGGGGATTCCAAGATCCTGACGACCGTGACGGCGGCCCGGCCCGGCGACCGGTTCTATGTGACCCCCGCCGACGGCAGCCGGTCGCGGGCGGTCACGATCGACGCCAGGGATACGCTGCAGACCCTGGCCAAGAAGATCGAACAGGCGAGTTTCGGCCAGTTGAGCGTGACGGTGGTCACCGACACGCTCAAGAGCGCCACCGGAGAACTGATCACCAGCGGACGCCCCCAGAGGCTGTCCATCGTTCCGCGGACCGGGCGGGAGGGCGCCACCCTGACCAGCGGCGAAACCGGCCGGGATGCGCTTTCGGCCCTGGGCCTTTCGCCCGGCCTGATCAGCCCCAAGCCGGGAACCGGCGACCTGAAGATCTTCGCCATGGCGCTGCCGGCCTCCCTGTCGCTGTCCGGCGCGGATGACATCAAGGCGTCGATCAAGTCGCTGCAGGACGCCATGACCGTGGTCCGGAGCGCCTATCGCGGGCTGGCCCCCGGCGCGAACAAGCCGGCGGTCACCGGCGCGGCGCCGGCCTATCTCACGGCCCAGCTCGCCAACTACCAGGCGGCGCTCGCCCGCCTCGGCGGATAGGACGCCGCCGACGAAGAGCGTTGACGTGGAAGGGCCGGGCGGGGTTATTGGAGGCTCCATCCGCGCGAGCCCTTCATGCCCCAGGACAATCGTCTTCTCATCGCCATCGGCGCCGGCCTGGCGGTTGTCGCGGCCGTCGTGATCGCCCTGATCTTCAGCGCCGGTCGGGACCGGAATCCCGCGCCCCCGCCGGCGGCGCAGGGCGGGCTGACGGTGGATGTCGCCGACGCGCCTGAACTGAACACGACCCGCGAACTGCGCTGCTTCGTGGACGGCCAGTATGTCGGGCTGGCCACCCTGTCCGACTGCGCGCGCCGCAACGGGGTGGCTACGGACGCGCTGGACGTCGGCATCGACGAAACCGGCGCCCTGGCCGCCGCGCCGACCGCCGCCTTCGCCCCGCCGCCCAGCGCCCCGCCGGTTGAGCTGACCGAGGCTGAACAGCCGTCGCAGGTTGACCAGCCGGCGGTCGAGCCATCGGTCCAGCCGGCGTCGGGCTCCGCCTGCCTGCGGCACACCGGCTCGGACTGGCGTTCGCTGTCGGGCAATATGAGCCTGAACGCCTGCGTGCAGGCGCTGTATTCCGGCACCTGCGTGCGCCCGGGCGAGGCGCTGTACGGCCGCTGGGGCGACATCACGCTCCGCCTGGTGCCGCGCCGCGTCGAGCAATCGAACGACAACAGCCGCTTCCGCACGCTGGCCGAACAGGATCGAAGCTGCACATTCCCGGGACTGCGCTGATGAAATACGTCGCCATCACCGCCATCACCGCCATCACCGCCATCGCCGCCGGCGCGCTTTCGCTGGCCGCCTGCGAAAAGGCCGTCGAGGCTCCGTTTGACCGGGGCGTCTGCTACGCCGTCGAGGTCGGCGCCGAGGGCGAGGCGCCGCGGTTCAACAAGGTGGCGGACAACCAGCCGCAGATCGAGTTCTGCGCCGCCCGTCTGGAAGAGGTTCGCCTGCGTTTCCTGCGCATGGGCGGGTCGCGACAGGAGATCACGGGCTCCTACCAGGGCCAGTTCATCTTCATCGACCGCGGCGGCGTCTGGCTGTCGCAGACGCTGGACGGCGGGCGGTTCAACGCCATGGCCAGGACCGGAGACGGTCGTCTGGCCATGCCCGGCGCGATCCAGCGGGCCATTGACGGCACCCCCGTCGCCGTATCGGCCAACAGCGCGCCCGACCCGACGGCGCCGCCCGCGCCCTAGACGGAATAGAACAAACGTGGAACAAGCAATCTGTGGATTGCGCCACAAAGCGGGCGCGCGCCTGTCGAAAGCGCGCTAGGCCCGGACAACAGGCAATCGGCTCCGAACAGCGCGAAGCGCGGCGGGCCAGAACGAAGAAGGAGCTCGGCGATGGCGGGCAGCGTCAACAAGGTCATTCTGGTCGGCAATCTGGGCAAGGATCCGGAAATTCGCACCCTCAACTCGGGCGAGCGCGTGGCCAACCTGTCGCTCGCGACCTCGGAACAGTGGCGCGACAAGGCCACCGGCGAGCGCAAGGAAAAGACCGAGTGGCACCGGGTGGTTATCTTCAACGAGAACATCGTCAAGGTGGCCGAGAACTATCTGAAGAAGGGCTCGACGGTTTACATCGAGGGCTCGATCCAGACCCGGAAATACGAGCAGGCCGGCGTCGAGAAATACACCACCGAGATCGTGCTGCAGAAGTTCCGCGGCGAGCTGACCATGCTCGGCGGGCGCAGCGACAGCGCCGGCGGCGGCGCCTCGCGCGGCGGGGACGACGACTATTCGTCGGGCTTCTCGACCGGCGGCGCCAACAAGCCCAGCGGTCCCAAGGAAAGCTACGACCTGAACGACGACATTCCGTTCTAGGTCCGCGCCACACTTCGAAATGCCCGGGAGCGGAGCTGCTTCCGGCGACGCGCCACACTCGGAAATGCAATGTGTCGCCGTACGCGCTCGCGTGCGGCGACCGTGCGCGTTAAGCCGGGCGGGTGACCACTCCAGACAAGCCGCACAGCCCGCTCTCGCTCGCCGAGATCCTCGCCATCCTTGCGGTGGTGGTGATCTGGGGGGTCAACAATGCGGCGGCGAAATTCGGGACGGAGACCCTGCCGCCCTTGCTGATGGCGGCGATGAGGTTCGCCATCGCGGCAGCCTGCCTGCTCCCGTTCGTGCGGCCGCCGTTCCCGAACTGGAAGAGCCTGCTGATCATCGTCGGTCTGGGCGGACCGGTTCACTATGGCCTGCTTTATCTGGCGTTCGGGCTGGCGAACGACGTCAGTCCGGTGTCGGTGGCGGCGCAGCTCTGGATTCCGTTCACGGCCCTGTTCGCCTTCCTGCTGCTGGGAGAGCGGCTGTCGCGGTTCGCCCTGGTCGGGATGGGCGTGGCCTTCGTCGGCGTCGCCTGGATGACGCTGGACGCCCATGCCATCGCTGACTGGAAGGCCATTCTGGTGGTCGTCGGCGCGTCCGGGGCGTGGGCCCTGACCACGGTCGTGGCGCGGCGGACGACCTCCATCCCGCCGCTGAAGATGCAGGGCCTCCTGTCGCTCTTCACCCTGCCGACCCTGGCCTTCGCCTCGGCCCTGTTCGAGCGGGGCCAATGGGAAGCGGTGCAGCAGGCTGACGCCCTGATCTGGGCGTGCGTGATCTGGGCCGGGCTGGTGTCGTCCGTGCTGGCCACCACCCTGCTGTTCTGGCTGGTGCAGAAGCGCGAGGCGGGGCGGGTGACCCCGTATCTGCTGTCCACGCCCCTGGTGTCGATCCTGATCGGCTGGGGCTTCATGGGCGATGTGCTGACGCCGCAGATCCTGGTCGGCGCGGCCCTGACCATGGGCGGCGTCGCCATTGTCGCCCTCGCCGAGCGCGGCCTCAGGGCGGGGGCCGCCAGGTCCTGATCCCCGCTCGCGGGGCCGCAGTCACAGGGCTCCGGCCTGTCGATCCGAAGCGGCCATGAAAAAGGCCCGGCTGCTCTCGCAACCGGGCCTAATTGCAGCTTGCGCCCGAACCTAGAGGCCCGGGAGTTTGAAGCCCGTGTCGCGGCGCGGCGTGATGGAGATGCCGGCGCGGCCGCCGGTCAGGGCCTGAACGCGGGCGTATTCGCTCGCGGCGTCGACGTTGACGGCGCCTTCAGAGGTCTGGAGGGTCGTCGGCGCCTGGGTCGCGGCGTCGTCGCGGCGCCAGAACATGATGCGGTTGGCCCAGCCTTCTTCCTTGTGCGCCAGGTCGCCGAACTCATCGTCCACGACATAGCGGGCCAGGGGATCGGCACGGTCGCCGCCGGCCTGGGCCACCAGGGCCTGTTCGCCTTCCGACCGGGTGACGGCCTGACGCTGGCCGAGCAGGATCTGGCGGGCGGCGGATTCGGGAGCGAGCTCCTGCGGGCGCGGCTGGCCCGGCGCCGGCGGGCGCAGGCCGTATTCCGGCGGAACGGTCAGCGGGGCGGTCGAGACGGTCAGAAACTCGTCCGGCGTGATCTTGTTCAGACCGACGCCCGTCCGCAGGCCTGAGCAGGCGCCCAGGGCGAACATCGAGGTGGTGAGGGTCAGAACGGCGACGGTGCGAAGACGCATGTTTGATATCTCGGTGCGGGGCGCCGGAAAGGGCGCGCGCGTAAACCCTACAGGAAGCGGCTGATTACGACTTTTCGGCGGCGAGGCCAACCTTGGCTTCCTGCTCCGCTCGCACACTGTCGAGGATCAGCAGGATGACGCCGATGCAGATGGCGCTGTCGGCGACGTTGAAAATCCACGGGAAGTTGATCTTCATCGCGCCGAGGAAGAAGTGCGGGCCCGAGAAGTCCAGAAAATCGACGACATAGCCGAACCGGATCCGGTCGATCACATTGCCGAGCGCCCCGCCCATGATCAGGCCGATGGCGGTGATCAGCAGGCGGCGGTCGGCCCTCAGCGCCCACCAGCCCAGGATGCCGGCCACGGCGATCGAGAAGGCGCTGAGCATCCACCGGGCCGAGCCGTCGCCGAACAGGCCGAAGCTGACGCCGCGGTTCTCGACCCAGGTCAGGTTGAAGAGTGGCGACAGGACCGGGATATGGCCCATTTCACGCAGATCGAGGCCGCCCAGGATCCAGGCCTTGGTCAGCTGGTCCAGGACGATGACGATAAGGGCGAAGCCGTAGGCGGCGTAGGCGATGCGGGGGATTTTCATTCGGGTCGCTGAAAAGTGAAGGCCGTTCGGTTAGCAGCCTCCGCGCCGCGCGCGAAGGGGCAATCGTGTCACGGGGACGCGGCCGCGCCTGCGAACTTGTCCCGACGGCCGCAAGACCCCAATTACAACTTTCCCGACGATCAATCCCCTCCCGCATCCCCGGAGCGCCGATGCCGCATGCCGACAGCCTGATTCTCACCCTGGTCGGCGGCTTTGTGCTGGCCTTCGTGTTCGGCATGTTGGCCAACCGGCTGAAGCTGTCGCCCCTGGTCGGATATCTGGTCGCCGGGATCGCGGTCGGCCCGCACACCATGGGCTTCGTCGCGGATACGGAACTGGCCCCGCAGCTGGCGGAGGTGGGCGTCATCCTGCTGATGTTCGGGGTCGGGCTGCATTTCTCGCTCGCCGACCTGATGAAGGTGCGCAAGATCGCCGTCCCCGGGGCCCTGTTCCAGATCGCGGCGGCCACCGCCCTGGGCTGGGGACTCGGCCGGCTGATGGGGATGTCCGATCTTGAGGCGACCCTGATGGGGTTCGCCCTGTCGGTCGCCTCGACCGTGGTGCTCTTGCGGGCGCTGGAGGAACGCAAACAGGTCAAGGGCCAGGTCGGCCGGCTGGCCATGGGCTGGCTGATCGTCGAGGATCTGGTGATCGTCCTTGCGCTGGTCATCCTGCCCCTGCTGATCATTCAGCCCGGTGAAGCGCTGAACGGGGCCGAACTGGCGAAATCCATCGGCTGGACGCTGTTCAAGGTCGCCGGTTTTGTCGGGGTGATGCTGTTGGTCGGCTCCCGACTGTTGCCCTGGCTGCTGATCCGCATCGCCCACACCCGGTCCCGGGAGCTGTTCACCCTCGGGGTGCTGGCCATCGCCCTCGGCATCGCCTGGATCGCCTACGCCCTGTTCCACTCGTTCGCCCTCGGGGCCTTCCTTGCGGGACTGGTGCTGAACAGCTCGCCGCTGGGACACAATGCGGCCGAGCGATCGCTGCCGCTGAGGGACGCCTTTGCGGTGCTGTTCTTCGTCTCGGTCGGCATGCTGTTCGATCCGACCATTCTGGTGCGTGAGCCACTGGCCGTGCTGGGCGTTCTGGGCATCGTCATCGTCGGCAAGTCGATCGCCGCCCTGGCGATCACGACCGCCTTCAAACTGGACAAGGCGACCAGCCTGACGGTCGCCGCCGCCCTGGCCCAGATCGGCGAGTTCTCGTTCATCCTTGCGGCCGTCAGCGTCCAGCTGGGCGGCATGCGGCAGGAGACGCACGACCTGATCCTGGCGGCGGCCCTGCTGTCGATCTCGCTGAACCCGTTCGTCTTCGCCCTGATCGACCGGATGGGCGCGCGGCCGCAGCCGCCGGCCGCCGGGACCATGGAAAAGGCCGCCGCCGTGAACCCGGCGACGGCCTGATCTGTCAGACGACGAAAGGCGTCAGAGGACGCCGATCATCGAGGCCACCAGCGGATGCCGGACGATGTCCTGCTCGGCGAGGCGCACCACGGCGATGTCGGGCACAGGCTCCAGTCGCTGGGCGACGTCCATCAGGCCCGAGATGCCGGGCAGCAGGTCGGACTGCTGCGGGTCGCCGGTGACGACCATGGTGGAGTGCCAGCCCAGCCGGGTCAGCAGCATCTTGAGCTGCACATAGGTGCAGTTCTGGGCCTCATCGACGACGATGAAGGCGTTGTTCAGGGTGCGGCCGCGCATGTAGCCGATCGGGGCGATCTCGATCAGCCCCTCGGCCATCAACGCCTTGACCCGTTTCATGCTGAGCCGGTCGGACAGGGCGTCGTAGAGCGGTCGGAGGTAGGGGGCGAGCTTGTCCTCCATGTCGCCGGGCAGGAAGCCGATCGATTCGCCGGCCTCGACAGCCGGGCGCGACAGGACGATGCGTCCGACCTTGCCGGCCTCCAGGGCCTCGACCGCCTTGGCCACGGCCAGATAGGTCTTGCCGGTGCCTGCCGGCCCGAGCGCCAGCACGAGGTTGTGGTGGTCGATGGCCGTCATCAGTTCGGCCTGGCCGTCCGACTTCGGCTTCAGCGTCTTCAGATAGGCCTGGTCGCGGTCGTCGTTGGATGGATAGGGCGACCAGCCGGCGTGGGTCGGGAGCCGGCGTACCTTGGAGTCCTCCATGAACTGACGGGAATCGAGCACCCCATGTTCACGGGATGTCTCGCGGGTCTGACGCTTGATGGCCGCACGCTTCGTCATGGACGCCTCCAGGGCATGAAAAAAGGCGATGCCGGAAAAGCATCGCCTCGAACGAACACATTGAAGAGGAAGGCAGGGGACGCGACGCATCCGCCCGGGTCGGAAGAAGGGTCAACTTCCAGCGGAAACATCCGCCGAACCGAGCGCACCACGCACAATCCCCGAGGTCTGACCGGACCGGGCTTGATCCGGCTTCCAATCCGGGGCCGAAATGGCGGCCTCGAATCGCATCTACACGATGAGCCTAACGTGGTTTACGAGAGCTTAAAGCCCTCGATTTATTGAGAAATGGCGGTGTTCGGATGAATGTTTACGGTCTTGGCGACAAGAAACCGCAGCTTCCGCCTGAGGGCGAATACTGGCTGGCGCCGAACGCAACGCTCGTAGGAGACGTGATTCTCAAACCGGGCGCCAGCGTCTGGTTCGGGGCGGTGGTGCGGGGCGACAACGATCCCATCACCATCGGGCGGGACACCAATATCCAGGACGGCAGTGTGCTGCATTCAGACCCCGGCGAGCCGCTGACCATCGGCGACGGCGTCACCGTCGGCCATATGGTCATGCTTCACAGCTGCGAGATCGGGGACAACACCCTGATCGGCATCGGCGCCGTGGTGCTGGGTCGCGCGAAGATCGGGAAGAACTGCCTGATCGGGGCCAATACCCTGATCACCGAGGGCAAGGTGATCCCGGACGGTTCGCTGGTCATGGGCCAGCCGGGCAAGGTGGTTCGGGACCTGGAGCCGGGCCAGATCGAGGCGCTCAAGGCCTCGGCCGCCCACTATGTGCAGAACTGGAAGCGCTATCAGCGGGACCTGAAGGCCTGAGCGTCAGGCGATCCGGCGGCCGCCGACTGCGGCGAGGGACAGGGCCGGGCGGGCGGCTTCGCCGACGCCGATCGAGACGCGGGCGGTGAGCAGGCGGGGCTCGTCAGCGGCGAAACTCAGGGTGGCCGCCGGCGCATAGAGACCCAGGATCCGGTCCACGCCGCCCGAAGGGCCGCGCAGGGGGACGATGACGATCTCGATCTGGGCCGAGAGGAAGCCCGCGAGGGCGGCGATCACGACGGGCCGGGCCTCGCGCACGGTCTGGGTCATGGCCGCGGCCACCAGCGGCCGCGAGGCGGTGCGCCAGACAGACAGCAGGGGGCGGTCTTTCAACGGCTCGCCGTGGAAGCCTTCGATCCAGGTGCCGGCCAGGCGGATGACGGCGTCGTCCCCGTTGCGTTCGGCGATGAAGGCGCGCGGCAGGCGCAGACCAAGGGCGTCAGGCTCGAACGCGGCGCGGTCGGGAATCCCGGCGCGCACGGCTCCCCGGCGGGACAGACCCGTCCAGTGGTCGATCAGGAACTGCGTGTCAGGATGAAACATCGCTCTCGCCTCTGGCCATGGCGACGCAAGGCTCGCGCCTGTGAGGCGGTCGGGCGAAAGGCAACGGAAATGAAAGGCTTTTGGGGTTCTGATGGACGCTGAAGCGAGCTGCGCCCGACGCGGCTCGCATGAACTTGACGGGAGGTCGGCCCATGCGGGTGCGGATCATGACATGGCTGCCGGCGCTGGTGGGCTTCATCGCCCTCACGGCGTTCGCGGACAAGGCGGCGGCCCAGTGCGGGTCCGGCTGCCCGCCGCCGCCCCCGCCGTGCTGCGAGCCGCCCCCGCCGCCGCCGCCGCCCCCTCCGCCGCCGCCTCCGTGCTGCGAGAATCCGCCTCCGCCCCCCTGCTGCGGCGGCGGCGGCAATCTGAACGTCAACGTCAATGTGAACGCCAATGCGAACGCCAACGCCAACGCCGGCGCGCGGGCGGGCCTGAACGCCCGGGCGGGCGGCAGCGTCTACGTCGGCGGCGGCGGATCGGCCTATGTGACGGTCGACCAGCCGTATCCGACCACGATCAACGGCCTGATGGTCGAGGGCGCGCGCGTCCGTCAGGTCATCCGCGTGCCCTATGAGGCGCGCCGGCGGTGGGAGAAGCGGGTCGTGATCCGCGCCTTCTGCATCGACGACCGCAATGTGCCGCATCCGGCGTCGCAGGTGCGTCCCGACCGGGACGTGGACGGCGACTATGAGGGCGAACTGTACCGCTGCCTGGCCGGGACCTGGCTGCAGATCACCTGGGCCGAGTATACGGGCGACACGGACTTCGGCCACGGCGAGACCATGGACTGTCGCAAGGGCGAGGCCCTCTGGCATGGCCGCGGCGGCCGGATCGAGTGCAAGGCCCAGCGGGCCGAACGCGAGTGCAACGAGCGCTCGCTGCTGCGCCGCTACGGCGCGGGCGTGAAGATCCTGACCTGGGTCCGCGAGGAGACCTACACCGAATACCGCGAGGAAGTGGTCGAACAGGCCGGCTACGCCGTGCAGGGCGCGACCATCACCCTGGACGGCGGCGTCGGCGGGCGGGTTTTCTGACGCGGGAGTGAACACCGGCGTTCAGCCGCGCGTCAGTCGCGGCGGCCCAGAGTGTGAGCGTCGGCTCCGTCGACGATCCTGAGAAGCAAACTGGCCCCGGTCCCGAAAGGAACCGGGGCCACTTTTTCGCTTGCCGGTCGTCGCCTACTGCACCGCCGGGGCGTTGGACGAGACCACCACGGCCCGCCAGGCGGTGTCGGACTTCAGATACTGACGCGCCAGGGTCTGGATATCGGCCGGGGTGATGGCCTCCAGATCCGAGATGTGGGTCAGGATCTGCTCGATGTCGCCCGGCTGGTCGACCACTTCGCCGAGCTGGCCCAGCCAGTATTCGTTGCTGGCCTGGCTGCGGCGCAGCGATTCGATGACCGGGAGACGGGCGCGGTTCAGCTCGTCCTCGGTGGGGGGCGTGTCGCGCAGCGACGCCGTGATCGCCTCGACCGCCGCATAGAAGGCGTCCAGCTTGTCAGCCGCCGTCTCGGCCGTGATCGAGATCGAGCCGTAGTCCTCATAGATGTCCGAGGCGCTGGCGCGGACCGAGGGCGAATAGGCCAGGGCCTGACGTTCACGGATTTCCTCGAGCACGCGCAGCTTGAGCACCTCGGACAGGATCGAGGCGCGGCGGGCGTCCGTGCGATCGCCGACGGCGTCGGTGGTCGGCCAGGCGATATAGGCCAGGGCCTGTTCGGCCGGACCCGTGTGGGTCAGGCGAACGGGCTCGGCCGTCGGGGCCGGGAAGCGCAGAACCGTGGCGCCGGGCGCGGGCTGGGCGTCCGGACCGCGGGCGGGCAGGGCGCCGAAGGTCGGGGCCACGGCCGCGATGGCGTCCTCGACGGTCAGGTCGCCGACCACGATCACGTCAATCGGGCCGCTGGCCATGCCGTTGGTGACGCCTTCGCGCAGCTGGTCGATAGTCCAGCTGTTGATTTCCTCGGCCGTCGGGAGGGATTCGCGCTTGTCGCCGCTGGCCAGCAGGCCGGAGCCCTGGATCTGGAAGGCGCCGCCGGGGGTGGCCATCAGCTGGGCGATCTGCTGCGGGAAGATCGACTTGATCAGCTGCATCGGCGCGGGGCGCAGGCCGGGATCGGTGAGGTAGGCGGCCAGAACCTGCATCTGCAGCGCCAGATCCTCGGGACGGGTTCCGCCCTGAAGCTGGTAGCTGTCGCCGCCGACCTGGAAGCCGGCCGAATAGATGCGGCCGTTCAGGGTGCGGCTGAGCTCGTCAAAGGTCAGGCGACCCAGACCTCCGGGCGGCACGATGGCGGCGGCCAGCAGTTGCGGGTCAGCGCGGTCGGGGCTCATGCCCTGCTCGCCGATGCCGGTGCGGACGCTGACCAGAATCTGCTCGTCGCGGAAGGTGGTCGGCTTGACCGTCAGGCGGACGCCGTTGGCGAAGGTGACGACCGTGGCGCCGACCTCGGTGATCTCGCGGCGATCCTGCACCGTGCCGGGCGCGCCGAAGCTGGCGTAGGGCCAGTCCACCTGGGTCTGGGCGGCGGGGGCGGCGACCGGGACCAGACGCGAGGCCTCGAGAGCGGCGGTGACGGCGGCTTCACCGCCCTCGATCTCCACCGGGCTGATGACCAGGGCCAGCGGACCTTCGCCGGTGAACACCGGCTTCAGGGCTTCGCTGATCTGGGCGGCGGTCACGCCCTGAACGGCGGCGTTGAAAAGGTCGAGGTTGGTCTGGGGCGAGGAGAAGACATCGCCTGCGTTGGCCGCATTGCTCAGGGCACCCGCCAGTTGCGGGGTGCGACGGGTGGCGGCGCCGGCGACAGCGTTCTCGAGGCTGGCGCGGATGTCGGTGATCTCACGCTGCAGCTCGGCTTCCGAGACGCCGTACTGGGTGAGGCGGCGCTGCTCCTGTTCGATCGCCTCGAGGGCGCGTTTCCATTCGCCGGGCGCGAACTGGGCCGAGACGGAGGCGATGTCGAGGCTGTCGACCAGACCGGACTCGCCGCCGCCGGCGCTGGCGAATGGCGGATTGTCGGCGCGGGCGATCTCGCCCAGACGACGGTTCAGGACCGAGACGCCAAGACCGCGGAGCAGCTCCTCGCGGCGCTCGGAAACGGTGTCGGGATCGAGGTCGGGATTGCGGATCCAGTTCAGCTGGATCGAGGACTGGACGCCGGGCTCGACGAGGATGCGGGTTTCCGGCTGGCGCGGCGCGACCGTGCCCAGATCGGGCTCGGGACCGTCAGCGGCGCGGGGCTCCCAGCTTTCAAAGGCGCCGCGGATCTTGGCTTCCATCACATCGACATCGAAGTCGCCGACGGCGACGAAGGTCGCGCGGGAAGGGCGGTAATAGGCGTCGTAGAATTCGACGAACCTTTCGCGCGGGGCGTTGCGGATGATGTTCAGATCGCCGATCGGCAGGCGTTGGGAGACGCGCTGGCCGGGAGCAAGCAGGGCCAGCTGGGCCTTGATCGAGCGCAGGCCGGGGGTGTTGCGCAGGCGCTCCTCACCCTCGATGACGCCGCGTTCGGCGTCGACGGCGTCGGCGGCCATCAGGGCCTCGGACACCTG
>CAYNNT010000002.1:0-29613 GCA_964398675.1 uncultured Brevundimonas sp.
GCACGTCTCGAGCTTGCGTGACGCAGGTCGGGACGCGGCCGCCGAGGGCGCGCCGATCAGTTGCGAATGCGCCAGGCGGCCCAAGGGCTGGCAGGTCACCGAGGTTCATGACCTCGGCGAAGGGGATCCCGAGCTGGTCGCCGCCCCGCGCCGGACGGGCTATGAGGGCCTCAAGCAGACGGCCCGGGCCGCGGGCGAATTCGAGGGGCTGTCGTCGGGCGAGCCGATGGAGGCCGCCGTCGTCAAATGGTTCAATCGCACCAAGGGCTACGGTTTCGTGGTGCGCGATGGCGAACCGGGGGATATCTTCGTCCATGTCGAGACGTTGCGCCGGTGCGGGCTGGATGACCTGCTGCCCGGCGAGACGGTCTCGGTGCGGTTCGCCGAGGGCCCCAAGGGGCTGGTGGTCGCGGAAATCAGACCGGGCGGATGAACCATCCGCTCCAGTGAGGGTGGATCGGTGATGTTGAACCGTCGTGGACTTCTGGGCCTGGTTTCCAGCCTCGTGCTGCTGTCGGCCTGCGCCGGCGCCGGGGCGCCGCGCGACGCCAAGGGCGATCCGCTCGAACCGCTGACCATCACGACCGCCAGCGGGGAGCACCGCTTCATGGTCGAGATCGCCGACGACGACGCGGAACGCCAGCGCGGCCTGATGGAGCGCGAGCCCCTGGCCGACGACCGCGGGATGCTGTTCGAGTTTCCTGACGTGGCCGAGCGCGGGTTCTGGATGCGCAACACGCCCAGCCCGCTGGACATCATCTATATCGACCCGCGCGGCAGGATCGTCTCGATCGCCAAGAACGCCACGCCCCAGTCCGACGCCGTCATCCCTTCGAACGGACCCGCCAGCGGCGTACTGGAGCTGCGCGCGGGCCGCGCCGACGAGATCGGAGCCCGGCCCGGCGACAAGGTCAGCCACCCCTTCTTCGCCGAATAGTCACGCAGCGCGTTGCGGCGCAGCGTCGAGTGTGCCAAATCCCGCCGCCGGAGTGTAGCGCAGCCTGGTAGCGCATCTGGTTTGGGACCAGAGGGTCGGAGGTTCGAATCCTCTCACTCCGACCAATTCAACGCCCGGACGCCCTAGACCACCGTACCGAACAGGCGACCGATGCCGGCGGTGGCGGCAAGGGCGACGACGCCCCAGAAGGCCACCCTCAGCACCGACCGGGGCACATTGGCGCCGCCCGCGGCGGCGCCGAGCGCTCCGAGTCCCATCAGGCCGGCCAGGGCGATGGCGCTGACCCAGATCATCAGGCTGTCCAGCGGCGCGAGCAGGGCCACGAGCAGAGGCGGCGCCGCGCCCAGGGCGAAGGTCGCAGCCGACGTCAGGGCGGCCTGGATCGGCCGGGCCGTGGTGAATTCCGAAATGCCCAGTTCATCGCGCGCATGGGCGCCGAGCGCGTCCCGGGCCATCAGCTGTTCGGCGACCTGCCGCGACAGCGCCGGTTCGACGCCCCGGGCGGCGTAGATGGCGGCCAGCTCGGTGACCTCGGCTTCGGGGTCGGCCGCGAGCTCGGCGGTTTCACGGGCAAGGTCGGCCTTCTCGGTGTCCGACTGGGAGCTGACCGAGACATATTCGCCGGCCGCCATGGACATCGCGCCGGCCACCAGTCCGGCGACGCCGGCGATCAATACGCCGCTGCGGCTGGCTTCCGCCGCGGCCACGCCGACCACCAGGCTGGCCGTGGAGACCAGGCCGTCATTGGCCCCGAGCACGGCGGCGCGCAGCCAGCCGATGCGGGCGACCAGATGGCGCTCAGGGTGACGTTCGAGGCGGCTCATGGGCTTTGTCCTGTCAGCGCCAGCCGGGCAGCATCCGCCGCAGCGTCCCGTCCTTGAGCACATAATGGTGGAAAACGGCGGCCAGGGCATGCAGGCCGATCAACCAGTACCCTGCCTCGCCGATGGTCTTGTGAAGGTCCTCGATCTGATGAGCGAGCTGCCTGTCCTGCCCGATCAGGGGCGGCAGGGACAGGCCGAAGAAGGGGATGGCGTCGCCCTCGGCGCTGAGGGTCAGCCAGCCGAGCAGGGGCAGGGCGATCATTCCGCCGTACAGCGCCACATGCACCGCCAGGGCCGGCCATCGGGTCCAGCCGCCCTCAGCGGCGAGCCAGGGCATCCGGCGCCGCGCGAGCAGTCGGACCCAGACCAGGACGAACACCGAAAGGCCCAGCATGAAATGCCAGGTCTTCAGCGCCTGGCGGATGTCGCTGCCGCGCGGAAAGTTCTCCCGCAGCTCGATGCACGCGAAGACGGCCGCCAGCAGGACCAGCATCAGCCAGTGGAGGGCGATCGAAAGCCGGCTGTAGGGGCCGCTGGACGTTGACGGGTCGGCGGTCATCTGAGCCCCTTCCGGAGGAATCGTTCGAACGATGCAGATGGTCCGCCCATCCGTCCTTGCGTCAAAGCAATTCGCGCGGCCTCAGACCGCCGCCAGCGCCTGCTCGAGGTCGGCGTACAGGTCATCGGCGTTCTCGATCCCGACCGAGAGGCGCACGAGGTTGTCGCCGATACCGCACCGGGCCTTGGCCTCGGCGCTGTAGTCGGAGTGGGTGGTGCTGGAGGGGTGGGAGACGAGGCTTTCAGTCCCGCCCAGGCTGACAGCCAGTTTGAACAGCCGAAGGGCGTTGAGCATACGGAAGGCTTCGGCCTCGCCGCCCTTGAGGCGCAGGGAGAAGGTCGAGCCGGCGCCGCTGCACTGGCGCGCGAACAGGGCCTGCTGGCCCGGCGAGGCTTCAGCGCCGCCCGCGTCGAGGACGGCTTCGATCTTCGGGTGGCCGCGCAGGCGGGCGACAAGATTCATGGCGTTGGCCTGGGAGCGCTCCATGCGGATGTGCAGGGTTTCGAGGCTGCGCATCAAAAGCCAGGCGGTATGGGGATCCGTGATGGTGCCGCAGATGGTTCGCATCTCGCCCACGCGGGCCATGAGGTCGGCCCGGCCGAGGCAGGCGCCGGCGATCAGGTCCGAGTGGCCGCCGACATATTTCGTCAGCGAATAGAGCACCAGATCGGCGCCGTGCCGAAGCGGCTTCTGCCAGAGCGGGCCGAGGAAGGTGTTGTCCACCACCAGCAAGGGCGGCTCAGCGAGGCCGAGCTCGCGAATTGCGGCGGCGGCGGCTTCCAGGTCGATCAACTGGTTGGTCGGGTTGGCAGGGGTCTCGACGTAGACCGCCGCCAGCCGTCCCCCCGTCGCCGCGGCAGCCTCGGACGCCGAGCGGACGACGGCGGACAGGGCTTCGCCGCCATCACAGTCAGCCACGCTGATCGTCTGAACGCCCATGCGGGGAAGGATGCGGTCGAAAAGGTATTCGGTGCCGCCATAGGCCGGCGCTGTATAGACGATGACATCCCCGGGCCGGCTGAGGGCCAGCATGGTGGTCGAGATGGCGGCCATGCCGCTGGAGAAGACCAGGGCCTTGTCGGCGGCGTCCCAGACGGCCAGCCGGTCCTCGAGGATTTCGAGGTTCGGATTGTTGATGCGTGAATAGATCAGGCCGAGGGCTTCCTCGGGCTCCTTCTGGCGCAGGCCGTAGGCGACCTCGAAGAAGCGTTTGCCGTCCTCCGCCGATTTGAAGACGAAGGTCGAGGTCTGGAAGATCGGGGCCTTGATGGAGCCTTCCGATAGGGTGGGATCGTAGCCGTAGCCCATCATCAGGGTCTCGGGCGCGAGCGTGCGCTCTCCGAGGGTGCGGCTGCGGTGTCGGGTCATACAGATGTCCTGCTATTTGCAATCTCCATAGGCCTGCCGGGCAGGGAGGCCAAGTCGGGCGCTGGACCCGGCGTCAGCCGCGCGGTATCTGGGCCGCGCGGGTTCGCCCGCCGTCGTCACGAGGACCGTCCATGCTCGCCCGCATCTATCGCCCCGCCAAGACCGCCATGCAGTCCGGCAAGGCCTCTTCGAGAGGCTGGCGGCTGGAGTTCGAGCCGGCCTCGGCGCGGACCATCGATCCGCTGATGGGCTGGACCAGCTCCAGCGACATGAACGGCCAGGTTCGGCTGAGCTTCGATTCGGCCGAGGAGGCCGTGGCCTATGCCGAGCGGCACGGCATCCCGTTCCGCCTGCACGAGCCGCAGGAGGCGCCGGTCATCCTCAAGGCCTATGCCGACAATTTCGCCACCGGCCGCAAACAGCCCTGGACGCATTAGTCGTTGCGGCTACCGCGCTTCGCGCTACTTGAGCCGCGGGAACTTCATTTCTTCCCTCGGGCGCCCATAGCTCAACCGGATAGAGCACCCGCCTTCTAAGCGGACGGTTGCAGGTTCGAGTCCTGCTGGGCGCGCCACGGTCGGTCAGCCGAAGGCGGTGCGCCAGGCGGCGAGTCCGCCTTCAAGATCAGCAATCAGGTCGGCCGGGTCCTCGAGCCCGACGTGGAGGCGGAGCAACTGCCCCGCCAGCCCGGGCGGCGACCTTCGGCCCGACAGCTGGCCTGTCTCATGGGTGATCAGGCTTTCGAACCCGCCCCAGGAATAGCCGAGGCCGAAAAGGTCGAGGGCCGACATGAGGGCGTGGGCGGCGGCTTCGTCACCACCCTTCATCACCATGCCGAACAGGGAGGCAGCCCCGGTGTAGTCGCGCGCCCACAGGGCGTGACCGGCGGCGCCGGGCAGGGGGGGATAGAGGATTTCGGCGACCTCGGGCCGGGCTTGCAGCCAGTGCGCGACGACGAGGGCGGACCGTGCCTGTTCCTTGTAGCGCAGCGGCATTGTCCGCAGGCCGCGCAGGGCCAGCCAGGCATCGTCGGGCGAGACGCGCCAGCCGAGGTCCTCCAGCGTCTCGGCGATCGGCTGGGCGACGGCGGGGTCGGCAACGGCGATGGAGCCCATGAGCAGGTCGGAATGGCCCGAGACATATTTGGTCACCGCCTGGACGCTGACGTCGACGCCATGCGCCAGCGGTCGGAAGGCGAGGCCCGCGCCCCAGGTGTTGTCCATGACCGTTCGCACCCCGCGCGCGCGGCAGGCGGCGGCGAAGGCGGGGACGTCGAGCATCTCGAACGTCAGGGAGGCGGGCGACTCGATCAGCACGACGCGCGTCCGGTCGGTGATGGCGGCGACGATGTCTTCCGTCGTCGCGTTCGGGGCGTGGAAGGCGGTCGTGACGCCGCGCTCGCCGAGGTGCCGACGAAGGAAGCGCCGGCTGGGGCCGTACAGGGCATCGGTGGTCAGGACCTCGTCGCCGGACCGGAGCAGGGCGGTGAGGGGCACGGTGACGGCGGCCAGACCCGACGGGACCAGCCAGGCGTCGGTCGCGCCTTCGAGGTCGCACAACAGGTCGCGGAGCTCGCGCGCCGCCGAAAGATCCTCGATGCCATAGACCGGACCCCGGCTTTCGTCGCGCATGTCGCCGGGGGCATCGTTCAGCAGGGTCGACGCCCGCTCGAGCGGCGGGGCAACAGGCCGACGGCCCCTGCCGCGTCGGGTCGCGGCGGCGATCAGGCGGGTGCGGTCGGTTCGATCGGTCATGCGCGCCGGACGGGAGGGTTGCGGTTCAGCCTCCAAAGGCTTCTAAAGCAGGCGGGGCGCAAGGTCTGACGAAATTCGGCGAGGCGCGGATGCGGACACGATCGACGGGGCGAATGAGGGACGGCGGTGCTGCCTCCGCGCTGGCGATCGCCCTGGTCCTGACCCTTGCCGGGTGCAGCCGCGGCCAAGCGCCCGTCGACGCCGGAGAGGGCGCTGACCCCGCGGCCCAGGACCAGATCGCCGCGCCCGATTTCGCCAGCCCGACCCTTGCGGCCATCAAGCGGAGGGGACGCCTGAACTGCGGCGTGCACGAGGGCCTGGTCGGTTTCGCCTACACGGACAATCGCGGCGAATGGCGCGGTTTCGACGCTGACTTCTGCCGCGCCCTGGCGGCGGCGGTGCTGGGTAATGCGAACGCCGTCCGGTTTGTGCCCCTGACCAGCAGCCAGCGGTTCGAGGGACTGCGCAGCGGCCGCGTCGATGTGCTGTGGCGGTCGACCTCCTGGACCCTGTCGCGGGAAGCGCGGGAAGGGGTGCGGTTCGCCGGGGTCAACTACTATGACGGTCAGGGCTTTTTGGTGCGCCGGTCACTGGACCTGGCCACGGCGGCCGAACTGAACGGCGCGCGGGTCTGCGTGCAGCGCGCCTCGACCACCGAACTGAATGTGGCTGACTGGTTCCGCGCGCGGTCGCTGGAGTATACGCCGGTGGTCGCCGCCAATGAGGAAGCCGCCCGGGCGGCCTATGCGCGCGAGGACTGCGACGCCCTGAGCGCCGACATATCCGCCCTGGCGGCGGCGCGGACCACGATGTCCAACCCCGAACAGCACGCCATCCTGCCGGACGTGATCTCCAAGGAACCCCTCGGGCCGGCGGTCAAGCGGGGCGATGAGGCCTGGACCTCGATCGTGCGCTGGACGCTGAACGCCCTGATCCTCGCCGAGGAACTGGGCGTGACCAGCGACAACGCCGATCAGATGGCCGAGGAGTCGCGCAGTCCCGCCGTCCGTCGTCTGCTCGGCGTCGAGGGCGACGTCGGGCCGATGCTGGGCCTGCGCAAGGACTGGGCGAAGGCGGCCATCGAGGCCGAGGGCAACTACGGCGAAATCTTCTCGCGGAACGTCGGGACGGATTCCTCGCTCGACCTGGCCCGTGGGCTTAACGCACAATGGAACGCAAGACCGGCCGGGCTGATCTACGCCCTGCCGATTCGATAGGACGCCGGGACAGGCGCCAGGGGGAAAGATGGAAACGACGAAACGTGGCGGGATTCCGCTCTATCTCTGGATGCTGCTGGGCTTTGCCGTCGGCATGGGCGGAGGGCTCTACGTCAACCTGATGGGCCTCGAGGTCCTTCCCTGGGTGATGGACATCATCAAGGCGGTCGGCCAGATCTTCCTGCGCCTGCTGTTCATGCTGGTCCTGCCTCTGCTGTTCGCGGCCCTGGCCGTCGGGGTCGCCGAGATGGGCGATCTGAAGTCGCTCGGTCGGGTCGGCTTCAAGACCCTGGTGTTCACCGTGCTGGTCTCGGCCATCGCCGTCGGCATCGGCCTCGGCATGGTCAACTATTTCCGCCCCGGCGACGGGGTCGATCCGGTGCTGGCGCAGCAGCTGCTGGCCCAGGGCGCCGAAGGGGCCTCGGCCATCGTCGGCAATGCCCCCAAATCCATCGAGGCCGGCCAGTTCTTCCTCGACATGATCCCGTCCAACGTCTTCACGGCGGCGGCCGAGAACCAGATCCTCCCGGTGATGATCTTCGCCCTGATCTTCGGCATCGGCATGGTCATGGCCAAGTCGAAGGCCACGGACGCGCTGCAGGAGACGCTGCAGGGGCTGTTCGAGGTGATGATGAAGCTCATCAACCTGGTCATCAAACTGGCCCCGATCGCGATCGCGGCGCTGATGTTCAACCTGGCGGCCGTGTTCGGCTGGGACCTGCTGGTCCGGCTGGGGGCGTATGCGGGCGTGGCTGTGGGCGCGATGGCGATCCATATGTTCATCGTCTATCCGCTGCTGGTCTGGATCTTCGGCGGGATGAACCCGCTGAAATTCGCCAATGGCGTCCGCGAGCCCTTCGTGGTCGCCTTCTCGACCGCCTCGTCCAACGCTACCCTGCCGATCGCCATCAAGGCCGCGGAAGAGAAGCTGAAGCTGCCGCGCCGGATCTCGCGCTTCGTGCTGACGGTGGGCGCGACCGCCAACCAGAACGGCACCGCCCTGTTCGAGGGCGTCACGGTGCTGTTCCTCGCCCAGTTCTTCGGCGTCGACCTGAACCTTCAGCAGCAGCTGGTGGTGATGCTGGTCTGCATCCTCGGCGGCATCGGTACGGCGGGGGTGCCCGCGGGCTCGCTGCCGGTCATCGCCCTGATCCTGACCATGGTCGGGGTGCCGGCCGAAGGCATCGGCCTGATCCTCGGCGTCGACCGCTTCCTCGACATGTGCCGCACCACTCTGAACGTCACCGGCGATCTGGTGGCGGCGACGGTCGTGTCGCGCGGCGAGAGTGATGCGATCGTGCCGGCGGATCTCAAGCTGCCGGATGTCGCGCCGGCGAACTGAGTCTCAGGCGGGCGGCGCGGACACGACGTCGGTTTCCGCCCGTCCGCCCCACTCGGCCCAGCTGCCGTCATAGAGGCGCGACGGCCGGCCCAGCACGGCGAGACCGAGGCTGAGGATGGCGGCGGTGACGCCGGAGCCGCAGGTCGTCACGACCGGGCGGTCCGGATCAATCCCGGCGGAGCGGAAGGCCTGCTCCAGCGCCTCGCCCCGTTTCATCGTGCCGTCGGAATTCAGGATAGCGGGGAAGGGCAGGTTCAGGGCGCCGGGCATATGGCCCGAGCGAAGGCCCGCGCGGGGCTCGGGGGCACGGCCCGCGAACCGGTCGGCGACGCGGGCGTCCAGCACCTGGTCTCCGGCCTGAAGGGCGGCCCGGACGGTGTCCAGATCAGCGATCAGTTCCGGCCGGGTGTTCGCTGTGAAGGTCGCTGACGCCCGGTTCGCGGCCGGACCGCTTTCGGTGACCCGTCCTTCGGACCGCCATTTCGGCAGGCCGCCGTCGAGGACACGCACGTCCCGCGCCCCCATCGCCCGGAACATCCACCAGGCGCGCGCCGACGAGCGGATGCCGACCGTGTCATAGACGACGAGACTGTCATCAGAGGAGACCCCGAGCGCCCCCATCCGGGCCGCGAAGAAGGCGGGCTCCGGCAGCATGTGCGGCAAGTCGCTCTCTTGATCCGAGGAGGCTTCGAGGTCGAAGAAGACCGCGCCGGGCAGGCGCGCGGTCTCGAAATCCGGTCGCCCGTCGCGGCCATCCAGATGCCAGCTGGCGTCGATGAGTTTGAGGGACGGATCGCTCAATCGGGCGGCGAGGTCCGTGGTCGAGATCAGGGGGGCGGTGTCGGTCATGGGTCTGTCTAACACGCCGGCCGGCGGAACCCTGAGACTGGTGCTGGGCGACCAGCTGTCCGACGGACTGTCCGCGCTGCGCGGCCTCGACCCCTCGGTCGATGTCGTGCTGATGGCCGAGGTGCGCGACGAGGCCACCTATGTGAAGCACCACAAGCAGAAGATCGCCCTGGTGTTCGCGGCCATGCGCAAATTCGCGGCGCGGCTGGAAGGGCGCGGGGTGACGGTCCGCCATGTCCGGATCGACGATCCGGCCAACACGGGGTCGATCGCCGGAGAGCTGGGCCGCGCCCTGGCCGGGCAGCCGTTCGGCGAATTGGTGATGACCGAATGTGGCGAGTGGCGTCTGGCCGAGGCCCTCGCGGCCTTCGCCAAGTCGACCAAGGTCCGGGTGGAAATTCGCGAGGATGACCGGTTCATCTGTTCACTGGACCGCTTCAACCGCTGGGCCGCCGACAGGAAGACGCTGACGATGGAGTTCTTCTATCGTGAGATGCGGCGCGAGACCGGCCTGCTGATGGACGGCGCCGAACCGGCGGGCGGCGAGTGGAATTTCGACAAGGACAACCGCTCGGGTCTGGCCCGGGGCGTGGTCCCGCCGCGGCGGATGAGGATCACGCCCGATGCGGTGACGCGCGGGGCGATGGCGGATGTCGAACGCCTGTTCGGCGACCATTTCGGCGAACTGGAAGGCTTCGGCTGGCCGACCGACGCCGACGAGGCGGAAGCGGTGCTGGCCGCCTTCCTGTCCGATATCCTGCCCTCGTTCGGGGCCTGGCAGGACGCCATGGCGGCGGGGCAGCCGTGGATGTGGCACGGGATGGTGTCGACGTCGCTGAACCTGGGCCTGCTCGATCCGCTGGTGGTCTGCCGTCGGGCGGAGGCGGAGTATCGCGCCGGCCGGGCGCCGCTGAATGCGGTCGAGGGGTTCATCCGCCAGATCCTCGGATGGCGGGAATTCGTGCGCGGCCTCTACTGGTCGAAGATGCCCGAGTACGGGGCGCGGAACGCCCTGGACGCGGACCGGAGCCTGCCGTGGTTCTACTGGTCCGGCGAGACCGACATGGCCTGCGTGGCCGATGCGGTGCGGTCGTCCCGCGACCACGCCTACGCCCACCACATCCAGCGGCTGATGGTCACCGGCAATCTGGCCATGCTGCTGGGCGTCCATCCCGACGCGGTCGATGACTGGTACATGGTCGTCTATGCCGACGCGTTCGAATGGGTGGAGATGCCCAACACCCGCGGCATGGCGACCTTCGCCGACGGCGGCATCATGGGCACCAAGCCCTATGCGGCCTCAGGGGCCTACATCAACCGGATGGGCAACTACTGCGCCGGTTGCCGGTATGACGTGAAGCTCAAGACCGGCGAAGCGGCCTGCCCGTTCAACCGGCTGTACTGGGGCTTCCTTGAGCGGAACCGCGCCCGGCTCGCCGGCAACCCGCGCCTCGCCATGCCCTATCGGACCCTGGACGGCTGGGACGCGGCGCGGCGGCAGGCGGTGGTTGCGGAGGCCGAGGCCTGTCGCACAGCCCTGGGGGCGGTCAGGTCCGGGTGAGCGCCAGCTGGATGACATCGGTCCGGGCCGAGCGGAATCCGGCCTCGCAATAGGCGAGATAGAATCGCCAGAGACGACGGAAGCGCTCGTCGAAGCCGCCCATGCGCCGGATGTCGCTCCAGGCGACCTGGAAGCGCTCATCCCAGAGCTTGAGCGTGTCGGCATAGTCCTGTCCGAACCGCTCGATCTCGCTCCAGCCGAGGCCGGCGCGGTCGATGACGGGCTTCAGCCGTTCCTCGGACGGCAGCATACCGCCCGGGAAGATGTATTTCTGGATGAAATCAGTCTTGCGATTGTAGTCGTCGAACAGGGCGTCATCGATGGTGATGATCTGCAGACCGGCCCGCCCGCCCGGTTCCAGAACGTCGCGGATCTTGCCGAAATAGGCGGGCCAGTATTCCTGCCCGACGGCCTCGAACATCTCGATCGAGGCGACCCGGTCGAACCGGCCCTGGACGTCGCGATAGTCGATCAGCTGGATATCGGCCCGCTCGGCCAGGCCGGCGTTGAACATGCGCTGGCGGGCGAAGTCGAACTGCTCCCGGGAGATGGTGACGGCGGTGACCCGCGCGCCGACCTCCCTGGCCGCGAACTCTGCGAAGCCGCCCCAGCCGCAGCCGATCTCGAGCACCGACTGACCGGACTGAAGCGCCATGAGTCGGGCGAGGGAGGCGTATTTTTCTCGCTGGGCCGCGTCGAGCGCCATGCCGGCCCGCGTGAAGCGGGCCGAGGAATAGGTCATCGTGTCGTCCAGCCAGGACGCATAGAAGGCGTTGCCGAGGTCGTAGTGGGCGTGGATGTTCTTCTTCGATCCCGCGCGGCTGTTGCGCTTTCGCTTGTGCGACAGCCAGTTGATCGCCCGCATCAGCGGATTGCCGTCGGCCAGCCGGCGGATGTGGTCATAGTTGTGAGCGAAGGACTCGAGCAGGGCGGCCAGCTGGGGGCTGTCCCACTCGCCGGCCATATAGCCTTCGGCGAACCCGATATCGCCCGAGGCCAGCACACGCCGGGCGAAGCGATAGTCCTTGATGTCGAAGATCGCCGCAGGGCCCGGCTGGGGGCCCTCCAGCTGGTGCGTCTCGCCGTTGGGCAGGAGCACGGTGAGCCGCCCGAAGGTCCAGTTGGCGGCGAGAAGGCGCAGCAGCAGCGTAAACCCGCGCGGGGTGCGGGCGGTGCGTTCGATGCGCTCGGCAGTGACCGATGTCATGACTGAAAAGGGTGGGTATGGGCCGCCCGCCCGTCAATCCCCTTCCGCGGCACGGCCCGCCACGATGGTCCCGAGCGCTTCGAGCGCGCGCTTGCGGGCGACCTCATGCTCGACGATCGGGCGGGGGTATTCCGCGCCCAGTCGCACGCGGGCGTCACGCAGGACTTCGGCTGGCGCGGACCAGGGCGCGTGGAGCCAGCGGTCGGGAACTCCGCGGAGCTCCGGGACCCACCGTCGGACATATCGGCCGTCTGCATCGAATTTCTGTCCCTGGGTGATGGGGTTGAAGATGCGGAAGTACGGAGAAGCGTCCGCTCCGGATCCAGCGACCCACTGCCAATTCTGCACATTCGACGCGATATCTGCATCGACGAGGGTGTCGCGGAACCACGCCTCGCCTTCGCGCCAGTCGATCAGCAGGTGTTTGATCAGGAAGGAGGCGACGATCATCCGCACCCGGTTGTGCATGAAACCGGTCGTCCAAAGCTCGCGCATGCCCGCGTCCACGATCGGATAGCCGGTCCGGCCGCGCTTCCATGCCTCGAGACCGGCGGGATCGTCGCGCCAGGGCATGGCGTCATATTCAGGACGGAAGGCGGTGTCGGTGATCTGCGGGAAGGCGTGCAGCAGATGGGCCGAGAACTCCCGCCAGCCGATCTCGGCCACGAACTTGTCGGCCTCGGCGGCGGGCACGCGGCCATCAGCGGCGGCGGACCGGGCGGCCTCGACCGCGCGCCACGGACTGATCTCGCCGAAATGCAGGTGCGGCGACAGGCGGCTGGTCGCCGGCTCGGCCGGGATGTCGCGGCCCTTGCCATAGGATTTGAGGCCCCGCGACAGGAATGCGGCGAGCGCAGCCTCCGCGCCCGTCTCGCCCGGCGTCCAGTCGAATCCGCGCGACCAGTCAGGCCGCGTGGGATGCAGGCCCCAGCGATCGATGTCGTCCGAGACCGGCCCGGACGGTGTCCGTAAGGCGGTCGGCGCGGGGGCAGGGGGTGGCGCGACCGCAGCGGCCAGGAGGGCCCGGTGGAAGGGGGTGAAGACCTTGTAGGGCTGGCCGGAGCCGTTCAGCACGGATCCGGGTCGAGCCAGAAGGGTCCCGTTCCAGCCCTTGCAGGCCACGCCCTCGGCCTGGAACCCGTGCGCGATATCGGCGTCCCGGGCGAAGGCATCGGGTTCGAAGCGGCGGTTCATGAAGACGGCGTCCGCCCCGGTCTCGTCGATCAGACGTCGGAGTTCGGCCTCGCTTTCGCCGCGACGCAGGATCAGGCGGGAGCCACGGGCCTGTAGCGAGGCGTCCAGCGCGCGCAGGGACTTGTCGAGCCACCACAGGGACGCCGCGCCCGTCTGGAGCGTCGCGGGGCCCTGATCGAGGATGTACAGGGGCAGGACCGGGCGGCCGGTCTCCACAGCGTGGACGAGGGCCGGATTGTCCGCCAGACGCAGGTCCGCACGGAACCACAGGATGACGGGTCGGTCCTCGGCCTTGGTGGTCATGCGTGCGGGCTCCGTGATAGCTTGCGAACCACACCGTCCGACGCCACCTGATCGCCGCATGAGTGCGGCATGAGTCGCGCGTCGCCAAGCCGCAAATCCGGGAAATCCGCCTTGTCCAAGCCAAACGCCATCATCGACATCAAGGACGGGCTCAAGCGCCCCGTTTCCATCGGCGGCGGCCAGCGCATCGTCTTCATCGCCGGCCCGTGCCAGCTGGAGAGCCGCCAGCACGCGCTGGAGATGGCCCATGCGCTGAAGGAAATCGGCGAGCGGCTGAACGTCGGCGTCATCTACAAGACCAGTTTTGACAAGGCGAACCGCACCAGCGCGACCGCGGCGCGCGGTTTCGGGCTGGAGGGGTCGCTGCCGATCTTCGCCGAGATTCGCGAGGTCACGGGCCTGCCGGTGCTGACCGACGTCCACACCGAGGAGCACTGCCGGATCGCTGCGCAGGCGGTCGATGTGTTGCAGATCCCGGCCTTTCTGAGCCGCCAGACGGACTTGCTGCTGGCCGCCGCGGCGACGGGCAAGGTGATCAACATCAAGAAGGGCCAGTTCCTCGCGCCCTGGGACATGAAGAACGTCATCGCCAAGGTGGTCGGCGCGGGCAATCCCAACGTTATGGCCTGCGAGCGCGGGGCCAGCTTCGGCTACAACACCCTGGTCAGCGACATGCGGGCCCTGCCGATCCTGCGCGAGATCGGCTGTCCGGTGGTGTTCGATGCGACTCACTCGGTGCAGCAGCCGGGCGGGCAGGGGACATCCTCGGGCGGCCAGCGCGAGTTCGTGCCGGTGCTGGCGCGCGCCGCCGTGGCGGTCGGCGTGGACGCGGTCTTCATGGAGACCCATCAGGACCCCGACAACGCGCCGTCGGACGGACCGAACATGGTGCCGCTGGACCAGTTCGAGGCGCTGTGCGCGGACCTGATCGCCTATGACGACCTGACCAAGGCGCGGATGGCGAAAGCCGCCTGAATCCGATAGGCCAAGCTCATGGCTGAACGGACTCTCGATCTCGGACAACTGCAGGCGCTGCTGGAGCGGGTGCGCGGGCTGAAGGTCGCCTGCGTCGGCGACCTGATGCTGGACCGCTATGTCTATGGCGAGGTCAGCCGGATTTCGCCCGAGGCCCCGATCCCCGTGCTGCGCACGCGCCGGACCACCGCCATGCCGGGCGGGGTCGGCAATGTGGCTCGCAACGTCGCGGCCCTGGGCGGGATCGCCCGGCTGGGCGCGGTGGCCGGCAAGGATGCGGCCGGGGATGAACTGGCGGCGCTGATCGCCGCGGAGCCGGGCATCGAGGACGCCCTTGAACGGCGCGCCGGGGTGGCCACCATCGTCAAGACGCGCTTCGTCGCCGCCGGCCAGCAACTGTTGCGGCTCGACGAAGAGGCCGCCGCGCTGATGGGCGACAAAAGCGAAGCGTTTACGGGCGCTTCCGTTTATCTGCTGTCCGACTACGCAAAGGGTGTCGTCAGCGATCTGGTGATCACCCAGGCGCTTGCGGCGGCGGAAAAGTCCGGCGCGCCGGTGGTGGTTGATCCGAAAGGCCGCGACTTCGCCCGCTATGGCGCCGTCGATCTGATCAAGCCGAACGCCAGCGAACTGGCCGGGGCCACGGGCCTGCCGGTCGAGACTGACGACGAGGTCGAGGCGGCGCTCAAGGCGTTGCTGCACGCCACGACGGCGAAGGCCCTCGTGGTCACCCGCGCGGGCAAGGGCATGAGCCTGATGCGGCGCGGCGGACCGGTGCGGCATTTCCCCGGCCGGGCGCGCGAGGTGTTCGACGTCTCGGGCGCCGGCGACACCGGACTGGCTGCGCTGGGTCTGGCGCTGGGGGCGGGCGCGCCGCTGGAGACGGCGGTCGAGTTCGCCATCCTCGCCTCGGGGGTGGTGGTCGGAAAGGCCGGCACGGCGGTGGTCACCCCCGCCGAACTGATCGACGCCGAGATGAGCCAGCACGCCGCGGGCGCCCACGCCAAGGTCATGCCGCTGGAGGAGCTGGCCCATGTGGTCGACGGCTGGAAGCGGCAGGGGCTGAAGGTCGGTTTCACCAACGGCTGTTTCGACATCCTGCACCGCGGCCACGTCGCCTATCTGGCCCAGGCGCGCGGCTGGTGCGACCGGCTGGTGGTGGCGCTGAATACGGACGCCTCGGTGCGGCGGCTGAAGGGCGAGGGCCGGCCGATCAACGATCTGGACAGCCGCGCCGTGGTCATCGGCGGGCTTCAGTCGGTGGACCGCGTGACCGCCTTTGACGACCCCACGCCCATCGCCCTGATCGAACGGCTGCGGCCCGATGTCCTGATCAAGGGCGCGGACTACACCCGCGAGGGCGTGGTCGGCGGCGATCTGGTCGAGAGCTGGGGCGGGGAGGTCAGACTGGCCACCTTCGAGGACGGCTATTCGACCACGAAGACGATCGAGAAGATGAAGGACGAAACATGAGCCGGCGCATGATCGTGGTCACGGGCGGCGCGGGCTTCATCGGCTCCAACATCGTCGCCCGCCTGTGCGCGGAGGACCGCCGCGACGTGGTTGTCTGCGACCGTCTGGAAGACGCCGCCCTGGGCAAGTGGAAGAACATCGCCAAACACCCGATCGCCGACTTCTGGCAGCCGGAGGAGCTGTTCGAACAGCTGGAGCGGCACGCGGAATCGATCGAGGCCGTGGTCCACATGGGGGCCATCTCCTCGACCACGGAGCCGGACGCCGACCTGATCCTGCGCACCAATTTCAGCCTGTCGCGGGATATCTGGGACTGGTGCGCCCTGCGTGACGCGCGGATGATCTACGCCTCGTCCGCGGCCACCTACGGCGACGGCGAGGCGGGGTTCGAGGACGACGACAGTCTTGAGGCGCTGGCTTCGCTCAAGCCACTAAACGCCTATGGCTATTCGAAAATGCTGTTCGACCAATATGCGGCGCGCCAGTCGGACCGGGGTCAGTCGCCGGGCCAGTGGGCGGGCCTGAAATTCTTCAACGTCTATGGGCCGAACGAGGGCCACAAGGGCGGGATGAAGTCGGTCGTGGCCCAGATCTGGCCGAAGGTTCAGGCCGATGAGCCGGTCACCCTGTTCCGCTCGCATAATCCGGACTACGCCGACGGCGGCCAGATGCGGGACTTCGTCTTCGTCGACGATGTGGTCGACATCATCGAATGGCTGCTCGACACGCCCGGCGTCTCCGGCGTGTTCAACGCCGGTTCGGGGCAGGCGCGGTCCTTCCTCGACCTGGCCAATGCGACCTTTGCGGCGGCGGGAAAGACGCCCCGGGTCGACTATGTCGACACGCCCGAGAGCATCCGGGACAAATACCAGTATTTCACCGAGGCCCGGATGGATCGGGTGCGGGCGGCGGGCTTCCAGGGGCAGTCGACGCCGCTGGAGGAGGGCGTCCGTCGCTACGTCCAGTCCTTCCTGGCGACACCGGATCCGTATCGATGACGGCCGGCCGGATGAGCCTGCGCCAATGGGCCGGCTGGACCGGCCTGACCATCGTACTTGTGCTGGCCACGGCGGTGGCGGTGTGGCGCGGCGACATCCTGAGAGCCAGTCTGGATCCGCAGGTCCCGTTCCAGACCTACACGCCGCCGCCGGCGCCCGACTACGGCGACCCGACCGCCTGGGCGTTGCGCGACGCCCGGGAGCCCGGGTCAGGACCGGCGGCGATCTTCTTCGTGCATTCCACCACCTATGACGGCGGCCGCGAGTGGAACGGGCCGATCGGCGACACGGCGGCGGACGCCTGGCTGAAGCGTGTGGTCCTGCCCAACTACGCCGGGCCGTTCGAGCGGGCGGGCGCGATCAGCGCGCCGCGCTACCGCCAGGGCAGTCTCTACACCCGGCTGACGCTGCGGGACGACGCGCGCGAGGCGAGGGCCTTCGCCTGGCGTGACATCGACGCCGCCTTCAGCGCCTGGATCGTGCGGCATCCGGACGGACCCATCGTTCTGGCCGGGGTGGAACAGGGCGGCGATCTGGTCGAGCGGCTGGTGCGCGAGCGGGTGGCGCCTGATCCGGCCCTGCGGGTCCGGCTGGTCGCGGTCTATCTGATGGACACTGTGGTCGCCGCCGACGGTCTGTCGCCACAGGTTCCGGCCTGCGTCAGCCGGGACCAGGCCGGCTGCATCGTGGCCTGGTCCCCGGTCAGCGAGGACAATGACGGCGCCGGACGCCGGCGGTTGCGGCGGGCTCTTGTCTGGGACGGGCGTGGGCAACTGATCGACCTCGGGGGCCGGGCGGCCCTGTGCGTCAATCCGGTGACGGGCTCGACCGACACCGCGCCCGTCGAGGCCCGGCTGCATCAGGGCGCGACCAACGCCACCGGGCTGGAATGGGGCGTGCGTCCGGCCCTGATGACCCGCGAGATCGCCACCCAGTGCCGGGGCGGCCTGCTGCGTCACACCGAACCGCGGACGGAGTCCTTCCGCGAGACGGGTGACTGGGCCGATCGCAGGAAGTCTCGTCCTTACAATCTGTTCTACGGGGATATTGAGGCAGATGTTCAGGCGCGGCTGGCCGTCTGGCGGGCGAGGCCTGCCGCCTAGTCGATCCCCGGCCGGTCGTTGCGCCAGTCGAACAGGGCTTCCAGCACCTTGACCGCCTCGCCGCGCGGGCTGGTCAGGTCCGGGTCGCGACCCAGCACCAGACGGGCGTCGTCGGCCGCCGTCAGCAGCAGCGAGCGATGCCGGATCGGATCGGCGAACCGGTAGGCCGGGAAGCCGCTCTGTTTGAGGCCCAAAGGATCGCCGCCGCCGCGCAGGCGGAAATCCTCCTCGGCGATCTCGAAGCCGTCCTCGGTGCGCCGCAGGGTTTCGAGCCGCAGCCGCGCCGTCTCGCCGAGCCCGTCATCGCCGCCGCCGTACAGCAGGATGCAGGCGCTGGCTTTCGCCCCACGCCCGACCCGGCCGCGCAGCTGGTGCAGCTGGGCCAGACCGAACCGGTCGGCGTGTTCGATGACCATGATGGTGGCGTTGGGCACGTCGACTCCGACCTCGACCACGGTGGTGGCCACCAGCAGGGGCATTCGGCCGTCGGCGAATTCGGCCATCACGGCCTCGCGCCCGGCGCCCGGCATCTGGCCGTGGGCGAGGCCGACCTCGATCTTGAGAATGCGGCGAAGGTCGGCGGCGCGGGCCTCTGCGGCGGCGAGATCGATGGCCTCGCTTTCGGCCACCAGCGGGCAGATCCAGTAGGCCTGGGCGCCGCTGTCGATCGCCGCCTTGAGCCGTCTGGCCACCTCGCTGATGCGGGCCAACGGCAGGACGGCCGTGGTGATCGGCGTCCGGCCCGGCGGCTTCTCGTTCAGGCGCGACACCTCCAGTTCGCCGTACTGGGTCAGCTCGAGCGTCCGGGGGATCGGCGTGGCCGACATGGTCAGCAGATGGACGCCGCCGGTGCGCGGGTCGCCCTTGGCCTGCAGCCGCTGGCGCTCATTGACGCCGAAGCGGTGCTGTTCGTCGATGACGGCCAGCGCCAGCCGGTCGAAGCGGACGGCGTCCTGGAACAGGGCGTGGGTGCCGATGGCCACCTGGGCTTCGCCCGAGGCGAGGGCGGCGAGTCGGGTGCGGCGTTCGGCGGGGGTGTCGCGGCCGGTCAGGAGAATGGTCGATACCCCGGCGGACTCGAGCATCGGGGCCAGCCTCTGCCAGTGCTGGCGGGCGAGGATTTCGGTCGGGGCCATGAGGGCGGCCTGGAAGCCGGACGCGGCCGTATCGGCCAGCGCCAGGGCCGCGACGGCCGTCTTGCCCGAGCCGACGTCGCCCTGCAGCAGCCGGCCCATCTGTTCGCCCGAGGCGAGGTCGCGGCGGATTTCGGCGACCGCCTGCATCTGGGCGCCGGTCAGGTCGAAGCCGAGGGCGGCCAGAAGGTGTTCGGAGGCCTCGCCGGGCGTGATGCGCGGTCCCGGCGTGATCTGGCGCGCGCGTCGGCGGCGGGCCAGGGCCAGCTGGTGGGCCAGCAACTCATCGTAGGCCAGCCGCTGCCGGGCCGGAGCGTCCGGCTCCAGTTCCGGTTCGGAGGTCGGGGCGTGCAGGGTCTCCAGTGCGGCGCGCCAGCCGGGCCAGCGGGTCTTCGCCAGCCAGGCCGGGTCCTGCCACTCCGGGAGTTCGGGCGCGTGGGTGAGGGCGGCCTGAACCAGTTTTCGGACCACGCGTGAGGAGAGGCCGGCGGTCGCCGGATAGACCGGCTCGATGGCGGCGATCTCGCCGGCCTGTTCCGGGGTGAAGATGTCCGGGTGGACGATCTGGACCTCGGCGTTGAACCGTTCGACCTTGCCGGAGACCAGCCGCTTCTGGCCCTTGGGCAGCAGGCGGTCGATGTGCTGGGCCGAACCGCCGAACCAGATCATGTGGACGAAGCCAGTGTCGTCGGATGCCCGGACCTTGATCGGCGCACCGGGTTTGCCCGGGATGAAGAGCCGGTCGATCACGACCTCGAAAATCCCGACCTGTCCCTCGATCGCATTCACCGCCGTCATCGGCTGGCGCACGATCAGGCCTGACGGCGAGAGGAAGGCGACGTCGCGCACCAGTGGCCCGGCCAGTTTCTGGACGAGCGGCAGGATCTTCGGCCCCACGCCCTTCAGGCTGGAAACCTCCGCGAACAGGGGAAAGAGAATCTGCGGCCGCATGCGACGACAGCATAGCTGGCGAAAGCGCGTCTGGAACGCTATCTCCGCTGCGCGATTGAACCTGACCGACCGGGCAAGGAACCTTGTGGCCGATATTGACGCACGTCTGAAGCAACGACTCGGCCGGATCACCTTCCGGGCATGGCGGCGCGGATTCCGCGAAGCCGACCTGGTGCTGGGCCCCTTTGTGGATCAGGTCGGGCCCTCGCTGGACGAGAGTGAACTGGATTCGCTTGAGGCCCTGCTGGCCGAGGACGACGATCACCGGATCTATGCCTGGATCACCGGCACGGAGCCGACGCCGGCGGCGCACGACACCGCCCTGATGATCAAGCTGCGGACCTTCATGCGCGACCATGTCGCCGCCGCCGTGGCCGAGGGGGCCGGCTGATGGACGGCGCCCTTCCCAAACGCAGCGATCAGGACCTCGGCGGCGCGCCGGAGGGACTGGATGCGCTCGTCGTCGCCGAGCGGCTGAAGGCCGAAGGCGGCGTCGGGCTGTTCGTGGCGCGGGACTATGCCCGCATGGGCGAGTTCGTGCAGGCGTTCGGCTTCTTCGCCGACGGAATCGAGATCGTCGAATTCCCGGCCTGGGACTGTCTGCCTTACGACCGGCTGAGCCCGACTTCGTCGGTGTCTGCGGAACGGATGGCCGCCCTGACCCGGCTGGCGCAGCGCGCGCCGGGCGACCGCTCCGCGGTGCTGGTCGTCACCACCGTCGGGGCCGCCATGCAGCGGACGCCGCCGCGAGAAGTGACCAATGGCGCCGGATTCCAGACGACCGTCGGTCTCGACCTCGAGACCGCATCGTTGGAGCGGTATTTCGCGGCCAACGGCTATATGCGGGCCTCGACCGTGTCCGAGAAGGGCGAGTTCGCCGTGCGCGGCGGGGTCATCGACGTCTATCCGCCCGGCTTCGAGGAGCCCATGCGGCTGGACATGTTCGGGTCGGAGCTGGAGTCGATCCGCACCTTCGATCCGGCGACCCAGCGGTCGACCGGCCAGCTGCGCGAGGTGCATCTGGCGCCCGTTTCCGAGGCCCTGCTCGACCCCGACAGCATCTCCCGTTTCCGCACCGGCTACCTCGGCCTGTTCGGCGCGGCGGGGGACGACCCCCTCTATGCCGCCATCAGCGAGGGCGCGCGGCGGCAGGGCATGGAGCACTGGCTGCCGCTGCTCTACGACCGGCTCGAGACCCTGTTCGACTATCTGCCCGACGATGCGCGGGTCTTCCTCGACAATCAGGTCGAGGCGGCCCGGGGCGAGCGCTGGACCCTGACCCGGGACGCCTACGAAGCGCGTCGCGACGCCTCCATGGGCAAGGGCGGAGCCGCCTATCGCGCCCTGCCGCCGGAGCGGCTGTATCTGGGCGAGAGCGACTGGAACAGCGCGCTGGCGGGCCGCTGGGTGCGGCGGCTGTCGCCCTTCCATGGACCCGGCGAGGACGCGGGCGGGCGGCTGGGGCGAAGCTTCTCGGCCGAACGGGCGCAGGACAGCGTCAATCTGTTCGAGGCGGTAGCCCGGCACGCCGAGGCGCTGAAGGCGGCGGGCAAGCGGGTGCTGTTCGCCTCCTGGACCGAGGGCTCCTCCGAGCGTCTGGCGGCCATGCTGGCGGACCACGGGCTTGATCACGTCGTCGCCGTGCGCAACTGGGCCGACGTTCAGGCGGCCCCGAAGGATATCTATCTGCGCGGCGTCCTGCCGGTCGAACATGGGTTCGAGACGGACGCGATCGCCGTCATCTCCGAGACCGACATGCTGGGCGACCGGCTGGCGCGGCCGAAGAAGAAGCGCCGGGCGTCTAACTTCCTCGCCGAGGCCTCCGCCCTCACGACCGGCGATCTGGTGGTCCATCTGGATCACGGGATCGGACGCTATGAGGGGCTGAAGACGCTGGAGATCCAGCAGGCGCCGCACGATTGCCTGGAGCTGCTCTACGCCGGCGACAGCAAACTCTATCTGCCGGTCGAGAACATCGACCTGCTGACCCGCTACGGCTCGGAGACCGACGGGGCGCAGCTGGACCGGCTGGGCGGCGCGGGCTGGCAGGCGCGCAAGGCCAAGGCCAAGGCCCGCCTGCGCGACATGGCCGAGGGGCTGATCGCCCTGGCCGCCAAACGGTCGCTGCGGTCGTCCGATCCGATCACGCCGCCGCACGGCCTGTTCGACGAGTTCTGCGCCCGCTTCCCCTATGAGGAGACGGACGACCAGCTGAACGCCATCGGCGATGTGCTGGAAGACCTCGGCAAGGGCACGCCGATGGATCGTCTGATCTGCGGCGACGTCGGCTTCGGCAAGACCGAGGTGGCGCTGAGGGCGGCCTTTGTGGTGGCCATGACGGGGCAGCAGGTGGCCATCGTCTGCCCGACGACCCTGCTGGCGCGGCAGCATTTCAAGACCTTCAGCGAGCGGTTCGCCGGCTGGCCGGTCAAGGTGCGCCACCTGTCGCGGATGGTGACGGCGAAGGACGCGGCCGAAACGCGGGCGGGGCTGAAGGACGGCTCGTTCGAGATCGTCGTGGGCACCCATGCCGTGCTCAGCGATCAGGTCGGGTTCAAGGATCTGGGCCTTGTTATCGTTGATGAAGAGCAGCATTTCGGCGTCAAGCACAAGGAGAAGCTGAAGGGCCTCCGCGCCGACGTTCACCTGCTGACCCTGACCGCCACGCCGATCCCGCGCACGCTGCAGATGGCCCTGTCCGGCATCCGCGAGATGTCGATCATCGCCACCCCGCCGGTCGATCGTCTGGCGGTGCGGACCTATGTCACGCCGTGGGATCCGGTGCTGGTTCGCGAGGCCCTGCTGCGCGAGAAATACCGCGGCGGCCAGGCCTATTATGTCGTGCCGCGCCTGTCGGACCTGCCGGACATCGAACAGTTCCTCCGCGAGAAGGTGCCGGAGATCAAATTCGTGGTCGGCCACGGCCAGATGTCGCCGACCCAGCTGGAAGACGTGATGAGCGCCTTCTACGACGGTAGCTACGACCTGCTGCTGTCGACGACGATCGTCGAGAGCGGGCTGGACGTGCCGACGGCCAACACCCTGATCGTGCACAAGGCCGACATGTTCGGCCTGGCCCAGCTGCACCAGATCCGCGGCCGGATCGGCCGGGCCAAGGCGCGCGCCTTCGCCTATCTGACCACGCCGCCGAACAAGCCGATGAGCCTGTCGTCGGAGCGGCGCCTGCAGGTGCTGCAGTCGCTGGACAACCTCGGGGCCGGCTTCCAGCTGGCCAGCCACGATCTGGACCAGCGCGGCGGCGGCAATCTGCTGGGCGACGAACAGTCGGGTCATATCCGCGAGGTCGGTGTCGAGCTTTACCAGCAGATGCTGGAGGACGCGGTGGCCGAGCTGCGCCAGTCGGGCGAGGGCGGCGGGGTCGTCGACCGCGGCTGGTCGCCTGCCATCAATGTCGGGGCGGCGGTGCTGATCCCGGAGGAATACGTCCCCGACCTGAACGTCCGTCTGAGCCTGTACCGGCGCCTGTCGGACGCCGAGAATTCGGAGACGCGGGAAGCCCTGGCCGCCGAACTGATCGACCGGTTCGGGCCGCTCCCGGACGAGGCCAAACAGCTGCTGCGCATCGTCGGCATCAAGGCCAACTGCAAGACCGCCTGTATCGAGCGGATCGACATCGGGCCCAAGGGCGCGGTGCTGACCCTGCGCAACAACGCCTTCCCCAATCCGATGGGGCTGGTCGGTCTGATCCAGAAGAACCACGCTTTCTGGAAGATCCGGCCGGACCAGAAGATCGTGGTCAAGGGCGAGTGGGACACGGCGGCGGACAGGTTGAAGGTGGCGGAGCGGATCACGGCGGACCTTGCCCGTGTGGCGACAGCCTGAGGCTGTGAAGCGGGCCCTGCTGGCTCTAGGCTGACGCTCGCGAGTCGCGCCGTCGGGCGGCGACGGGAGGGACGGCCATGGCGCGCAAGCCCACGACATCCGCCGGCGTGCGCAAGCGTGCGCCTGCCGTGAAGAAGGCCGCGCCTGGCGTCGGCGTGCCGGAACAGGCGGCGCCGCTGCCGCCGCCGGCCCGCAAGCCGATCTGGACCCATCTGTATGTCCAGGTGCTGGTCGCCATCAGCCTGGGCGCCCTGATCGGGCATTTCTGGCCGACGTTCGGCGAGAGCCTGAAGCCGCTGGGCGACGCCTTCATCCGGCTGGTGAAGATGATCATCGCCCCGGTGATCTTCCTGACCGTGGCGACGGGGATCGCCCATCTGCGCGACCTCGGAAAGCTGGGTCAGGTGGTGGGCAAGGCCTTCGCCTATTTCCTGACCTTCTCGACCCTGGCCCTGATCGTCGGCCTGATCGTCGCCAATGTGGTGCGGCCCGGCGCGGGCATGAACATCGATCCGGCGACGCTCGATCCGGCGGCGGTGCAGACCTATGTCGCCAGGGCGCACGACACCGACATCGTGGCCTTCCTGATGAACATCATCCCCGAGACCGTGGTCGGGGCCTTCGCCGGCGGCGAGATCCTGCAGGTGCTGTTCTTCGCCATCCTGTTCGGCATCTCGCTGGCGGTCATCGGCGAGCGGGCCACGCCGGTGATGACGGTGCTGGAGAGCGTGTCGGAGGCCTTCTTCAAACTGGTGGCCATCCTGATGAAGGCGGCGCCGATCGGGGCGTTCGGAGCCTTCGCCTTCACCATCGGCCGTTACGGCATCGAGTCGGTGATCAACCTGGCGGCCCTGGTGGCGACCTTCTACCTGACCTCGGCCCTGTTCGTGGTGGTGGTGCTCGGGGCGGTGGCAAGGGCCAACGGATTCTCGATCTTCAAACTGATCCGGTATCTCAAGGAAGAGCTGCTGCTGGTCCTCGGGACCTCGTCGTCCGAGGCGGCCCTGCCCAGTCTGATCGAGAAGATGGGCCGCGCGGGCTGTGACCGGTCGGTGGTCGGGCTGGTCGTGCCGACGGGCTATTCGTTCAATCTGGACGGGACCAACATCTATATGACGCTGGCGGCCCTGTTCATCGCCCAGGCGTGCGGGGTGGAGCTGTCGCTGGGCGACCAGTTGCTGCTGCTGGCCGTGGCCATGCTGAGCTCCAAGGGGGCGGCGGGCGTGACGGGGGCGGGATTCATCACCCTGGCCGCGACGCTGGCGGTGGTGCCGAGCGTGCCGGTGGCGGGCATGGCGCTGATCCTCGGGGTCGACCGGTTCATGAGCGAGTGCCGGGCCCTGACCAATTTCATCGGCAACGCCGTGGCCACGATTGTGGTGGCGAGGTGGGAGAACGGACTGGATCGCGAGGCCTTGAACCTGGCGCTCGCAGGCGGATCGACGCCGGTCGTCGCCGGCAGCCGCGAAGCGGACGACGACTAGGTCCGGCTCGCCTTGCGGCCGCCGGACCGTCCGGGCAAACAGGGGCCATGACCCTCACCCTCTACGGCATTCCCAACTGCGACACCGTCAAGAAGGCCCGCGTCTGGCTGGACCAGCACGGGGTGGCCTTCGCCTTCCATGACTACAAGAAGGTCGGGATCGACCGGCCGCGGCTGGAGGCCTGGGTGGCCGAGCACGGCTGGGAGACGGTGCTGAACCGCGCGGGCACGACCTTCCGGGCCCTGCCGGACGCCGACAAGGCCGATCTGGATGCGGGAACGACCGTCGCCCTGATGCTGGCGCAGCCGTCGATGATCAAGCGGCCGGTGCTGGATCTGGGCGACCGGACGCTGGTCGGCTTCAAGCCGGAGCGGTACGCCGCCGTCCTGATCTAGCCTTCGACGTCGACTTCGGGCCGGTCGTGGCCGTCGGCGCGTTCGGTGACCCAGTTGCCGGACGGGTCGGCGTATTCGATCAGGGTGTCCTCGCCGGGGACCTTCTGCTCACGCGCCGCCGCGACGGCCGCCGCGCGGGCGGAGTCGTGGTCCGGCCAGGTCTCCGAATAGGTCCCGCCCACCTGGTAGGCCCAGCCGCCGTCGTGTTCGACGATGCGATAGGTGATCTGGACCATGGGGCAGGCTCCGGTTCGGTGTGAAGGTGTTCGGCAGGTCAACGCAGGGCGGGGACGGGCGTTGCAGTGAAGACCATTTCCGCTTGCTCCGGAAATTTCGGGGGTCGGCGCATCCACTGGCGCCGCCGGCGCCGACTACCCTATGACAGCGCGGGCGACGGGCCCGGCGCGATGAGGGGTGAAGACGATGGAAGACCTGTTCCGTTCCTACTGGTGGCTGATCTTTCCGCTCGGCTGGTTCGTGGCCTCGGGCTTTTCGAGCCTGCTCAACTATCGCCGGCAAAAGGATACGCTGAAGCTGATCCAGACCTATGCCGAGAAGGGCCAGGAGCCGCCGGAGGCCCTGCTCAAGGTGCTGGAGCGTCCGATCGATGCGGACGACGACTCCTGGCAGACGCGCCACCAGGGCGGTCGCCCCGGTGACGGCTCGTGGTTCTCGGTCGTGCTGTTCGGGGTCATGTCGGCGGGCTTCGGCTACGCCAGCTGGTCCGACATGTACGGCGCGGGCGACGCCTTCCTGATCGTCAGCTTCGTGCTGGGCGCCCTGTGCCTGGCCTCGCTGGTCTCGGCGATGCGCAGCGGCGGGCGCGGTCCGCGGGCCTGATGCCGGTCGGGGACGCGCGCCATGGGGGGATTGCAGACCGACGCCGAGCTGGTGAGCCGTGCGCTCGCCGGCTCGGATGCGGCCTTTTCGCGCCTGATCGAGCGGCACCAGGCGGCGGTGCGCGGCTTCCTGCGGCGTATGCTGGGCGGCGGCTGGGCCGAGGCGGACGATGTGGCGCAGGACGCCTTTCTGGCCGCCTGGGGCGCGCTGCGTTCGCTCAAGGAGCCGGCCGGGGTCCGCGCATGGCTGTGCGGCATCGCCTGGCGCAAGGCGCAGGACCGCATCCGTTCGTCCCGTCGCAGCGCCGCCCGCGACAATATCTGGCTGGAGACCCTGGCGACCCCGGTCGGGGTGTCGCCGGAGGACCGGATGTCCGTCGCGGCCGCCATGGCCGAACTGCCCTCCGATGTGCGCGCCTGCGTGGCCCTCTGTCTGGGCGACGGCTGGTCGCATGGCGAGGCGTCGATGGCGCTGGGCTTGCCTCTGGGCACGGTGAAGTCGCATGTTGCCCGCGGACGGGCGCGTTTGCTCAAGGCGCTGGGAGGTCCGGATGACGCCTGAACAGAAACTGTCCGCCCTGTTCGCCGCCGAGGCCCCGCCCGCGCGCGACTATGCCTTTCAGGCCCGGATGGCGCAGGCGATCGCCCTGCGCCGGGCGCGGATGACGGTGGTCGCCCTTGTGCCCTGGGCCGTGGCCGCCGTGGCCGTGCTGTGGGCCCTGATCCCGGTGGTCGGGCCGATGAGCGAGAGCCTCGGCGCCGCGCTACAGCCCGCCGCCGCCATGCTGGCGGGCGCGGCGGTCACCGCCGCCGCCGCCCTGTGGCTGTCGCGTCGCTTCGGTCGCGGCATCCGGACCCCGTTCAGCGCACGCTGACGGTCGCTGCCACGCCGAAATGGTCGGATGGATATTCGCCATTCACCGGCGCTGAGCCGATCACCGAGGCGCTGACCGGGGTGAAATGCGCGGTCTCGGCGAAGATGTGGTCGATGACGCGCGGCGGATGACCCTTGGCCGGATTCAGCGTGGTTTCCGCTGTTCCGCGAGGCAGGGCGCTGAAGAAGCGGGGTCCGGTCAGGGCCGCAAGGCCCGCATCCTCCTGCACGGCGTTGAAATCGCCCATGACGATCAGCGGCGTCGCGTCCTGCGGCAGCATGGAGACCAGATCGGCGATCTGGCGCGCGCGCACGGCCGCCGCGTCCTCCTGCCAGGCGAGGTGGGTGTTGATCACGTCCACCGCCCGCCCGCCGACTGTGACGCGGATGCGCAGGGCGGTGCGGTAGTCGTCCAGCGGCTGGAGCTTGCGGGAGTCGACGCCGGCGACCGGCAGGCGGCTGAGCAGGGCGTTGCCGTAGCGGCGCGGGGCGCCTTCCGGATCGGTCGAGACGAACTGCACCGAATAGCCGCCCAGGGCGTCAGCCAGCGTCTGCGCCTGGTTGGGCAGGCCGACGGCCGCGTCTTCCAGCACCTCCTGCAGGCCGATGACGTCGGGATCTGCGGCGCGAATGGCGGCGACAAGAAGCGGCAGTCGCGCGGCCCAGTCGCCCTGGTTGTGCCAGATGTTGAAGGTGACCAGCTTCAGTGCAGGCCCGGCGGCGCCGGCAGGCGCGGTGGCGCAGCCGGCCAGCGGAGCGACGGCCAGTCCGGCCAGCAGATTGCGGCGGTCGATCATGGCGGCTCCCGGCGTTGTGCCCTTCCGGGCGAATTCGTCAGCCTTACGAAAGTTTCACCTGCGGGGTCGCATCCGTACGGTGTCCCCGCCGCCTCTTGTCGTCAGAAGGCCGAAGCATCAGGCTCCGGTCGGACCGAAATCAGAGGATTAGCGACATGGATGAAGTTTTTATCCCGATCATGTTTTTTGCGATGATCGCCGCCATCGTGATCGTCCCGACCTGGCTGAAGAGCAAGGAACGGCAGGAGATGCAGGCGACGTTGCGGGCGTCGATCGACAAGGGGCAGGCGCTGCCGCCCGAGGTGATTGACGCCCTGACCCGCCAGACCGTCAAGCCGCCGGCGACCGCCGGCCGGGACCTGCGCATCGGCGTGATCCTGCTGTCGCTCTCGTTGGGCATCGCGGCCACCTTCTCCTTCATCGGCTTCAAGTTCGGAGAGTCCGAGGCCTGGGGCTTCGGGGCCTTCGCCGCCATCCCGGGCTTCATCGGCCTGGCCTTCATCATCCTGAGCGCCTTCAACAAGAACAAGGGCTGAGTCGGGGCGGGCAGGGGGAACCATCATGACCCAATCCCTGGTCGACCGGCACGACGTCGAGCTCGCCGCCCTTGCGGCGGCGGGCGGACGGCGGGAGTTTGGAGAACTGGTGCGCCGCCACGGCTCGGCGGTGCGCGGCCTGCTGCGGCGAATGGGGGCCCAGCCCTCGCTTGCCGATGACATCGCCCAGGACGCCTTCATCCAGGCGTTCGAGCGGTGTGCGGAGTTCCGCGGGGAGGGCACCTTCGCCGCCTGGGTCAAGCGGATCGCGGCGCGCCTGTATATCAAGCGGGTCGCCAAGGAAGCCCGCTACGTCGCCGAGGTCGAGAATGAAGACGCCGCTCCCGCGACCGATCATGCGGGTCTGGTGGACCTCGACGAAGCCCTGAAAGGCCTCAGCGAGCCCGAACGACTGTGTGTCTCCCTTTGTCACGGGGCCGGCATGGCGCATCCAGAGATCGCCGCGGCCCTTAATTTGCCACTCGGCACGGTGAAGTCTCATGTCAAACGTGGTCTGGATAAACTCCGTGCGCGGCTCCAGCCGTCCGGACAGTCCCTGGGGAGCGCGCAACATGTCGGTTGACGAGTTCGATCCTGACATCGAGCGCCTGTTCGCGCGCTCGCCCCAGATGCCCGACGCCGCCCTGTTCACCGCGCAGCTTGAGCAGCGGCTGCAGAAGGGCTCACGCGTCCGGTACCTGACGCTCGGTCTCGCCGGCCTCATCGGCGGCGTCGTGGCCATCCGTGAAACCATGAGCGTCAACCTGGGCGCCGGAGAGGGCGTCATAGCCGGCAACGCGCTCGGTCAGGGCATCCACGCCGCTTCGCTCAATACGCAGGGCGCCGTGCAGACGGGCCTCGACCAACTGGGTCTGGCCAATCTGGAACTGGGCTCCATGGGCGGGATGCAGCTGTTCTGGATCGCCGCCGGCGCCCTGATCGCCGTGGCCGCCGCCGGGGTAATGAAGCTGTCGCAGGACCTGTGACTCCAGCTTTCCCGCCGTCAACCACGGGTCAAGCCCGAGGATGACGGCGGGGGTGGGCGTCCCTATGGTGCGGGTTACGCCAACAGGAGG
>CAYNNT010000002.1:29623-69808 GCA_964398675.1 uncultured Brevundimonas sp.
GGCCCTGATCGCCGTGGCCGCCGCCGGGGTGATGCGGTTGTCGCAGGACATCTGAGGCTCCGCCCCGTCGCCGCAAGGGATGACGGGGCGGACGCCGGCGACTATCTAGAGGTCCGAACAGGAGGACCTCCCCATGTCCAGCCAGAAGCAGGAAGCGGTCAAACGCATCGCCGCGCCCGACATCCGGGCCCGCAAGGGCGGCGAGCCGATCGTCTGCCTGACCGCCTATGACGCCCCGACGGCCGCCCTGCTGGACGACCACTGCGATCTGCTGCTGGTCGGCGACAGCGTCGGCATGGTGGTCCACGGCATGCCCAACACCGTCGGCGTGACGCTGGAGATGATGATCATGCACGGCCAGGCCGTCATGCGCGGCTCGCGCCGGGCCATGGTGGTCATCGACATGCCGTTCGGCAGCTATGAGGGCGGCAAGGAGCAGGCCTATCTGAATTGCGCCCGCGTGATGAAGGAAACGGGCGCCCAGGGGGTGAAGGTCGAAAGCGGGCCTACGGTGGCGGAAACCATCGCCTATCTCGTCCAGCGCGGCATTCCGGTCATGGGCCATGTCGGCCTGCGGCCCCAGGCCGTGCTGACCGACGGGGCGTTCAAGGCCAAGGGCAAGACCGATGAGGAACGGTTGCGGGTCATGAGCGAGGCCGAGGCCACCGCTGACGCCGGGGCCTTCGCCGTGGTCGTCGAGGGCGTGGCCGAGGGTCTGGCGCGCGACATCACCCTGGCCATCGACAAGCCCACCATCGGCATCGGAGCCTCGTCCGCGTGCGACGGCCAGATCCTGGTGACGCCCGACATGCTGGGCCTGTTCGACTGGACGCCGAAATTCGTGCGCCGCTACGCCGATCTGCGCGGCGACATCGACCGGGCCGTGGCGTCTTACGCCGCTGACGTGAAGGCCCGCCGTTTTCCTGCCGAAGTCGAGACCTACTTCTCGAAAAAGCCCGCCACGCCCTAAGCCGTGCGTTGCGGCGGGGCAGGGGACCCTCTAGGGTCCGGCCGGACTGAATTTCAGCGGCCTTGCAGCCGTTTTCTGGGGGCGACGTATCCGTGGTTGATGTCTTCGAGCAGGTCGAGGAGGAGCTTCGCTCCGATCGCTACAAGCGGCTGGCCCGCACCTGGCTGCCCGTCGCGGGCGGCGTGCTTCTGGTCGCGCTGGTCGCGGCCCTGGCTTTCTGGGGCTGGGACAGCTGGCAGACGTCGAAGGCCGACAAGGCCTCGGTCGCCTACGACCGCGGGCTGGAATCGCTGGAGGCCAACAACCCCATCGGGGCTGACGCCGCCTTCATCCAGGCGGCCAAGGACGGCAACGGCGCCTACAAGGTCATGGCCCTGAGCCAGCGCGCGGCCATCGCCCTCGCCGCCAACCGGGTCCCCGACGCCATCGCCCTGCTGGACGAGGCCGCCAAGGCGTCCGGCGATCCGCTTCTGTCCGACCCCGCCGCCCTCAAGGCCGCCTGGCTGGCCATGGACAGCGAGACCCTGGAACAGGTCCAGGCCCGACTGGAGCCGCTGGCCAAGGAAGGCCGCCCCTTCAGCGCCTTCGCCCTTGAGGCCCTCGCCATGGCCCGCCTGCAGCACGGCCAGGTCGCGCCGGCCCGCGAGGCGCTGGTGCTGCTCAAGAACGGTCTGGATACGCCCGAGATCGTCACCCAGCGCGCCGACATCGCCATCGCGGCCATCGATGCAGGCGGTGCGGCCGGTCTCGCCGACATCGTGCGCGCGCAAGCCGCCATCCCTGTCGCTCCGGCCGCTCCGGCCGCCCCCGCGGCGCCCGTCGCTGCTCCGGCCCGCCCGTGATCACCGCTTTCAGGACGTACCCCATGAATCGCGTGCTTAAAGTCGCCCTGCTGAGCGGGCTCGCCGTCACCCTCGCCTCGTGCAGCACGGTGCAGGGAATGCTGCCTTTCGGCCTTGGCAAGGACAGCTCGCCCCAGGCCACGGCCACCGAGGGTCAGCGGATCTCGGTGCTGGAGTTCGAACAGGCCCTGGTCCCGTCGGCCGCCCTGTCCGGCCGTGACTTCTTCATCCCCGGTCCCCAGGCGGCGATCGCCTGGACCCAGCCGGGCGGAAACGCCGAGAATGCGGTCGAACACGTGATCGCAGGCGCGGAGTTCACCGTGGCCTGGCGGCGCGGCGTCGGCGCCGGATCGTCGCGCACGCGTCAGGTCATGGCCCCGGTCGTGGCTGACAACGGCCGCGTGTTCGTGCTGGACGGCGAGTCCACCGTCTCCGCCCTCGACGCCGGAACGGGCGCCCAGGCCTGGCGGGTCAACATCAAGCCGCCGGAAGATTCGCGCCGCACCGGCTTCCTCGGCATGGGCGGCCGCTCGGATGGCGGCGGCTTCGGCGGCGGCGTCGCCGTCGGCGGCGGCAAGGTCTTCGTGTCGTCGGGCTATCGCACCGTCACCGCCATCGACCAGGCCTCCGGCGCCGTCATCTGGACCACCGCGGTGGATGTGCCGATCCACGGCGCGCCGACCGTCTCGGGCGGCCGGGTCTTCGTCGTCGACGTCGAGAACCAGATCCAGGCCTTCGACACCACGACCGGCGCCCAGGACTGGTCCTATCGCGGCATTCCGGAGCCGGCCCGCCTCCTGCGCGCCTCCAGCCCGGCGGTGATCGGCGATACGGTGATCGCACCCTTCTCGTCCGGCGAAGTCGTGGCCCTGCGCGCCTCGACCGGCCAGTCGCTCTGGCAGCAGGTCCTGTCGCGCACCAGCCGCACCAGCGCCCTGTCCGAAATTCGCGACATCGCCGGCCGTCCGGTGATCAGCCGCGGCGTGGTCTATGCCGTCAGCCACTCGGGCGTCCTGTCCGCCATGGACATCCGCTCGGGCCAGCCGAAATGGGCGCCCCTGCCGATCGCCGGCGTCAATGCGCCCCTGCCGGTCGGCGACGTGGTCTATGTCGTGTCCAAGGAAGGCGAACTGACCGTCATCAACCGCGACAGCGGCCAGATCTACTGGACCCGCGACCTGAACGAAGGCCGCGTCCGTCAGGAAGGCGGCGTGTTCGGCTTCTTCGATCGCACCGTGCGGCCGATCTGGTCGGGTCCGCTGATGGCCTCCAATCGGCTGGTGCTGACCAATTCGGATGGCGAACTGGTCGCCTTCGATCCCAAGACCGGCGCCCAGACCGCCTCGATCCGCATGGGCGGGCCGGTCTATATCGCCCCCGCCGCCTACAACGGCGCCCTCTATGTTCTCACCGACAAGGGCGATCTCGTCAGCATTCGCTGACCTTTAGCCCCCGAACTGCGTTAGAAGGCCGACATGGCTCTCAAAGTCGCCATCGTCGGCCGCCCCAACGTGGGCAAGTCGACACTATTCAATCGCCTCGTCGGCAAGCGCCTCGCGCTGGTCGATGACCGCCCGGGCGTGACCCGCGACCGCCGGTACGCTGATGGCAACATCGGCGACATGGACCTGACCCTGATCGACACCGCCGGCTATGAGGACGTCACCGACGACAGCCTCGAATCCCGGATGCGCGAGCAGACCGAGGCGGCGCTGGAGGACGGCGACCTCATCCTGTTCATGATGGACGCCCGCGAGGGCGTGACCTCGCTGGACAAGATCTTCGCCGAACGGCTGCGCAAACAGCACAAGCCCGTCATCCTGCTGGCCAACAAGTCCGAGAGCCGCGAGAGCGGCGGCGGCATCGGCGAGGCCTATTCGCTGGGCTTCGGCGAGCCGGTCGCCATCTCGGCCGAGCACGGCGAGGGCATGGCGGATCTGTATGCGGCCGTGGTCGCCGCCAGCGCCGACATCTTCGTCGAGGAGGTCGACGAACCCGACAAGCCGATCCGCATCGCCATCATCGGCCGTCCCAACGCCGGGAAATCGACCCTGATCAACCGCCTGATCGGCGAAGACCGGATGCTGACCGGCCCCGAGGCCGGCATCACCCGCGACTCCATCTCGGTCGACTGGGAGTACGAAGGCCAGAACATCCGGCTGGTCGACACGGCCGGCATGCGCCGCAAGGCCCGGGTGCAGGAGAAGCTGGAGAAGCTGTCGGTCGCCGACACCATCCGCGCCATCACCTTCGCCGAGGTGGTCGTGCTGGTCATGGACAAGGACGACGCCTTCGACACCCAGGACCTGCAGCTGGCCGATCTGGTCGAGCGCGAGGGCCGGGCGCTGGTCTATGTCGCCGCCAAATGGGACCTCGAGGAGAGCCCGCAGGCCAAGCTGGCCAAACTGACCCAGATGGCCGAGGACAAGCTGCCCCAGTTGAAGGGCTCGCCCTTCGTGGCCCTGTCATCGCACAGCGGCCGCGGCGTCGAGCGACTGATGCCCGCGGTGCTCCAGGCCCACGCGACCTGGTCGGTCAAGGTCAAGACCAAGGACCTGAACACCTGGCTGTCCATGGCCACCCAGAGGCATCCGCCCCCCGCCGTCGACGGCAAGCGGATCAAGCCAAAATACATGGCCCAGACCAAGGCCCGTCCGCCGACCTTCGTGCTGATGGCCAGCCGCGCCGAGTCCATGCCGGAGCAGTACAAGCGCTATCTCGTCAACAATCTGCGCGAGTCGTTCGACCTGCCCGGCACGCCCATCCGGCTGCTGGTCAAGTCGGGCAGCGAGAACCCCTATGCGCCGGGCGGCTCCAAATCGGGCCCCGAACGCTACAAGGGCGACGCCAAGACCGCGCCGCGCAAGGTCATCAAGAAGGCCGAGCGCGCCGAGATGCTGTCCAACCTGCCCGGAAAGGCGCTGGAGCAGAAGAAGGCCGGCAAGACCAAGTTGAAGCCGCTGGCGGGGCTGAAGGCCAGCGCCAACAAGAAGGCCGGGTCTTCCGTGGCGGTCCAGAAGGGCGCGCGCGGCGGGGCGCGGCAGGTGTCGCGGTCAGGCCGGGTGCGGACCGGGCAGAAGCACCTGCCGAAGAAGTAGCGTCGCGCCGCCGCGATCAGCGGCGGCGGACTGCCAGAAGCGGCATCAGGCCGAAGGCGATCTGGGCCAGGAGGCCGATCGCGCCGGCCGGTGTGGCGAAGGCGGTAATCTGCTGCGCCAGCGGACGGGCGAACAGCATGACGCCCAACGCCGTCTCGACGGCCATCAGCAGGGTGAAGGCTACGAGACCCATCACCAGCCGGTCCGGCGCGCGCGCCGCGACGGCAAAACGCCGTGCGCACCCTCGTGCAGCGAACCAGCTGACCAGAAGGACGATCGGCGCCTCGATGAGAACCGCGATCACGTCGCCGGTTCTCGGAGCCACGACAAGCGTACGAACTATGCCCAGCGCGAAGGCAAGGCTGAAGACGATGGCGAAATAGACGGCTGCGGCTGCAAGCGTCCGGGGCATGGTCAGATCAGCGCCGCCACGCCCGGCCCGTGGCTCCAGTCCTTAAACTTCACCTCCAGCGGCGGTTCCAGATCACCGCGCGCCAACTCAACGATCAGCGGGCCGATGGCTGCGGGGTGCACGACGTCCTGCGGGTCCTCGCCCGGATAGGCCTGGGCGCGCATCGCCGTCCGCATCCGGCCCGGGTCGACGATCGAGACGCGGATCGGCATGGATTCGATTTCGTCCGCCCAGCATTTCAGCAGCGCCTCGGCCCCGGCCTTGGTCGCGGCATAGGCGCCCCAGAAGGCCTTGGGCGCGGCGGCGACGCTGGTGGTCAGATGGATGACCCGACCGGCGTCCGAGGCCTTCAGCAGCGGCTCCAGCGAACGGATCAGTCGGTAGACGGCGGTGAAATTGGTCTTCTCGACCTTGGCCCAGACCCGGGGGTCGGCGTGGCTGACCGGGGTCAGGCCCGAGGCGCCCATGGTCGCCGCCGCCTGCACCCAGATGTCCAGCCGACCGAAGCGCTCGTAGATGGCCCCGCCCAGACGGTCGATGGCGCCGCCGTCCACCAGATCGAACGGGATCAGGGTCGCGTGCTTGCCGGTGGCGGCATAGATGGCGTCGTCCAGCTCTTCCAGCCCGCCGACGGTCCGCGCCGTGGCGATCACATGCGCGCCGGCCTTCGCAAGGGCGAGGGCGCTCTCATAGCCGATGCCGCGGGAGGCCCCGACGACGAGGGCGATACGGTCCTTGAGGGGGAGGTCGGTCATGGCGGGCCTGATAGCGCGCCCGTCAGTCCGGAGGAAGTCAGAACCCCAGCGCCGGTTGCCACAGGCTGAAGCTGCCGCCCTGGTCGTCGCTGACCACGACCGAACGGCCGGTGGCGCTGTCTGACGGAATCGCGGTCCGGCCGCCCAGCTCGATCACCCGGTCGCACAGGGCGTCGACGTCCTCGACCCGGAAATACAGATGCGGCAGCTGGCTGGCCCGCTCTGACTTGGTGAAGCCGAAGGGCGGGTTGCTGTCGGCCACATGGGCGTAGGTCGGGCCCGACGTGTCTTCGTCAAAGGTCCAGCCGAACAGGGCGCCGAAGAAGGCGCGCGCCCTGTCGATATCGGGCGTGTCGACGGTGAAGTAGCCGAGCTGGACCATAAGGCCTCCTGCCACGCGAAGATCCGAGCCCGGACGCTTTGCGCGTCCGGTCCGATTTCGCTCTTAAGCGCTCACCAACAGCGAAAGTTGCCGGGCGGCGACCTCTCGGCCGCCTTCCTCGATTTCGCGGTCGAGCAGGCGGGTGGGGTATTCGCCGGTGAAATAGTGGTCGGTGAACTGCGGATTGCGCGGATCGCGGGGCCCGGCCTCCATGGCGTCATACAGGCCTTCGACCGACAGGAAGCCGAGGGAGTCGACCTCGAGGTGGGCCCGCATCTCTTCCAGCGTCTTGTTGGCGGCGATCAGCTGGTCCCGTTCCGGCATGTCGATGCCGTAGAAGTCCGGCCACAGGATGGGCGGGGAGGCCGAGCGCAGATGCACCTCGGTCGCGCCCGCGGCCCGGACGGCGCGGACCAGTTTGACCGAGGTCGTGCCGCGCACGATCGAATCGTCGATCAGGACGACGCGCTTGCCCTCCAGCACCGAGCGGTTGGGGCTGTGCTTCATGCGCACGCCCTTCTGCCGCGCGCCCTGGTTGGGCTGGATGAAGGTGCGGCCCAGATAGTGGCTGCGGATGATCCCCATCTCATAGGGAATGCCGCTCTCCTGGGCATAGCCGAGGGCTGCGGGCACGCCGGAATCCGGCACGGGCACGATGACATCGGCTTCGACGGCGTGTTCGCGGGCCAGTTTCATGCCCATCCGCTTGCGCACGCCATAGACCGAACGGCCGTTCACGATGCTGTCGGGGCGGGCGAAATAGACGTATTCGAACAGGCAGGGCCGGGCCCCGCGGGTCGGGAAGGGTTTGAGCGACTTCAGCCCCTCGTGGTCGATGACCACGACCTCGCCATGCTCGACGTCACGCTCGAAGGTCGCGCCGATGGTGTCCAGGGCGCAGGTCTCCGACGCCAGCACCCAGGCCTCGCCCAGCTTGCCCAGCACCAGCGGACGGATGCCCAGCGGGTCGCGGGCGCCGATCATCTTGGAGCGTGTCTGGCAGACGAGCGCATAGCCGCCCTCGATCCGGCCGATGGCGTCGATGAAGCGGTCGACGATCTTGGCCTTACGGCTGCGGGCGATCAGGTGGAGGATGACTTCGGAATCCGAGGTCGACTGGAAGATGGCGCCTTCGCCGACCAGCTGGTTCCGCAGATACAGGTGGTTGGTCAGATTGCCGTTGTGGGCGATGGCGATGCCGCCCTGGTCGAGATCGGCGAACATCGGCTGGATGTTGCGCAGGAAGCTGCCGCCGGCGGTGGAATAGCGGGTGTGGCCCACGGCCGCCGCGCCGGGCAGTCGTTCCGACAGGTCCGAGCGGCCGAAGGCCTCTCCGACCAGACCCATGTGGCGTTCGGTATGGAAGCGGGTGTCGTTGATGCTGGCGATGCCGCAGGCTTCCTGTCCGCGGTGCTGCAGGGCATGCAGGCCGAGCGCCACGACGGCTGACGCCGCATTCTTGTCCGCGCCCCAGACGCCGCAGACGCCGCACTCCAGCCGCGGACGGTCGTCGTCGGCGTCGCGGTGATGCGCCCGGTGGACAACCGGGTCAGCGATGGAATGCTCGGGACTGCTCATCGTGGGGCTCCGATGATGCGGGGAACGCTAGTCGGCGGCGGACGCGGGCGGAGTATTGTTTGTTTGGGGCGAGGGCAAGGCTTCTTCGCCGGAAAAGCCCTCGTTCACGGACGAAGTGACGACCGGCGTCAGGGCGTCGGCGCCGCGGCCGATGCCCGGCAGGACGATCTGGATCATCCGGGCGGCGGCCGCGGTCACGGGCCTGAGGCTCGCCTCGCTGAGCCAGCGCGGAGTGCGCTCGCCCGGCATGGCGGCGACGATGACCAGGTGGATGGCGCCCAGAAGGACCAGCGAACGCGCCGCGCCGACGAAGACGCCGAGGAAGCGGTCGATCCCGCCGAGCTGCGGATGGGCCTGGGCGCGCTTCGACAGCACGGAGCCGAAGATGCGGATGCCGAAATAGATCAGCAGGAACGAGGCGACGGCCGCGGAAATGGTGCCCGCCCAGTCCAGATTGACCAGCGCCCGCCCGAGCGGCGCGGTCAGCGGCAGGGCCACCAGGGCGATGAAGGCGGCCAGCACAAAACTCAGCAAGGTTATGATCTCGCGCGTGCCACCGCGTACCCAGCCGGCCGCAGCCGAGGCGAGGATGACCAGAATGGCGAAGACGTCGAAACCGGTCATGCGCGCCCGAACTGAGATCAGTCCGCTCTCAATAGCGGTTTTGCGAGATTCGTTCGACCGCTTCCGCAAGCCGCGTCACCGATGTCACGCCGACGCCCTTGTGCTTGACGGTCAGGGGCGGGGTCAGGGCCCGGTCGAAGCCGAGTTTCTGCGCCTCCCGCAGCCGCGCCTCGGCCCGACCGACCGCGCGGATCTCGCCCGACAGGCTGATTTCGCCGAACACGACGCAGCCCTGGGGCAGGGGCGTGTCAGTCGCCGAGCTGATCAAGGCCGCCGCGGCCGCCAGATCGGCGGCCGGTTCGTTGATGCGCAGGCCGCCGGCCACGTTCAGATAGACGTCCTGATCGCCGAAGCCGAAGCCGCACCGGGCCTCAAGCACGGCCAGCACCATGGCCAGTCGGCCGGTGTCCCAGCCCACGACGGCCCGGCGCGGCGTGCCATAGGCGGATTTCGACACCAGGGCCTGCATTTCGACCAGCACGGGCCGCGAGCCCTCGATGCCGGCGAACACCGCCGCGCCCGGCGCGCGATCCTTGCTTTCGCCGAGGAACAGGGCCGAGGGATTGGCGACCTCGCGCAGGCCGGAGTCGCCCATCTCGAACACGCCGATCTCGTCGGTCGCGCCGAAGCGGTTCTTGCCCGCGCGCAGGATGCGGAACGGATAGCCCCGCTCGCCCTCGAAGCTGAGCACGGCGTCGACCATATGTTCGACCACGCGGGGGCCGGCGACCTGGCCGTCCTTGGTGACGTGGCCGACGAGCACGACCGCCACGCCCTGGGACTTGGCCAGCCGCACCATCTCCCCGGCGCAGGCGCGAACCTGGGTGACGGAGCCGGGTCCGGCCTCATGGGCGTCGGACCACAGGGTCTGGATGGAATCGACGATGACGATGTCGAATTTCTCGCGCTTCAGCGTGGCGAGGATTTCGCGCAGGGCCGTGGCCGAGGCCAGTTCGACGGGGGCCTTCTCCAGCCCCATCCGCTTCGCGCGGGCGCGGATCTGCTCAACCGCCTCCTCGCCCGAGATATAGGCCACGCGTCGCCCGGACAGGGCCGCACGCCCGGCCACGTCCAGCAGCAGGGTCGATTTGCCGACGCCGGGGTCGCCGCTGAGCAGGATCGCCGAGCCGGGCACCACGCCGCCGCCGCAGACCCGGTCGAATTCGGCCACGCCGGTGATGATGCGCGGCGGCTCGGGCGTGTCGGATTGCAGGGTTTCGAACTGCAGGCCGCGCCCGCGCGCCGCGGCCCCGGTCGCGGGCTTCATCGCGCCGGGCGGGGCCGAGCGGCTCTCCTCGACGATGGAGTTCCACTGGTTGCAGGCCCCGCACTGGCCCGACCATTTGCCATGGACGGCCCCGCAGGCCTGGCAGACATAGATTGCGCCGTCACGAGCCATGGGACCGGCTTACAGGAGTCGGACGCGGCGGGGCAGGGGGCGTTCGCGAGCCTGCGACCGAAACTGACGTACGCCATTCTCCAGCGCGCCCTTTGCGCATCCGGCGGCGCGGTCCATATCTCCGCCCATGGCGATGCGAGGCGAACGGGCGGGACGACGGGGGGACTCAGTCGCAAAGGCGGCCCAGGCGGGCGCGCCCGCGCCGGCCACGGAAGGCCCTCCGGCCTGGCGGGCCCTGGGTGATCTCATCCGGCTGGTCGGCCGCTCAAACGCGCCACAGCTGCGCCTGCGCCTGATCGCGGCCATCGGCATGACGCTCGGCGGCAAGGGCCTCGGCGTGCTCGCGCCCCTCGTGCTCGGCGCGGCGGTCAATCATCTGGCGGCGGGGCAGGGGACGGCGGTCGCCGTCGGCATGGGCTTTGCCGGATTCGCCGTGGGCTGGGCCTTCGTCCGGCTGCTGTCCGCGATCGCGCCCAACGCCTCCGATGTGGTCTTCGCACCGGTGCGGTCGGCCGCCCAGCGTCGCGCCGCGACCGAGACCTTCGCCCATGCGCTGAGTCTGTCGCTGGATTTCCACCAGACCAAGCGGTCCGGCTCCCTGTCGCGGACGATGGACCGGGGCTCGCGGGCGGTGGACTTCCTGCTGCGCATCCTGGCCTTCAACCTCGTCCCGACCGGGGTCGAGCTGGTGCTGGCCGCCGGCGTGCTGGCCGGGCGTTACGACTGGCGGTTCGGGGCGGTGGCGGTCGGCGTGGTCGCCGTCTACGCCGCCTCGACCTTCGCCATGGCCAATTGGCGACTGGAACACCGGCGCGAGATGAACGCCGCGGACACGGAGGCCGCGGGCGTGTCTGTCGACGCCCTTCTGAACTACGAGACCGTCAAATCCTTCGGCGCCGAGGCGCGGGCGGCCGGGGCCTATGACCGGGCGCTGGGCGACTACACGCGGGCGGCGCTGAAGGCCAACAGCTCGCTGGCCATGCTGAACATCATCCAGGCGGTGATCATGAACATCGGCCTGGCCGTCATGGCCGTGATGGCCGGGTTCGAGGCGGCGGCGGGCCGGATGGGGCCGGGCGATGTCATGGCGGCGGTGCTGATCATGATCTCCCTCTATGCGCCGCTGAACATCCTCGGCTTCGCCTACCGCGAAATCCGCCAGTCCTTCATCGACATGGAGGAGATGCTGAAGGTGACGCGTCAGACGCCGCAGGTCGCCGACGCGCCGGACGCCGTTCCGCTGCCCCGGCCTGTGGACGCGCGCGGCGCGGCCCTGGCCTTCGAGCACGTCGGCTTCCGGCACGATTCCCGCGCCAACGGTCTGGAGGATGTCAGCTTCATCGCGCCGCCGGGTACGACCACCGCCCTGGTCGGGCCGTCCGGCTCCGGCAAATCGACCATCGTCAAACTGGCCCTGCGGCTACTGGATCCCCAGGAGGGCCGGGTGCTGATCGAAGGGCTGGACGCGCGGCAGGTCACGCAGGGCTCGCTGCGCGCGGCGGTCGCCCTGGTGCCGCAGGATGTGGCCCTGTTCAATGACAGCATCCGCGCCAACATCGGCTTCGCCCGGCCCGACGCCGGGGAGGCAGAAATCTGGGCGGCGGCCGAGGCGGCGGAGCTGACGAATTTCATCCGCGAACTGCCCGAAGGCATGGAGACCCGCGTCGGCGAGCGGGGCCTGAAGCTTTCCGGCGGGGAGCGCCAGCGGGTCGGCATCGCCCGCGCCCTGCTGGCTGACCCCTGCATCCTGATTCTGGACGAAGCCACCAGCGCGCTGGACAGCCGCACCGAGGCCGCCATCCAGAAGACGCTGCGCAAGGCGCGGGCCGGCCGCACGACGCTGGTGGTCGCCCACCGCCTGTCGACGATCGCCGACGCTGACCAGATCCTGGTGCTGAAGGCCGGGCGGATCGTTGAGCGCGGGGCCCACCACGAACTGGTTGCGCATCTGGGCGGTGAATATGCGGCCCTGTGGCGCAAGCAGACGCGCGGCGCCCGCACGGACCGTCAGCCGGTCTGAGCCAGCTTCCGCTCGATGACTTCATGCAGGCTGTCGAGGATGCGTGAGCGTTCGTCGGCGGCTTCCAGCGGCAGGGACTGCAGCAGCCGCAGGGACCGGGCATGAACCGTGACGATACGCCAGTCGAACGGCTGCTGTGGATCGATGGCGCCGATCAGATCGCACAGGCCGGCGGCCGCGCGACACAGGTCGAACAGTTCGAACGGGCCGGCGGCGTCGATCAGGGTCGTGGCCGCGCGATAGGCCTGGTCCAGCCTCGCCGGGGTCTCTTCGAGACGGGTGGGGGCCGGCGTCGCCTCAAGGGCTTCGATCCCGGCGTCGACCACCGTCATCGCCCGGGCGCGCAAGGCCTCGATATTGGCGCGGGCCTGTTCCAGGGCCACGCCGACGCTGACCCCGCCGGGCGAGTCGATCATCAGCGCGAGGTTCGATTTGCGCCGCGGGTGGGTGATGACGGTCAAACAGCCTCTCCCTCGGTCGATGCGGCGGCTTTGGCGGCTTCGAACTCGCGTTTCCGGATCAGGTCCGCGCGCCGTTCCTCCGGGGGCGAGGGTGTGGTGCGGAAGCGGCGATCGGGCCCGAAATAGTCGCCGATCTCGAGGAACGGCCGACTGTCCCGCGCCACCCAGACGATCCGCTCCAGCAGGGTGGTCGCGCTGAACGGCTTGGTGATGATGAAGCTGGCGCCGCAATCCCGCGCCTCGGCCACACGAGGCCGCCTGATGTGGGCGGCGGTCATGATCACGGGCACAAAGGCATTCGGCTCCAGGCCGGAGCGGCGCAGCCAGCGAACCAGTTCAAAACCGTCGATCCCCGGCATTTCGCAGTCGACCACGAGCAGATCGACGTTCTGCTCCTTGAGGATTTCCATGGCCTCTGCGGCGCCCAGGCAGGTGTGTTTGGGGCGGATGCCGAACCCCATCAGGGCCTGGGTCGTCAGTTCGAGGGCGAAGGCCGAATCGTCCACCACCATGGTGACCGCGCCGCTCAGATTGACCACCGCGCTCTTGCGTAGCGCCTCGCCGAGCGCGCTCATCGCAGAGGCCGACGCATGCTGGGAATCCGGAAAGCGTACATCACGCGACGGTGGCAGCTTCCGGTAGAGGAGTGATTAACGCGGGGTCGTGCGGTCGGCCGTGCGCTCAGCCGGCGCGGCCGATGGCGTAGAAGCGATCCGCCCGGGCCTTGCGCAGCTGGTCGGGGCTCAGACCCGACAGGGCCGCCAGTTCTTCGGCCAGCACATCGCCCACGGTGGCGATCGCGGCGTCGCGATCCGCATGCGCCCCGCCGACGGGCTCGGGGATGATCCGGTCGACGATCTTCAGGTCGACCAGGTCGGGGGCGGTTATCTTCATGGCCATGGCCGCGTCGCGCGCGCGCGCGCCGTCGCGCCACAGGATGCCGGCCGCGCCCTCGGGCGAGATGACCGAATAGATCGAATGCTCCAGCATCAGCACCCGGCCCGCCGCGGCGATGGCGATGGCGCCGCCCGAACCGCCTTCGCCCGTGATCGTGGCGATGGAGGGGACGCCCAGGGTCAGGCAGCGTTCCGTCGATCGCGCGATGGCCTCGGCCTGGCCCCGTTCCTCGGCGCCGAGGCCCGGATAGGCGCCCGCGGTATCGACGAAGGTCAGGACCGGCAGGCCGTAGCGTTCGGCCAGGTCCATCAGGCGCACGGCCTAGCGATAGCCCTCGGGGCGGGCCATGCCGAAATTGTGCACGACGCGGGTCTGGGTGTCGTGGCCCTTCTCATGGCCCATCAGGACAACCGGAGCGCCGCGGAACCGGGCGAGGCCGCCGATGATGGCCTGGTCGTCGCCGAACTGGCGGTCGCCCTTGAGCTCGACGAAGTCCGTGAACAGCCCCTCGACATAGTCCACGAAATGCGGCCGCTGCGGGTGACGCGCGACCTGGGTCTTCATCCACGGATCAAGGCTGGCGTAGGTCTTCTTCCGCAGCTGCTCGGCCTTCTTGCGCAGCTGCTCGACCTCGGCGTCGAACGAGCCGGAGGTCGCGGAGAGCAGATTCAGCTCCTCGATCTTCGCCTCCAGATCGGCGATCGGCTTTTCAAACTCGAGGTAGTGCACGGCCATAAGGCGTCCGGAACAGGCGCGCCGTATGGCGCATCGGAAGGCGGCGGAACCTAGTCAGGTCAACGCCGGGGAGCAGGCGGCGGTTCATTCTTCCCGCGCAAGAGGATGCTTGTCACGCACCACCTGGGCGAGGCGGTCCGTGGCGACATGGGTGTAGATCTGCGTCGTGGCGATGTCGGCATGGCCCAGCAGGGTCTGGACCACCCGCAGATCGGCGCCCCCTTCCAGCAGATGGGTGGCGAAGGCGTGGCGCAGGACGTGGGGGCTGACCCGGGCGGGGTCGATGCCGGCGTCGACCGCGGCCTGATCCAGCAACTGGGCGAAGCGGCGGGGAGTCAGATGGCCCCTGGCCGAGGCCGAGGGGAACAGCCAGGGGCTGTCCGGCGCCTTTTCCGGTCGGGCGGCGTCACGGGCGATGAGCCAGGTCTTCACGGCCTCGCGGGCCGAGGCGTTCAGCGGGGCCAGACGCTCCTTGCCGCCCTTGCCGCGCACGATCAGGAAGGCCGGGTCGCGCCGCACGGCCTCGACCTTCAGCCCGAGCAGTTCCGAGACGCGCAGGCCCGAGGCATAGGCCAGCTCCACCAGCGCCACCATGCGCACGCCCGCCGCGCCGTCGTGGAGCGCCGCCGCCGTCAGCAGCCGCCCGATCTCGTCGCCGTCCAGCGTCCGGGGCAGGCTGCGGCCCTGTTTCGGCGCGTCCAGCCGCCGGGAGGGGTCGTCGGCCCGCCAGCCCTCGCCGAGGGCGAAGCGATAGAATTGACGCACGGCCGACCGCCGCCGCGCCTGGGTCGCCGGCGACAGGCCCCTGCGGCCCAGGTCGGCGTACCAGGCTTCGACCCCGGCCTCGTCGCCATGCATCAGGCCGCCAGCGATTCCGTTTTCGGCATCCGCGAGATCGCGGCCATAGGCCGACAGGGTGTGGGGTGACGCGTCGCGCTCCACGGACATCATTTCCAGAAAGGCCTCGACCTGCGGCGTACTCATGCGTGTGAGCGCTTTGCGAAGGCGGCGCTTGGTGTAGAGGGTGGTGGGGTCATGCCGTGCCTGCCGCCGCCCCCTCCGTCGCCGTCCAGCCGCCTCCCGCGAGGCCGGTCATGAGCCCTGTGGCGATCGATGACGAACCGATTCCCGTTCATGATCGCACCATAGCGCTGGTCGGACTGATGGGCGTGGGCAAATCGACGGTGGGGCGCCGGCTGGCCAAACGGCTGGGGCTGCCCTTCGCCGACGGCGATATCGAGATCGAGGCGGCCGCGGCCATGACGGTCTCGGAAATCTTCGCCCAGCTCGGGGAGGCGGAATTCCGGGCCGGCGAGGCGCGGGTGCTGAAACGCCTGCTGCACGCCCCGCGCATGGTGCTGGCGACCGGCGGGGGGGCGGTGCTCAACGCTGAAACCCGGGCCGAGCTCAAGGCGCGCGCCGTCACGGTCTGGATGCGGGCGGACCTTGAGACGGTGGCGAGCCGGGTGCAGCGACGCGACACCCGGCCCTTGCTGCGCGGTCGCGACCCCCTTGAGGCGCTGAAGGCGATGGCCGAGGTTCGCTATCCCTTCTACGCCTGCGCCGATGTTGTCGTGGACGTGGCCAGCGGCGCCCATGCCGAGGCGGTCGAGGCCATCGTCCGGGCGCTGGAATCCTACTGGACCGAGGTCGCGGCATGAGCACGGTCATTCCAGTGTCCGGCGACGGTTTCCAGCCCTATGACGTGGTCATCGGGCGGGGGCTGCTGGCCGATCTGGGCCGGCGGATCGCCGCCCTGGCCAAGCATCGGACCGTCATCGTCACGGATGAGACCGTCGCCGCCCTGCACGGACCGGCGGTGCTGGCGGCGCTGGAGGCAGCGGGAGTCCGCGCCCGGCTGCTGACCGTGCCGCCCGGCGAGGCCTCGAAGTCCTTCGCCGAGCTGGAGCGGGTGATCGACCGGCTGCTGGCCTTCGGCCTGGACCGGCGCGACCTGGTCGTCGCCCTTGGCGGGGGCGTCGTCGGCGACCTCGCGGGTCTTGCGGCGGCCCTGTTCATGCGCGGCATCGATTTCGTGCAGGTTCCCACGACCCTGCTGGCCCAGGTCGATTCCTCGGTCGGGGGCAAGACGGCGATCGACACGCCGCGCGGCAAGAATCTGGTCGGGGCCTTCCATCAGCCCCGGCTGGTGGTCGCCGACATCGACCTGCTGGCGACCCTGCCGCCCCGTCAGCTCCGGTCCGGCTGGGCCGAGGTGCTCAAGCACGGACTGATCTGCGATGCGGCCTTCTTCGACTGGCTGGCGGAGGCGGGAGCCGTCGGCGCCGGGGGCGACCCCGCCGCCCTGACCCGCGCGGTCGAGCGGTCGGTCGAGATCAAGAGCGCCATCGTGGGCGAGGATGAGAAAGAGGCCGGTCGGCGCGCCTTGCTCAATCTCGGCCATACCTTCGGTCACGCCATCGAGGCCGAACTGGGCTTTGATGAGATGAAGGTCACCCACGGCGAGGCGGTGGCGCTGGGATGCGCGATGGCGTTCCGCGTTTCCGCGGTCTCCGGCCTCTGCGAGCGAATCGCGGCCGACCGGGTGGAACAGGTCATCGCCGCCGCCGGCCTGCCGGCGCGGCTGGCGGATGTCGGGGCCTTCTCCGCCGAGGCGCTGGTCAGGCGCATGGTGGGCGACAAGAAGGCCGAGGGCGGGCGGCTGACCCTGGTCCTCGTCCGGGCGATCGGCGACGCCTTTGTCGACAAGGCCGTCGACCGCGTCGCCCTTGCGGACTTCCTGAAGACCGAAGGCGCGTCATGACCCCGGGCCCGATGCTGCTGGCTGTCGCCCCGCTGGAAAACCGCCACGTCCGCCTCGAGCCCCTGACGGCCGCCCTGGAGGGCGAGCTGCGTGCTGCCCTGGATTGCGACGCGGCGTCCTGGGACGTCATGGTCGCCGCCGCCTATGGCCCCCATTTCGACGGCTGGTGGCGCTCGGCGCTGCGGGCGATGGAGCAGGGGACGCGCATCGCCTGGGCGGTCCGCCGATTGAGCGATGGCGCGGTCGTCGGCACGACCAGCCTGTATGAGATCAAGCCGGACTACCGTCGCTGCGAAATCGGCTCGACCTTCTACCGCCCCGAGGCGCGGGGCGGCCCGGTCAATCCGTCCTGCAAGCGGCTGCTGCTGGGCCACGCCTTCGCCGGCGGCGCGGTGCGGGTCGAGATCCTGACGGACGCCATCAACCCCGGCAGCCAGGCCGCCATCCGCAAGCTCGGCGCCCGCGACGAGGGTGTGCTGCGCAAGCACAAGATCACCTTCAAGGGCAGGATCAGGGATACCGCCCAGTTCGCCGTCCTCGACGACGACTGGCCTGAGGTCCGCGCGCGGCTGGACGCGCGGCTGGCGGCGTTCGCCTAGTCGACGGCGCGGCAATCGGTCGGCGGGCGGCCGTCCGCGGTCCAGGTCGCCATGACACCCTTGCCGCGCAGCTCATAGCCCGAGGCCCTGTACCAGATGCCGTCGGCGGCCCGTTCCTGATGCAGGTCCACGGCCTCGCCGCTGGAGTTGCGGACGGTCGCCATCTGGCGCGGATTGTCGAAATCGACCGACAGGCGCTCGCTGTTGTTGCACAGATACAAGGTGCGGATGACGCGGTTCAGGGCGCGGTCCTGGGCTTCGGCTCCCGTCCGGCGACGCGCGGTCTGGGCCTCCTGCGCCCGCTCGCGCACGGAATCGCCGTCGGTCGGCGCTTCGGCCGGCTTCTGGCCGCAGGCAGAGGTCGCGATACAGGTCAGGACCATGGCGGCGGCAGCGGTCAGGGGCTTCATGCGGACTCTCGAACAAGCGGCGCTGTAGGGCCCCGCGGCTTAACGTGCATCGGTCGCCGCTGTTCCCTTGCGCCGGGCGCGGAAGAAGGCGCGCAGCAGGTCTCCGCCCTCCGCGGCCAGGACGCCGCCTTCGAACGCGGGTTTCCAGTGACAGGTGGGCTGGTCGAAAAATCGGGGTCCGTGCGCCACGGCGCCGCCCTTGGCGTCGTCCGCGCCCCAGACCACCCGGCCGATGCGGGCGTGGCTGATGGCCCCCGCGCACATGGCGCACGGCTCGAGCGTCACATAGAGGGTCAGGCCGGTGAGGCGATAATTCCCGAGCCTTGCGGCCGCGGCGCGCAGGGCGACGATCTCGGCATGGGCCGTGGGGTCATGGGCGCCGATAGGGCCGTTCATGCCCTCTGCGACGACGTCTCCGGTCGATTCATCGACGATCACGCAGCCCACGGGAGTCTCTCCCGCGTCCGCCGCCGCTTGCGCACACGCCAAGGCCATGTGCATGAACCGCTCATCATGGCCAGCCATCCCCGAGACAACGACAAGAAGCCGCGCCCGCGTCAAGACGACAGCCGCGACGGCCCCCGCAAACCCTACGTCAAGCGCGTCGAGAGCAGCGACGATCGCGGCCCGCCCAAGGGCGGCAAGCCTTTTGGCAAACCGGGCGGAAAGCCCGGCGGCAAGCCGTTCTCAAAGGACGGCAAGCCCGGTCCGAAGGCTGATGAGGCGCCCCGGCGCAGCGAGCGGATCGCCAAGGTCATGGCCCGGGCTGGCATCGCCTCGCGCCGTGAGGTCGAACGGCTGATCGGCCTCGGCAAGGTTGCCGTGAACGGCAAGATCCTCGACACGCCCGCCGTGCTGGTGACGCGCGACGACGTCATCACCGTCGACGGCAAGCCGATCGGCTCGGCCGAGGCGACCCGGGTGTGGCGCTATCACAAGCCGGCCGGCCTGCTGACGTCCCACACCGATCCGGCCGGACGGCCGACCGTCTTCGACGCCCTGCCCAGCGGCCTGCCGCGGGTGCTGTCGGTGGGCCGACTCGACCTCAACACCGAGGGCCTGCTGCTGCTGACCAATGACGGCGAGCTCAGCCGGGCCCTGGAACTGCCCTCGACCGAACTGGTGCGTCAGTACCGCGCCCGCGCCCGCGGCCGGGTCAGCCAGCTGCAGCTCGATTCGCTCAAGGACGGCGTCACCGTCGACGGCATCCACTACGGTCCAATTGAGGCGACGCTGGACAAGGCCAAGGAGAGCGAGGGCAATGCGCCCGCCAACCTCTGGATCAGCGTCTCGATCACCGAGGGCAAGAACCGGGAGGTCCGCAAGGTCCTCGAGCACCTCGGCCTGACCGTGAACCGGCTGATCCGGCTCGCCTATGGACCGTTCCAGCTGGGCACCCTGCCGGTGGGATCGGTCGAGGAGGTGGGGCCCCGCGTGATCCGCGAGATGCTGGCGGACCATATCCGGCCCGAAAACCTGCCGACCGGCAACACCGTCTCCACCCCCGCGCCGATTCCGGGTCGCCGCACCTCTGCGCCGATCAGGAAGGGCGCCTCCGGGTCAGCGATTTCCGATCCGTCGCGCAAGCCCAGCCGCGTCCGCGCCGCCGGGGCCGCCGCTGACGCCGCCGCCGACCGCGCCGCCCGTCCGCAGAAAAAGCCCGGCTGGGCCAAGGCCGCGCCGAAATTCGAGCATCCCAAGAAGAGCTTCACCCCCCGCGCCCGGCCAGAAGGCGCCGAGGCGGCGGGCGAGCGGCCCAAGCGGGTGTTCAAGCCGCGCGAGGACCAGTTCATCGACAAGCCGCGCAGTTTCGGTGGCAAGTCTTCTGCGGGCGGCGACGGCGCCAAGCGGCCGTTCAAACCGCGTGAGGGCGGAGCGGGACGAAGCGATGCCGCCGGTGCGCCGTTCAAGCCACGCGGGGGCGGTTCGCGCAGCAATCCTCCGGGCGGCCGACCCGGCGCGCCGCGCAAGCCGCGCTGACCGCCTCTGGTTGACGGCGACGCCCGAACCGCCTGATCTAGGTGGCGGGGGATACCGCCATGTCGATGGAACTGCTTGAGGACAGGGGCGCCGAACGCGACTATGCGCTCGAACGGCTCATCATGCTGTCCGACGGCGTGTTCGCCATCGCCATCACCCTGCTGGCGCTGGAGCTGCGGCCGCCGGAGGACTGGGACCATTCGCTGTCGGGCCTGTGGTCGGGCATGTGGCGGCCGGCGCTGGCCTTCCTGTTCAGCTTCATCGCCATCGGCGCCTTCTGGATCAGCCATCGACGGACGTTCGGCCGGTTTCGCAGCGCCGACCTGCCGCTCACGATCCTGAATCTTCTGCTGTTGGGCTGGATCACGCTCGTTCCGGTGGCGACCAACCTTGTCTACACCGGCGGCCCGCGGGGCGGCGGCTTCCTCGTCTATGTCGGCCTGCTCACCCTGATCGGTCTGTCGAATGCCCTGTTGTGGAGCTATGTCGCCTTCGTCCGGCCTTCGCTGTTCCGGCGCGAGCCGCCTCGAGCGGTTCGGCTGCAGGTGTTGGCGGTGCTGCTGGTCCTGCCGTTGGTCATGCCGGTCGCGGGTCTGGTCGTCGCCCAGCGCCTTCCCCCCTGGTCGCTGGGCGGGATCGGGGTGATCGTCCTCGGAATGCGTATCCTGCGCGGCCGCATCAAGCACCGTATTGAACGGGAGTGGAGACCATGACCGATCACAGCCACGAAGCGTTGGCCCACAAGGGCGACCCCAGCCTTGACCGGCTGCTGTTCTTCTCGGACGGCGTGTTCGCCATCGCCATCACCCTGCTGTCCATCGAACTGCATATTCCTCATGGCTGGGATGGGACTTTCGCAGGTCTGGTCCGCGACGGCTGGCCGATGTTCGGCGCGTTTGTCATCAGTTTCGCGGTGATCGGCGTGCTGTGGAATGCGCACCGCCGGGCCTTCCTGAGGATGACGCGTTTCACCAGCGGCGTGTTTGTGTGGAACCTCGGCCTCTTGGCCGGCATCGCGCTGATACCGTTCGCGACCCAACTTCTCTACGTCAACGGACCGCGCGGCGAGGCCGTGGTGATCTACCTGTCTCTGGTGTCGACCATCGGCCTGATGCAAGGGCTGGTCTATGGTCATGCGGCCTTCATCGCCGACGCTATCCGACCCAGGCAGCACTGGATGATGCGGCTTTCGGCCTTCGTGATGCAGTCGTTCATGCCAGGTCTGTGCAGCGGTGTGACCTTGCTGTTCATCGGCTTTCTCTATGGGCAGGTCGGGCTCGGGGTCGTCGCGCTGTTCGCCGTAGCGCTGGCGGCCGTGATCGCCTTCCGCATCGTGGCGAACCGTCGCTTCGGACGCGCCGTCTCCGCATGAGGATCGTCGCCGGAAGCCTGAAGGGCCGGGCCATTGTCGCGCCGGAGGGGCAGGGCACGCGCCCGACCTCCGACCGCGCGCGTCAGGCCATGTTCAATGTGCTGGAGCATGCCGCCTGGGCCGAACCGCTGGACGGCATGCGGATCATGGACCTGTACGCCGGCTCGGGCGCGCTCGGGTTCGAGGCCATCAGCCGCGGCGCGGCCTTCGCCCTGTTCGTCGAAACCGATGACGAGGCCCGCGGCGCCATTCGCGAGAACGCAGACGCCTATGGCGTGATGGGTCGCACCCGGGTGCACCGGCGCAGCGCAACGGACCTCGGGCCGCGTCCCGGTTCCGACGGCGAGGCCTTCGACATGGCCTTCCTCGATCCCCCGTACCGCAAGGGGCTGGGCGAACAGACGCTGCTGCGGCTGCTGGAAGGCAACTGGCTGAAGCCCGGCGCAATCGTGGTGTTCGAGCGGGGCTCTGACGAGCCCGAGATCGATACCCCCGGCTATGAGCGGTTGGACGCGCGCGACTATGGCGCCGCGCGCGTCCTTTTCCTCAGGGTCTCACCACCGGCGGGCTGAGACCCGGTTGTCGAGCTGGCTGCGCATGCGCGCCAGCCCGTCGCGGTTGACCCGGTAGGGGCCGCCGTTGATCGAGGCGATGAGCCCCTTGGTTTTCAACTTCTTCCAGACCGACAGATTGCAGTCGGTCAGCAGGAAGCCGTCACGGGTGAAGCAGTCGGCGCGCAGGATGCGGCCGTCGGGGTCGCGTTCGAGGACGATCGCGCCGCCCTGCGCCAGGGCGTGCAGCGTGCGCTGCTCCGCTCGGGAGATGTTCATTTGAGTTGTCCGAAAAGGCGTGAAAGGTCGCGCCGGCGCAATCACGCCAACGTGCGGTTCAGAGGCTCTTCTCAGCGCAGTGAGAGGCCTCAGGCCTTTCGCGCAATCCCGGACATAGGCTTCCTGCCGTGTGGAAATGACGAGCTAGCGAACTGAGGCGGTCTTGTCACGCTTCGGACCCTCGAGATGGCTGAAATGCCTGTTTCCCATTTTCCGATTGAGGGTCGCGCCATGTCCCTGCAGAACAGTGGTCACTGAAAAGTGGGTGGCGGGCATGTCGACGAGGAAATCGGGGCTCGGACCTGCGCTGATGGGCCTGCTGTCCGTCGTCGTCCTGGTGCAGTCGGCCGCCCTGGCCTGGGTCGTTCTGGGATCGCCGGATCGGGAGAGGATCCTCGCCGACCTGCGCGACCGCCCGGTGGAGACGGTCGTCGAGATGTGCATTCCGGCGAAGGACTAGCGCCGGCCGAACAGCTTTTCGAGGTCCGCCAGCTTCAGTTCGACATAGGTCGGGCGGCCGTGGTTGCACTGGCCGGAGTGGGGCGTGGCTTCCATTTCGCGCAGCAGGGCGTTCATCTCCGGCGCCGAGAGGACGCGGCCCGCACGCACCGACCCGTGGCAGGCCATGGTGCCGCACACCTCGCCCAGACGTTCGCTTAGAGCGAGGGCCGCGCCGTGCTCGGCCAGATCGTCGGCGATGTCGCGGATCAGGCCCTGGACGTCGGTGTCGCCGAGCAGGGCCGGCGTCTCGCGGACCAGGACCGCGCCGACGCCGAATGGCTCCACGATCAGCCCCAGTTCCGCCAGTTCCCCGGCGCGGGCCGAGACGCGCTCGGCCTCGGCGGGATCGAGCTCGACCACTTCGGGGGTCAGAAGGGCCTGACGCGTGACCGAGCCGCGGGCCATCTGGACCTTCATCCGCTCATAGACGAGCCGTTCGTGGGCGGCGTGCTGATCGACGACGACGAGGCCGTCGCGGGTCTGGGCGACGATATAGGTGCCGTGCAGTTGGGCGCGGGCCGCGCCGAGGGGATAGTCGATCAGGTCGGCCGGGGCCGGGGCGGCGTCGGCGGGCCAGCCGTCGCTCGACGCAGGCGCGTAGCCGGGTTCGACGCGCGCGGAGCGTTCGTTGAGGCCGGGAATGACCTGGGCGTGGGCGCTCGCCGGCGCCGCCCAGCCCTGCCAGCCGCTCCAGCCCCGGGCGGAGGGCGAAGAGGGGCTCCACGCAGGACCGGAAGCGACACCCGTATGCGGTGTGAACCCCGCCAGCGCATCCGCCGCCACGGTCGTCGAGGCCCGGTGTCCGGCGGCGGCGAGGGCGTGGCGCAGGGCGCCGACGATCAGGCCGCGCACCAGCGCCGGATCGCGGAACCGCACCTCGGCCTTGGCCGGATGGACGTTCACATCGACGTAGAGCGGGTCGATCTCGAGGAAGAGCACCGCCGCCGGATGCCGGTCGCGGGCGAGGAAGTCGGCATAGGCCCCGCGCAGCGCCCCCTGCAGCAGCCGGTCCTTCACCGGCCGCCCGTTGACGAACAGATACTGGTGGCCGGCGTTGCCTCTGGAGTAGGTCGGCAGGCCCGCGTAGCCGGTCAGGCGGACGTTGTCCCGGGCCTGGTCGATCAGCAGGGCATTGGCCTCGAAATCGCGGCCCAGCAGCGCCGCCAGCCGCTTCAGCCGTCCGACGTCGCCGGGATGTTCGGCGGGCAGCCGCAGGGTGGTCTTGCCGTCGAGGTCGAGGGTGAAGGCGACGGCTTCATGCGCCATGGCCTGACGCTTGATCTCTTCCGAGATGGCCATGGCCTCGGACCGCTCCGACTTCATGAATTTCAGGCGGGCTGGGGTGGCGTAGAACAGGTCGCGGACCTCGACCCGGGCGCCGTGCGGGCCGGGGAAGCCGGCGGGAGCCACCGGGCGCTGGTCGCCGCCCTCAACGGTGATCTGGTGGGCCTCGCCGCCCTCCCGCGGTCGGCTGGTGATGGTCAGCCGCGCCACCGAGCCGATCGAGGGCAGGGCTTCGCCGCGAAAGCCGAGGGTCGAGATACGCAGCAGGTCGACATCGCCGGCGTCGTCCGCCTCCAGCTTGGAGGTGGCGTGGCGCTCGACCGCGAGGGCCAGCTGGTCGGCGGCCATGCCGTGCCCGTCGTCGGCGATCAGAATGCGTGTCAGCCCGCCGCCGTCGGCCTGGACCTCGATGCGGGTCGCGCCCGCGTCGAGCGCGTTCTCGACCAGTTCCTTGATGGCGCTGGCCGGACGTTCGACCACCTCGCCGGCGGCGATGCGATTGACGGTTTCAGGGGGGAGGCGGCGGATGGGCATGGGATTCGCAAGTATGCCGCTTTCCGTCATCCGGAAGTAGCGAACTGTGATCCGCGCCTAGCTGCGCTCCAGACCGGCGAGGGCTTCGCCAATATCCTCGGCCTTCTTCGCCACCACCGCCTGGGCGTCATAGAGGGCGCGGTTGTAGAAGAACGGTCCGATTTCCCGGCTGAGGAAGTCCAGCAGCATCTCCGCAGGCAGGGCGGCGAGGTCGGTTTCCAGTTCGTCGCGGAACCAGGCCCGCAGCCTGGCGGTGATGTCGGCGGTTTCCTCGCGGCTGAACTGGATCGGCTTCATCTCAGCTGACCTCCGCCAGGGCTTCCTCCGCCGCCACCCAGGCCGCTTCCGCCGCGTCGAGGTCGGACTGGGTCTTGGCGCGGGCGCGGGTCAGGCCTTCCAGCGCCTTGGGGTTGCTGACTGAGGCGTTGGCCATGTCGTCGTCGATACGGGCGATCTCGGCGGTCAGCTGGGCCATCCGCTCTTCGGCCTTCTTGACCGCGTGGCGCAGGGTCGAGGGTGAAGGGCCTGATTTCTTTTCGTTCTTCTTGCTCTTGTTGTTCGATGCGGGCGCGGCGGCGGCGACCGCCTCGTCCTTGATCTGGCTCGGTTTGACGGCGGCGGCCTTGGCGCGGTCGAGGACGAATTTGGCGTAGTCGTCCATGTCGCCCTCGAACGGCTTCACCGTGCCGTCGGCGGCCAGCCACAGGCGGTCGGCGACCATCTCCATCAGCGAGCGGTCGTGGGTGATCAGGATGACGGCGCCGGAGTACTCATTGAGCGCATCGAGCAGGGCCCGACGGCTGTCGATGTCGAGGTGGTTGGTCGGTTCGTCGAGGATCAGGACGTGGGGCGCGTCCATGGCCACCTGGTTGAGCAGCAGGCGGGCGCGTTCGCCGCCGGACAGGCTGGCGACGGTGGTTTCCTGCTTTTCATAGCCCAGACCCCATTGGGCCAGTTTCGAGCGGCGGCTGCTTTCCGAGGCCTCGGGCATGGCGCGGCGGATGATCTCCAGCGGCGTGTCCGTCGGGTCCATGGCCTCGATCTGGTGCTGGTGGAACCAGCCCACCCGCATCTTGCGGTCGCGGTGCAGTTCGCCGTCGGAGACGTTCAGGGCGCCGGCGATCATCTTGGCGAATGTCGACTTGCCGGCCCCGTTGACGCCGAGCAGGCCGATGCGGTCGTCCAGGTCCATGCGCAGGTTCAGGTTCCGCAGGATCGGCTTGCCGGTCTCATAGCCGACATTGGCCCGTTCCAGCCGGATCAGGGGCGGCGCCAGCGGGCGCGGCGGGGAGGGCAGGATGAAGGGGGCGACGCGCTCCTCGATGGTCGTGGCCACCGGCTGCATCTTGGCCAGACGCTTCATGCGCGACTGGGCCTGGGCGGCCTTGGAGGCCTTGGCCTTGAAGCGATCGACGAAGGCCTGGAGGTGGGCGCGCTCGGCGTCCTGCTTGGCCTTGGCCGACAGCTGCAGCCGGGCCTTCTCGGCGCGGGCCTTTTCGAACTGGTCGTAGTTGCCCGTGTAGAGGGTCAGATTGCGGTTCGCGAGGTGCAGGATGTGGGTGCAGACCTCGTTCAGCATCTCGCGGTCGTGGGAGATGATCAGGGCCGTGTGCGGGTATTTCTTGAGCCGGGCCTCGAGCCACAGGGCGCCTTCAAGGTCGAGGTAGTTGGTCGGTTCGTCGAGCAGCAGCATGTCCGGCTCGGCGAACAGGGCCGCCGCCAGGGCCACGCGCATGCGCCAGCCGCCGGAGAATTCCGACATCGGCCGCTGCTGGTTGTCATGGTCGAAGCCGAGGCCGACGAGGATTTCGGCCGCGCGCGCGGGGGCGGCGTCGGCGTCGATCTCAATCAGCCGGGTCCAGATCTCGCCCATCTCCTCGGGTTCGGCGGTCTCGAGCCGACCCAGCAGGCTGTGGCGTTCCTCATCGGCCTCAAGGATGGTCTCAAGCACGCTGACCGATGTGGCGGGGTGTTCCTGGTCGACCGAGCCGATCCGGGCCGTCTTGGGCAGGCTGATCTCGTCGCCGCCGGCGGCCAGTTCGCCGAGGATCAGCTTGAACAGGGTCGATTTGCCGATGCCGTTGCGGCCGACCAGACCGACCTTGGCGCCGGGGGGCAGGGAGACGGAGGCGTCCTCGAGGAATTTGCGGCCCCAGGCGTTGAAGGTCAGGTCGGTGATCTGGAGCATGGTCGGTCGCAATCTCGGGCGGCCGCTGACGCATCGAACCGCCTTGCGGCGCGCGAAAGAGGCAAAATTGTGTGGCGGTTGGAAACCGGGGAGGGCGCCGCTATAAGCCCGCGACCTTCAATCTCCCAACAAGAAGTCACTCCCATGACCGAACGCACCTTCTCGATCATCAAGCCCGACGCCACGCGCCGCAACCTGACCGGCGCGATCAACGCCGTGATCGAGGGCGCCGGCCTGCGCATCGTGGCCCAGCGCCGCGTCAAACTGACCGACGCGCAAGCGAAGAAATTCTACGAAGTCCACGCCGAGCGCCCGTTCTACGGCGAGCTGGTCGGCCAGATGACCGCCGAGCCGGTCGTCGTTCAGGTGCTGGAAGGCCCGAACGCCGTCGCCGCCTATCGCGAAGTCATGGGCGCCACCAACCCGAAGGACGCCGCTGACGGCACGATCCGCAAGCTGTTCGCGCTGTCGATCGGCGAGAACTCGGTCCACGGTTCGGACAGCCTCGAGAACGCCGGCATCGAGATCGCCCAGTTCTTCACGGACGACCAGATCGTCGGCTAGGGCTCCACGCCCAATCGACTGACAGCGGCCGGATCGGTGACGATCCGGCCGTTTTCGTGTCAGGCTGGGGCTTCATCGGGGAATCGCCGTGAAGGACTACAGCCGCAGGGGCGTGATGCTGGCCGCGACCCTGTCGGCCCTGGCCGGCTATGTCGACGCCGTGGGCTTCATGACCCTGGGCGGCTTCTTCGTCTCCTTCATGAGCGGCAATTCCACACGGCTGGGCGTCGGTCTGGCCCTCGGGGAGTGGGACCAGGCGTCGATCGCCTTCGGGCTGATCGCCCTGTTCGTGGTCGGGGTGGTCGGGGGCGCGACGGTCGCGCGGCGCTTTGGCGAGGAGCGGCGGTCCGCCGTGCTCGCGGTCGAGGCGGTCCTGCTGCTGATCGGCGCGGGCCTGTGCACCGCCGGCTGGCGTGAGTGGGGCATGGTGGCGGTGGTCATGGCCATGGGCGTCGAGAACGCCGTGTTCCAGCGCCAGGGCGATGTGGGAGTCGGCCTGACCTATATGACCGGGACGCTGGTGCGGATGGGCCAGCGGATCGCCACCGCCCTGCACGGCGGCGCGCGCTGGGACTGGATCCCGTTCCTGATGTTGTGGCTCGGGCTGGCCACCGGCGGCGCCATCGGGGCGGTCAGCTTCCTGCGCTTCGACGTCCTGGCCCTGTGGCCGGCGTTCGGGGTCGTGGCGATCCTCGCCGTGCTGGTGGGCGGGGCGGAGGCGCGGGCGGCGCGGGCCTGAACGAAAACGGCCCCGGCGATCGCTCGCCGGGGCCGTCGTCGTTTTCTTGCGGTCTGTGCCTACCAGATGCGGGCGCGGGCCTCGGGTGCGAGGTATTGTTCGTCGCCCGGCTGGACGCCGAATGCGGCATACCAGGCGTCGATATTGCGCGGCGGCACCGCGGCCCGGTACTGGGCCGGCGCGTGCGGATCGACGGTGACCTGCTGGCGCAGGGCCTCGTCCCGGGAGTTCTCGCGCCAGACCTGGGCCCAGCCGAGGAAGACGCGCTGGTCGCCGGTCAGGCCGTTGATCACCGGCGCCTCGGCCCCGTTCAGCGACAGGTGGTAGGCGTCCAGCGCCAGCAGCAGGCCGCCGAGGTCGGCGATGTTCTCGCCCATGGTCAGGTCGCCGTTGACATTGGTCCCCTCGAACGGGCTGAGGGCCGAATACTGGGCGCCGAGCACGCGGGCGCGCTCCTCGAATTTGGCGGCGTCCTCGGCCGTCCACCAGTCGCGCAGCACGCCGTCGCCGTCGACCTTGCGGCCCTGGTCGTCGAAGCCGTGGGTGATCTCGTGGCCGATGACCGCGCCGATGCCGCCGTAGTTGATGGCCGGATCAGCGTTGGGATCGAAGAAGGGCGCCTGCAGGATGGCGGCCGGGAAGACGATCTCGTTGCGCGGCGGGTTGTAGTAGGCGTTCACGGTCTGGGGCGTCATGCCCCACTCCAGCGGATCGACCGGCTGGTTGACCTTGGCGACGCTGTAGGCCCATTCGAACGCCGACGAGCGCTCGACATTGCCGTACAGGTCGCCCTCGACCAGCCGCAGGCCGTCGTAGCTGCGCCATTGGTCGGGATAGCCGATCTTCACGCCGAAGCGGCTCATCTTGTAGAGCGCCTGCTGGCGGGTTTCCGGGCTCATCCAGTCGAGCGCCTCAATGCGCGCGGTCATGGCGCGGCGCAGGTTGGCGACGAGGGCCTCCATCTGGGCCTTGGACTCGGCGGGGAAGTGGCGCGCGACGTATTCACGTCCGAGCACCTCGCCGAGCGAGCCGTCGACAAGCGACACGCCGCGCTTCCAACGGGGCCGGTTCTCCGGCTGGCCGTTCAGCGCCTTGCCGTAGAAGTCGAAGCGCGCGTCGACGAAGGCCTGCGACAGATAGGGCGAGGCCTGGTCGATGATGTGGAAGGCCTGCCAGGACTGCAGCGTCTCGACCGGCGTTTCGGAGAAGACCCGCGCCATGCCCGGGAAGGCGGTGTCGTTGGCGCTGACGAGGCGGTTCGCGCCCGCGATGCCCGCGGCCCCGGCCCAGGCCGCCCAGTCGAAACCGGGCGCCTGGGTGGTCAGGTCGGCGACGGTGGTCGGCTTGTAGCCGGCCTCGATGTCGCGGTTCTGGACCTGGGTCCAGTGCTGTTCGGCGATCCGCGTCTCGAAGGCGATGATGTCGGTCGCGGCCTGTTCAGGCGCGGGCCAGCCCGCCAGCTGCAGCGCCTTGACCACATAGACGCGGTAGGCCTCCCGCTGGGCGGAGAAGGACTCTTCCAGATAGTAGTCACGGTCCGGCATGCCGAGGCCGCCCTGGACGATAAAGGCGCTGTGCAGATCGGGCTGCTTCAGGTCTTCGGCGATATAGACGCCGAACAGGCTGGAGCCGAAACCGCCCTGGGTGCGGCCCATCAGGGCGGCGATTTCCTCGCGGGTGTCGGCGGCGCGGACCTCGGCCAGGTCTGACTGCAGCGGGCTCGCGCCGAGCCGCTCGACCGTCGCTTCATCCATGAAGCTGCCGTAGAAGGCGCCGATCCGGGCCGCGTCGGGGCTGGCCCCCGGATTGGCGGCGCTCTCCTCGATCAGGGTCTTCAGATTGTCCTGCGATCCCTCGTAGAGCATGTCGAACACGCCGAACGACGCCTTGTCGTCGGGGATCGGCGTGTTGGCCAGATAGGTCCCGCTGGCGTAGCGGTTGAAGTCGGCGCCGGGACGGATGGAGGTGTCCATGCCGGCGGTGTCGAGGCCGAAGGCGCCGATCTGGGCCTGGTCGGTGGATGGAATTTCCACGATCCGCGGCGCTGTCTGGGCGACAGCCGCGCCGGCGGCGAACAGAAGGGCCACGCCGGCGGCGCAGGCCATGAGTTTGGATTTGAGCATGAAAGCCCCCGTTTGAATTTCGGCGGCACGCTGCCTCACGCTTACGCGGCTGTCGCTGGAAATTGCGTGAGATTACGAACTTCTAATCTGGCGTCCGGCAGAAGGCGGCGAGGGCCTGCGGATAGAGCGTGTGCTCGGCTGTCAGCACACGCTGCGCCAGCGAGGCGTGCGTGTCGTCATCAAGCACCGGTACGCGAGCCTGGCCCAGCACCGGACCCTCATCGACGCCCTCGGTGACCAGATGCACGGTGCAGCCGGCCTCGGTGTCGCCCGCGGCGATGGCGCGGGCGTGGGTGTCCAGACCCGGATATTTCGGCAGCAGACTGGGGTGGATGTTCAGCATTCGCCCGGCCCATCGGCCGACGAGGAAGGGCGTCAGCAGGCGCATATAGCCGGCCAGGGCGACGACCTCGACGCCGTGGGCTTCCAGTACGGCCTGTATCGCCTGCTCGTGCGCCGCCCGGTCCTTGCCGAAGGCGGCGTGGTCGATGACGTCGGTCGGGACGCCCTTGGCCTCCGCCACCGCCAGTCCGCCGGCCTCGGCCTTGTTCGACAGGACGAGGACCACCTCAAACGGCGCGCCGGGCTGGCCGGCCGCGTCGATCAGGGCGGCCATGTTCGAGCCGGCGCCGGAGATCAGGACGGCGACCCGTTTGCGAGCCGTCATTGCGCCGGGCGAGGGGCCGGATCGCCGACCGAAACGAAGGAACCCGCCGGGCCCGGGAAGACCACCGGGCTCTCGTAGCCGTCGTCGGACACGGCCGAGACGCCGAAGAAGAAGTCGTCGATGACGATGCCGGGCAGGACCAGTTCGGTGGCCGTTCCGGCCCAGCGGCTGTGAGTCCATTGCGGCGAGGTGGTGGAGCGCCACCACACGCGATAGCCGGCGGCGCCGGGCACGGCCTGCCATTTCACCGTCGTGTCAGGCTTGACCGCACCCTCGATGGTCACGCCCAGCGGGCTGGCGGGGGCATTGGCCAGAGCGGCCATGGCGACGATGTTCAGCCGGGCGACCTGACCCAGATAGTCGAAGTCCACGCCTTCGATCGTGTCGCCGTACTCGACGCCGTTCTCGGTGCGCAGGTCCTGATGCTGGCGGTCGTAGTTCTCGGCGCCTTCGGAGATGCGGACGGCGGGGAAGCCGCGGCGCAGCATCTCGACCTGATCGCCGCCGCGGCCATAGCGGTCGGTCCGATAGATCATCTCGACGTCGAAATTGGCCAGGTACCGATCGGCCAGGCCGTCGACGAAGCGCGCCAGGTTGCGGGACGAGGAATCGACCTCGCCGCCGTTGTAGCGCCGGCGCTCTTCCTGGGCCTCGGTCTCGACGGTCTTGGTGCCTTCGGAGAAGACGCGGACGCGCGTGGTGTCCCGCACACCGGACTGGCCTTCGGAATTGCCGACGATGTCGTTGTTCAGATTGGCCTCGACCCGCCAGCCCTGCGCCTGGGCGTAGTCGGCCAGGATCTTGCCGCCCAGCAGGCCCTGTTCCTCGCCGGACAGGGCGGCGAACACCAGGGTGGCCTCGAACCGGTGCTTCGACAGGACGCGGGCGGCTTCCAGCACGGCTGCGACGCCCGAGGCGTCGTCATTGGCGCCGGGGGCGTCGGAGGTGAAATTCATCACATCGCTGACGCGGGAATCGATATGGCCCGAAATGATGATGACGCGGTTGGGGTCTCCCGTGCCGCGCTGGATGGCGACGATGTCGACCACCTCCGTCGGCGTCGGCACCCGGGCGGCGGTGACGGTGTCGGAGGGCGTCACCACGGTCAGGCAACCACCGCAGTCGCGGCTCATCGCCTCGAACTGCGCCTGGGCCCAACGGCGCGCAGCGCCGATGCCGCGCGTGTCGGAGGCGGTCCCGGACATGGTGTGACGGGTGCCGAAGCCGACGAGCGCCTCGATGTCGGCGCGCATCCGCTCGGGCCGGACATCGGCGGCCAGCTGGTGCAACAGCGCCTGTTCCTCGAGCGTCTGGGCCGCGGCGGGGACCGAAGCCAGCAACGCTCCGGCCAGGGCGATAGACAGCGCGCGCATCGGCGACCTCACGGATTACGGAAGGCGCGGACCTTGCCGGGCGGGTCGGGCCGGGTCAACGCCCGCCGGCGCGGCTGACGCTTGCGCTCGGCGACGGCCTCGGAAACAGTGTGGCGGTCGCCCCGGAGTTTCGCCCATGCTCGCCCTTGCCCTCGCCGCCACGCTGGTCACGACCGCAGCGCCGCCCACCGACATGACGCGCAGCATCCTGACCGACGTCTGCCTGCCCTATGTGACGGGCGAGACCAGCGATACGGTTGCCCTTGAGTTCCTCGGCTTTGTCGAGACGCCGGCGCCGGAGGCGGACACCCGCACCTTCCAGAGCGATGATCAGGCCTGGTTGTTGCGTCTGACGACCGAGGGCAGCATCGCCGACGGCAATCTCAACAGGGTCTGCGTCATCCAGGCGCGACGCGGTGGTTTCGACGGGGCGAAGGCCTCCATTCTGCCGGTCATACGTGACCAGGGTTTCACCGCCGAGGCGGGTCTGCCGGCCAACCGTCCCATCTGGACGAAGGGCGGGGTCACCGTGTCGCTACGGCAGAACCCGGGCGCCGCGGCCCTGGTGCGCGTGACGTTCAGCAGCCTCGACGCCGAAGGCTACTAGAGCGAAATCGGTCTTGGTGGACGTAGTCCGCCGAGGCTCAGATTTCGCTCCAGTATTATGCTGGACCATTTTTTTGCTTCAGGTCGATTCGACCTGAAGCAAAAATGTTCTAGGCGGCCTCAAGCTGCCCGCAGATGAAGGCGACCTCGCCCGCGTTCAGCAGGCCTTCCAGAACCGGCTCGGCGTTCTCGGGCGAGACGATCAGGATGAAGCCGACGCCGCAGTTGAAGGTGCGGCGCAGTTCATGATCCGAAATTCCGCCGGTCTCGCCCAGCCACTGGAAGACGTGCGGCATCGGCCAGGCGTTCCAGTCGAATGAAGCCTGGAGACCCTCGGCGATGCAGCGCGGCGGGTTTTCGATCAGGCCGCCGCCGGTGATATGCGCGGCGCCCTTGATCAGTCCGGCCTTCATCAGGGGCAGGACCGGCTTCACATAGATGCGCGTGGGCTCCATCAGCGCCTGCGCCAGGGTCCGGTCGCGGGCGAAGGGGGCGTCATCGCCCCAGGCCAGGCCGGATTTTTCGACCACCTTGCGGATCAGCGAATAGCCGTTCGAGTGCGGGCCCGAGGAGCCGAGGCCGATGATGAGGTCCCCGGCGGCCTGACGGTCGAGCCAGGGCAGGGCGTGGCCGCGTTCGACCGCGCCCAGCGAAAAGCCCGCGAGATCATAGTCGCCGCCCGCGTACATGCCGGGCATTTCCGCGGTCTCGCCGCCGACGAGGGCGCAGCCGGCCTGACGGCAGCCTTCGGCGATACCGGCCACGACGCGCTTGGCGGCGTCGATCTCGAGCTTGCCGGTCGCGTAATAGTCGAGGAACAGCAGGGGCTCGGCGCCCTGGGCGAGCAGGTCGTTGACGCACATGGCGACCAGATCGATTCCGACGCCGTCATGCCGTCCGGTTTCGATGGCGATCTTCAGCTTGGTGCCGACGCCGTCGGTGGTGGCGACGATCAGCGGATCCTCGAACCCGGCGGCCTTGAGGTCGAACAGGGCCCCGAATCCCCCCAGCGAAGCCTCCGCGCCGGGCCGGCGGGTCGACTTCGCCAGCGGCTTGATGGCGTCCACCAGCATCTCGCCGGCGTCGATATCCACCCCCGCATCGGCGTAGGTCAGCCCATTGCGAAGCGGGTCGGGGGTGTCGCTCATCGGTCACGGGCCTGAATCAGTGGGCGGATTTCTGCGGCGGCTCTTGCCACAACCGCATCGCGCGGGGCTATAGCATCCGAATGACGCCGATCACCACCACCGAGGCGCTTCGCGCATTCTGCGAACGTCTGGCCGACCAGCCCTTCATCACCGTCGACACCGAGTTCATGCGGGAGACGACCTATTGGCCGCGCCTGTGCCTGATCCAGGCGGCGTCGGCCACGGACGCCGCCATCATCGACCCGATGGCCGAGGGCCTGGACCTGGAGCCCTTCCTCGACCTGTTGCGCGACCCGAAGATCATCAAGGTCTTCCACGCCGCGCGTCAGGACACGGAAATCTTCGTCAAACTGGGCGCCATGCCCAAGCCGATGTTCGACACCCAGGTCGCCGCCATGGCCGCCGGCTTCGGCGACCAGGTCTCCTATGAGGCCCTGGTGCGCCAGATGCTGCGCCAGGAAGTCGACAAGGGCAGCCGTTTCACCGACTGGGCCCGCCGCCCGCTGTCCGAGGCCCAGCTGGTCTATGCCCTGGGCGACGTGACCCATCTGGCCGCCCTGTATCCCAAGCTGCGCGACCGGCTGCAGAAGGAAGGCCGTCTGGACTGGGTCATGGCCGAGATGGAGGACCTGACCGATCCGGCCCTCTATGACACCGATCCGGAGAAGGCCTGGAAGCGGCTGAAGCCCAAGAAATGGTCGGCCAAATACCTCGCCGCCTTCGTCGCCACCGCCGTCTGGCGCGAGCGGACGGCGCAGGACCGCGACCAGCCGCGCGGCCGCATCCTCAAGGACGAGGCCATCGACGAGATCGCCGCCCAGGCCCCGACCGACCCGGACGCCTTCAACCGCTTGCGCTCGGTGCCCAAGGGATTCGGCGCCTCGCGGCTCGGGCTGGAGCTGTCGGCCGAGCTGAAGCGGGTGCTGGCGGATCCGGAGGCCCATGCGCCCAAGCTGGACCGCCCGGCCCACAACCAGCCGGCGCCGCCTTCGGTGGTGGAACTGCTGAAGGTCCTACTGAAGGCCAAGAGCGACAACGCCGGCGTGGCGACCAAGCTGATCGCCAACGTCGCCGACCTCGAGAAGATCGCCCTCGACGACGAAGCCGACATCGACGCCCTCAAGGGCTGGCGCCGTCAGCTGTTCGGCGAGGATGCGCTCAAGCTCAAGCGCGGCGAGATCGCCCTGGTGCTGAACGGGGCCCGGGTTGAGGTGGTGGAAATCGAGTAGTCAGCCAACGGGGGCGCAATGGAGTGGAAATACTACGCGCGGTGGCCCCCGTTTTCCGACGTGGCCAGATCCATTTTCAGAATCGATGAAACAGGCCACTCGCAAAAATATGTCCCTCGCAAAGGTTGGGAGGACAGCCCGTGGCTCAGCGTCCAGCTCATGTTCGGGGGGATGAGCGCGTCCGATATGGTCAGCGCTTCAGAAGCTGAAGAGATAGCCGAGCGACTCGACCGCCGATAAGTCGCGACGAACCCGGGCCGAACGCAGAAAGGGCCGCTCTTTCGAGCGGCCCTTTTGCCTAGTTCACCGTCGCCTTGACGATCTTGCCCGGCGAACGCGGCGGCTCGCCCTTGGGCAGGGCGTCGACGTGGTCCATGCCTTCGATGACCTCGCCCCAGACGGTGTACTGGCCGTCGAGGAAGGAGGCGTCGTCCAGGCAGATGAAGAACTGGCTGTTGGCGCTGTTGGGGTCAGAAGTGCGGGCCATGGAGCAGACGCCGCGGGCGTGGCGCTCTTTCGAGAACTCGGCCTTCAGGTTCGGCTTCTTCGAGCCCGAGGTGCCGGTGCCGGTCGGGTCGCCGCCCTGGGCCATGAAGCCGGCGATGACGCGGTGGAAGACCACACCGTCATAGAAGCCTTCGCTCGCCAGCTCGGTGATGCGGGCGACGTGGCCGGGGGCCAGGTCGGGGCGAAGCTTGATCACGACGTCGCCGGTGTCGAGGGTGAAGGTCAGGGTCTGGTCGGCCATCGGCGCGCTCCTTGTGAATTGTCGCGGGTCCATAGCCCGCAAACCCGCTGACGGCTATGTGGATGCGATGACTGACGAAGAAAAGCCCGCTGAGCGCAGACGGATGGTGCGCCCGCCCTCGGGCGGCACCGCCGCCGGCCGCGGCATGGGCACCAAGATGAAGACCGCGGACACCAAGTCGATGTCCAGCCAGCAGTGGATCAAACGGCAGCTGTCCGACAAATGGTCGGAGCGGGCCCGCGCCGAGGGCTGGCGCAGCCGCGCGGCCTTCAAACTGCTGGAGATCGACGACCGGTTTCACCTGATCAAACACGGCTGTCGGGTCATTGACCTCGGCGCCGCGCCCGGCGGCTGGGCCCAGGTTGCGGTCAAGCGGGGCGCGATCTCGGTGGTGGGCGTCGATCTGCTGCCGGTCGAACCGGTGCCGGGCGCGATCATGATCCAGGCCGACTTCACCCATCCGGGGGTCGATCAGCAGATGATGGACCTGCTGGGCGGCGCGCCCGATCTGGTCCTGTCCGACATGGCTCACAACACCGTCGGCCATCGTCAGACCGACCACCTGAAGATCATCGCCCTGATCGAGATCGCCGCCGATTTCGCCATCCGCACGCTGAAGCCGGGCGGGCATTTCGTGTCGAAGAATTTCCAGGGCGGCGACGCCGGCGGGGTGCTGGCGCGGCTGCGGGCGGAGTTCGAGACGGTGAAATACGTCAAGCCGGAGTCGAGCCGGAAGGACAGCGCCGAGGTGTTTCTCGTGGCGATGAACCGCAGATGAGCCTGACGGCGCTGGCCCTCGCCGTCGCCTTGCAGACGCCCGGCGTCGTGACCGCCGCGCCGGTTGCCGAGCTGATCGGGCAGACTGTGGCAGATGCAGCCTCCCGGTTGGGAGCCACCCGGGACCCCGCCCCGGCCATCACCATCGTGGAAGACGGAAGCCGGCTGGACATCTATCCCGCCGCCGAACTGGTTCCGCCCGCGCCTCATCCGCTGAGGTGCGACGTCGCCCTCGTGCCGGCCGAGGTGCTGACCGAATTGCGGGAGAGCCGCATCCCGCTGTTCGCCAGCAGCCGAAGCGCGATGCGGTATCGCCGCGTCGCCGCCGTCTATGTGGCGGCTCGCGACGGCGTCGTGGTCTCGGTGCTCAATCCCCCCATGACCGAAGTCGCCCCGGAGCGGTCCGGCGAGAGCTCGCGCGATCGGGCGCGACGGGTCCTGCAGGAGAACCGGGATCCGTGGCTGTCCGTGGCTCCCGGACGGCTGCCCCTCTCGGACGGCGGCGGGTTTCTGGAACGGCGGCGGGACCTGGCGGCTCCGGACGGCGCTGTTCTGGCGCACCTGTGCGAGCCGGCCGTGATCATCGCGTCGCCCGCCCCGCCTGCCCGGGACGACGCCGGGCTGCTGCAGGGGTTGGCCCTCCTGCCGTTCGCCTGGCAACTGAAGGGGCTCAACGCGGAGCGGGAAATGAATCGTCTTGAGGGCGCGGCGCTGTTTGCGACCCTGAAGCCCGGCGATCCGCTCCCGGGCGGGCTGAATGCCTTCCTGTCGAGTCATCCGGGGGTGCGCAGGTACATCGATGAGCAGGATCCCGACTACGCCGTGCTGGTCGTCAATCTGGGCGCAGAGGCGAGCCGGAATCTCGCGCGAATGAACGGGGCCGCCCTGGTCGGGGTCCGCGGCGACCGGATCGTCTGGACCGCCGACGGAGACGCGGCGGCCGGGCTGGGTCTGACCTCGGCCCTGTGCGTCGACGGGCGGGCGACGGCCGGAGCGGTGCGGCCGGGTTGCTCGACGACCGGCTATTTCAGCCCCTAGACGGCGGCCATCTCCGCCGCCCGGGCCGCCTTGCGGGCCTCGATCCGGCTCCAGATCCGGTCGTGGACGGTGAAGAAGACCGTCTGAACCAGCGGCTCGATGATGCCGATGGCCAGCGACACCCGCCAATTCTGCGTCAGGGCGAAGGCGACGGTCACGGCGACCACGAAATGCATCAGGCCGTAGGTGACGGATTTGAGCGCGATCTGGCTCAGCGAGCGGGGCAGGGCGTGGCTGTGGCCGTGGTGTCCGTGGGCGCGGGTCTGCTCCTCCGGGGCCATGATCTGCAGGCGGGCGGTGAAGGCCTCGGACGCTTCCTCGAGGTTTGACAGCATCCGCCGCCGTTCGATCCGGTGCCAGACCCGGTCGTGGATCGAATAGGCGATGGTCTGGAAGAAGGGCTCGACCACCCCGACCGCCAGGGCCACCCGCCAGTCGCGCGTGATGGCGAAGGCCACCAGGATGGCGACCACCAGGTGCATCACGCCATAGCTCGCGATCTTGAGCGCGAGGCGGCGGGCGGTGCTGATGAGCATATGGACCATAGGCCCCCCAGATGTGGGTCAGGCGCCGCATCCGGCAAGCCAATTGTTCTTATCGTGAGGATAAGGCCGGGCGGGCCTTGCCGTTCCGCGCTGCAACACGTTATACGCGGCCCGCAAAACGGAGACTCCTCATGGAGATACGCGAAGGGCTCACCTTCGACGATGTTTTGCTGGAACCCGGCCCGTCAGAGATCATGCCCGCAGACGCGGATGTCTCGACGAAGCTCACCCGCGACATCAGGCTGAACATCCCGCTGACCTCGTCCGCCATGGACACGGTCACCGAAAGCCGGCTGGCCATCGCCATGGCCCAGGCCGGCGGTCTGGGCATCCTCCACCGCAATATGACGGTCGAGGAACAGGCGGACATGGTCCGGGAGGTCAAACGCTATGAAAGCGGCATGGTCATCAATCCGGTGACCATCACGCCGCAGACGACGCTCGGCGAAATCCGCGCCATCGTGGCCAAGCGGAAGATCTCGGGCTTCCCGGTCGTCGATCCGAAAACCGGCAAGCTGGTCGGCATCCTGACCAACCGCGACATGCGGTTCGACACCGACCCGAATCGCAAGGCCATCGAACTGATGACCACGGGCGATCTGGTCACCGTGCGCGAGGGCGCCGGACGCGACGAGGCGCGGGCCCTGCTGCGCGACCGCAAGATCGAGCGGGTCATTGTCGTGGACGAGGCCTACCGCGCCACCGGCCTGATCACGATGAAGGACATCGAGAAGGCGCAGGCCCATCCCCACGCCGCCAAGGACGATCAAGGGCGGCTGCTGGTCGGCGCCGCCTCCACCGTCGGCGACGCGGGCTATGAGCGGGCCATGGCCCTGGCCGAGGCGGGCGTGGACGTGGTCGTCATCGACACCGCCCACGGCCATTCGATCCAGGTCTCTCGCGTGGTCGAGCGGATCAAGCGCGAGTCCAACCGCATCCAGATCATCGCCGGCAATGTCGCGACCCATGACGCGGCGCGCGCGCTGATCGACGCCGGCGCCGACGCCGTGAAGGTCGGCATCGGCCCGGGCAGCATCTGCACCACCCGCATCGTGGCGGGCGTCGGCGTGCCTCAACTGACCGCCATCATGGAAGCCGCCCGCGCGGCGAAGGCGTCCGGCGCGCCGGTCATCGCCGACGGCGGCATCAAATATTCGGGCGATCTGGCCAAGGCCATCGCGGCCGGGGCCTCCTGCGCCATGATGGGTTCGATGTTCGCCGGCACGGACGAAAGTCCGGGCGAGGTCTTCCTGTACCAGGGCCGGTCCTACAAGTCGTACCGCGGCATGGGCTCAGTCGGGGCCATGGGCGCCGGCTCGGCCGACCGCTATTTCCAGAAGGAAGTGGAAGACACCCAGAAGCTGGTGCCCGAGGGCATCGAGGGCCAGACGCCGTACAAGGGGCCCATCGCCCCGGTGCTGCACCAGATGGTCGGCGGCCTGCGCGCCGCCATGGGCTATGTCGGGGCGGCGACCATCACCGACCTGCAGGAACGCGCGCGCTTCGTGCGCATCACCGGCGCCGGCCTGCGTGAGAGCCACGTCCATGACGTGATGATCACGCGCGAGGCGCCAAACTATCGTCAGGGATGAGCGGGGAGGCTCAAGCCATGGATATGACGCCTGAATTCATCGTACTGGCCTTTGTGCTGATCCTCGCCATCGTCCAGATCCTCTGGGCCGCCAGCGCCCGCACGGCCGAACTCGGCGTCAAATGGAACGCCGGGGCCCGCGACGGCGAGACGCCGCCGCCCGGGAAACTGGCCGGCCGGCTGCTCCGCGCCCAGGCCAATCTGTTCGAAACCCTGCCGATCTTCGCCGCCGCCGTGATTATGGCGCATGTGGCTGGCAAGGACGGCGGCCCCCTGACCCTGTGGGGCACGCATCTCTATCTTTTCGGGCGGCTGATCTATCTGCCGCTCTACGCCCTCGGCCTTCCCTTCATCCGTTCGCTGGTCTGGCTTGTCGCCCTGGCCGGTCTGCTGATGGTGCTG
>CAYNNT010000003.1:0-4065 GCA_964398675.1 uncultured Brevundimonas sp.
AGGGTGACATCGCCCTCTCCCAGCCAGAGGCTGAGCGTCGCACCCGTCAGCAGGAAGGGCAGGCCCGAGCCAAAGCCCAGCAGCAGGGTGATCAGGACACGGCCCCGACCCAGCGCCTTGATCACGTCCTTCGTCGTCGCCTTGCGCGGCGCGGCCTCCGTGGAGCTATCGGTCATCTGTGGCGTCCCTCGAAGCGACGCCCCCGCGTCCCTATCCGGCGGCGACCTTGGCGCGGTCCGTGCGGTTCGTCCAGCGGGCGAGTGCGGCGCGCAGGGATTCGAGCTCCAGCGGCTTGACCAGGTGGTCGTTCATGCCGGCCTCGAGACAGGCCTTGCGGTCCTCGGCGAAGGCGTTGGCGGTCAGGGCGACGATGGGCGTGCGGTCGCCGCGGGCGCGGACGGCGCGGGCCGCGCTGGGGCCGTCCATGCCGGGCATGCGCATGTCCATGAACACCAGATCGTAGCGGGCCCGCTTCATCGCATCGACCGCTTCATGGCCGCTGGCGGCGGTCTCGACGGCGCAGCCTTCGCGGCGCAGCAGGGTCGCGGCCAGAAGGGCGCCGACCGGATTGTCCTCGACCAGCAGCACCCGCGTGCCCGAGAACCGGGCCGGCGTGACCCGGTCGTCCTCGGCGGGCGGCGGGGGCGGCGCGCCGGGGTGATGAACGGGACCCTGGCCCGACGCCGCCAGCACCCGCTCGGCCAGGGAGGCGCGGCGCAGGGGCTTGATCAGATAGCCGTGGAAGCCCGCGCCGCGATAGCGGGCGATCAGATCGCGCTCGGCCGGCTTGAGCAGGACGATGGCCTTGCCGGTCGAAGGCCGGCGGGCGAGGCCCTGGGCGCTCTCGCGGCCGGCGTGGTCGATCAGGACGATGCCGGCGTCCGCCTGGACCGTGCCGCCCGAGGCCTCGATCTGGTCCATGGCGGCGGCGCGGACGAAGGGGTCGGGGCTGACCACGGCCACGGCATGTCCCGCCAGGGGCGCGCCGCGGGTCGTCTCGGGCGCCGCCTCGAAGACCGTCTCGAACAGGAAGCGGGCGCCGGGACCGTCGGGCCGGTCCGAGACGGTCACAGACCCGTGCATGGCGGCGGCCAGTCGGGAGACCACCGCCAGCCCCAGGCCCGCGCCGCCGAAGCGGCTGGCGTCCGAGGCGTCGACGTGGCCGAACTCCTCGAAGATCCGCGCCCGGGCCTCGGCCGGGACGCCGGGTCCGGTGTCGTCGATGACGAAGGCGAGCCGGGGCGCTGTATCGGCGCCGCCGGTTCGCTCGACGGCGATGCGCACGCCGCCGGCCTCGGTGAATTTGACGGCGTTGCCCGCCAGGTTGAACAGCACCTGCCGGAGACGGCCTTCGTCGCCCATGACGTCGACGGCGCCGGGCGCCACGGACCAGGCGATCTCCAGCCCCTTTTCGTGCGCCCGCGGACTGAGCAGTTCGGCGACGCCGCGCACCAGCGCCTCGAGGTCGACCGGGGCGTGGTCGAATTCCAGCTTGCCGGCCTCCAGCCGGGCGTAGTCGAGCAGGTCGTTGACCAGACCCAGCAGATGCTCCGCCGACGACCGGGCCGCCTCGGCATAGGCGCGCTGGGCGCCGTCCAGCCGGGTGCGCGACAACAGGCCGAGCATGCCGATGACCCCGTTGAGCGGCGTGCGCATCTCGTGGCTCATCAGGCGCAGGAACTGCTGTTCCGGAACCACCGCCTCCGCCCCTGGTTTCGCCCGCCGCGCCATGCCGATCTCCTCGATCGGCATCCTGCCGGGCAATCCCTTAAGACCGGCTCAATCGGCCCGGTTAAGACCGGGCCGGCCTCAGAAGGCGGGCGTCTCCGGCCGCGCGCCCGCCTGCCGTTCGAAATCCCCCTGCGCGCCCACCGTCGAGCGGCGATAGACGAGGGCCTCGGCGATGTGCCGGCGCAGCACGCCGTCGCAGCCGTCCAGATCCGCGATGGTCCGGGCCAGGCGCAGCGTTCGGGTCCAGCCCCGCGCCGTCAGGCCGCCGGCCTGTCCGGCGCGCATCAGCAGGGCCCGGCCGGCGTCGTCCGGCGTTGCGAACCGGTCCAGGGTCTCGCCCGAGGCGCGGGCGTTGACGGCCTGGTCGCGGGCGGTGTCCGGATCGATCCCGGCGGCGCGAAGACGGTCCTCCTGCATCGCGCGCGCTCCGAGAACACGGGCCGAGGCCTCGGCGGTGCCCTCGGCGGGCGGCGGAAGGGCCATGTCGGCGGCGGTGACCGGCGGCGTCTCGACGGTCAGATCGATGCGGTCGAACATCGGGCCGGAGATGCGGTTCTGATAGTCGCGCTGGCAGCGCGGGGCCTTGCCGCAGGCGCCCTTGCCGCCGCCCCCGATCCCGCAACGGCAAGGGTTCATGGCGGCGATCAGCTGGAATCGCGCCGGATAGCGGACGTGGGCGTTGGCCCGCGCCACCACGATCTCGCCCGTCTCCAGCGGCGCGCGCAGGGAATCCAGCGCCTGGGCCGAATACTCCGGCAGCTCATCGAGAAAGAGCACGCCGTTGTGCGCAAGCGAGGCCTCGCCCGGCTTGGCGCGCAGACCGCCCCCGGTCAGGGCGGCCATGGAGGCCGAATGGTGGGGGCTGCGGAACGGCCGGTCGCGGGTCAGGGCGCCGCGCTCGATCAGCCCTGCCACCGACCAGACCATGGAGGTTTCCAGCAACTCCTTCGGCGTCAGCGGCGGCAACAGGCCCGGCAGCCGCGCCGCCATCATCGACTTGCCCGAGCCGGGCGGGCCGACGAACAGCAGGTTGTGGCCGCCCGCCGCCGCGATCTCGAGCGCGCGCTTGGCGCTCTCCTGACCCTTGACCTCGCGCAGGTCCGGGACGCGGTCGCCGGATCGCATCGCCCCCGGCTCAGGGCGCCGCAGGACCTGGGCGCCCTTGAAGTGGTTGACGAGGCCGATCAGGGAGCGCGGGGCCAGGACCGCGACGTCGCCGGCCCAGGCCGCCTCGGGGCCGTTGGCTTCGGGACAGATCAGACCCAGCCCCATGGCGTCCACCGCCACCGCCGCCGGAAGCGTTCCGCCCACCGGCGCGATCCGCCCGTCGAGCCCCAGTTCGCCCACCGCGGCCCAGCCGGAGAGCATGTCCGGCGGGATGACGCCCATGGAGGCCAGCAGGGACAGGGCGATGGGCAGGTCGAAATGGCTGCCCTCCTTGGGCAGGTCCGCCGGCGCCATGTTGACGATGATCCGCTTGGGCGGGAGCGACAGGCCGATGCCGGCGAAGGCCCCGCGGACCCGCTCGCGGCTCTCGGCCACCGCCTTGTCGGCCAGGCCGACGATGGTGAAGGACGACTGGTCCCCCGACGGCAGCTGATGGACCTGCACATCCACCCGCCGGGCGTCCACGCCCTCGAAGGCCACCGTCACCACGCTGGCGAGCATCACGTCCTCCCGCTATGCGGGAGAGAACAAATCACGAACTGATCAGCCTGGCAAGAGCGGTGTTATCCCGCCCGCTTCTTCTCGATCACGTCCCACATCAGCGCCGCCGCATCGACGCCGGTGAAGCGTTTGAGCTGCTGGGCGCCCGTGGGCGAGGTGACGTTGATCTCGGTCAGGTAGTCGCCGATCACGTCGATGCCGACGAAGATCAGGCCCCGCGCCTTCAGCGTCGGGCCGATGGCGGCGCAGATCTCGCGGTCGCGGTCGGTCAGTTCGACCGGCGCGGCGGTGCCGCCGACGCGGAGGTTCGACCGCACCTGATCCTTGGCCGGAATGCGGTTGATGGCCCCGACCGGCTCGCCGTCGATCAGGATGATCCGCTTGTCGCCCTTCGAGACCGCCGGGATGAATTTCTGGATCACCAGCGGATCGCGGCTGCCCGTCATGTGGATCTCGACCAGGGCCTCGAGGTTGGGATCGCCGGCCTTCAGCTTGACCACGCCGGAGCCGGCCGCGCCGTGCAGGGGTTTGAGCACCACATCGCCGTGGCGTTCGTGGAAATCGACCAGGGCGACGGGGTCGGAACTGATCAGGGTCGGCGGCGTCAGGCCCGGGAATTGCGTCACCAGCAACTTTTCGGGCGCGCTGCGAACCTCGGCCGGGTCG
>CAYNNT010000003.1:4075-65648 GCA_964398675.1 uncultured Brevundimonas sp.
TCTTCGGGTGCACGGTCTCGAGCAGATAGGTCGAGGTGACATAGGCCATGTCGAAGGGCGGGTCCTGGCGCATCAGGATGACATCGACGTCCTGAACGAGGTCCAGCTTCACCTCCCCGCCGAGGGTGACATGGTCGCCCTGGGTCTGGCGCAGGGTCACCGGGCGGGCGCGGCAGAACAGGCGGCCGTCCTCCAGCGCCAGGGTGCGGACATCATAGACCCACTGGGCGTGGCCCCGGTCCTGGGCCGTGGTCATCATCAGCCAGGTGGTGTCGGACTCGATGTTGACCGCCTCGACGGGGTCCATCTGGATGGCGACTCGCAGCATGCCCTGTCCTTCCGAGCGGTGGGACCTTGGCTAATGGGCAGCGCGGGGCGGCGGCGCAAGCCTAGTTCAGCTGCAGCCTGACCCGATCGACCGACATCTGGCGCGTGATCTCCATCGGATCGTCGACCGTGCGGGCGCGGGCGAGGGCCTCGAGCGCGCCGGCGAGGGAGCCCTGTTTCTCACGCGCGGCGGCGACGTCCAGCCAGGGGCGGTGGTCCTCGGGGTCGAGCAGGGCCCGGCGGAGGGCCGAGCGCTCGGCCCCCTCGTAGTCCGCCGCGCGGATGGCCCGGCTGAACAGGACGTTCTGCAGCCGGATCAGGGCCTGGCGGTCGCTGACCGGGGCCATCAGCACGTCCAGCCGGTCGGCGACGTGCGGCGTCAGCCCGGCGCGCAGCGCCCGCCGCGTCAGCTCCGACGGCAGGACCAGCCGGCCCTGGCTGAAGGGGTCCAGCGCGACCGGACCTTCCCGCGTCTCGACCCGCAGGAGGAAATGGCCGGGGAAGTCGACGCCCTGGGCCTTGATCCCGGTCCGCCGGGCGGCGTCGAGGTAGAAGACCGACAGGGCCCCGGACAGGCCGCGGCGGCTTTCGGCCACGTCGATGACGTCCGTATTGGTCGGGCTGTCATGGTTGAGCAGGTCGCCGTTCAGGCGCAGGTCGGCGGCCATGGTCTCGGTCAGGGCGTCGTCGGGACTTTCGCTGTCCATCCGTTCCGCCAGCCGTTCGGCGGCATGGGCGGCGAGGGTGCGGACGGGCCGGGGGTCGCGGAAGGGCTGGTCGTGGATGGCGCAGGCGATGGCCGCTTCCAGCAGCGGAAACGCGTCGTCCGCGGCCTGTCCGGCCTCCGTCAGCGTCTCGATCGCTTCATCGCGGGTCATGCGGCGCCCCTCCCGAAGGCGACAACCCCGCGACGATGGCGCGGAAACCGGCCCGGAGCCAGCGCCACCATATCGATTCGCAGCACGTGTCCGGCCAAGCTGGGTCTTTGGCGCAACACTGACCGGCCGGCGGCCAGCAGCCGGTCGTACTGGTCCGGGCCGAGGGCGGTCAGGGCCGCCTCCAGCGTGGCGCGGCGCTTGACCTCGACCACGGCGAGGACCTTGCCGCGGCGGGCGAGGATGTCGATCTCGCCGGCGCGGGTCTTCAGGCGGAAGCCGAGCACCTGGTAGCCCCGGGCCATCAGCCAGGCGGCGGCCAGCCATTCCGACTGGTGGCCGAGGCGGTGGGAGATCGCGCCGAGGGCGACGCGCCAGCCGCGTTTGGGACGAACGACCTTCGGGGCCCTGACCCGGGTGAGGGGTTTTGGCGTCGGCGGCCGTTTCGGGCTCACCGGCCCTGCATCTCCAGCGCCCGCTTGTAGAGCGGCTTGCGCGGCAGGTTCAGGGCCTTCGACACCTCCGCCGCCGCCTCGCCGGGCGGGAGGCGGGTCATGGCCTCGGCGAGGGCCGCGTCGGCGTCGGCCTCGGAGGCGACCTCCATCTCGCCGGGCGCGACGACGATGACGATCTCGCCCTTCGGCCCCTGACAGCGGGGATCGACGGCCAGTTCGGCGAGCGAACCGCGCACGCACTCCTCGTACATCTTGGTCAGTTCGCGGGCGACGGCGGCGGGGCGGGGACCCAGCACGGCGGCCATGTCGGACAGGCTGTCGGCGAGGCGCGGGCCGCTTTCGAAGAAGACCAGGGTCTGGCGGGCGGTGCGGACCTCTTCCAGAGCCGCGCGGCGGGCGCCGGACTTGGCGGGCAGGAAGCCGGCGAACAGGACGCGGTCGGCGGGCAGGCCGGCGATGCACAGGGCGGCCAGCAGGCTGGACGGGCCGGGGATCGGGTGGACGGGCAGACCGGCGGCGATCACCGCCCGGGCCACGACGAAGCCCGGGTCATTGACCATCGGCGTGCCGGCGTCGGAGACCAGGGCGACGACCTCGCCCGCCCGCAGCCGCTCGATCGCGCCCTCGGCGGCCCGCGCCGAGGCATGGTCGTCGCACCGCTCCAGCTTCGCCTTCAGCCCATAGGCCGAAAGGAGTTTGGCGGTGACGCGGGTGTCCTCGGCCAGGACCAGATCGGCGGCAGCCAGCACATCGAGCGCGCGCAGGGTCATGTCGCGCAGGTTCCCGATCGGCGTCGCCACCAGATAGAGGCCCGACGCCACGGGTCGCGGCGGCGGGGCGGTCGGGGGGAAGACGGACAGATCAGGCATCGGCGGGACCGTGCCCGAGGGGCGCGGCGGGCTCAAGGGCGGGCGGCGTGAGACCCGCCGACAGGCCCTGCGCCGTCGACCCTGGAAAAATGCCGAAAAGCGATACTCTCGCCCCCCGGCGTCGGTCGCTCGATGGCGAGAATTGCGCGGGTTGGCGCAGGCTCCGGGCGGGGGGATCCGTGGGTTTGCGATGTCAAAGACCGTGGCGGCGGGAGTTCCGTCCCGAACCACGCATTATATCACGACCGGGACCGGCGCCAGGCAGACGGGCGGTGTCCGGGCGTCCGGTCAGGGGCGGGAAGACACGGTCCGGGGCGCCGAAGGAACGAAAGATACGGGGCGGGAATACCCGTCGGCGGCATGGGCCAACCGACGGGCAGTCGGACCGACCTATCCGCCGTAGCCGCGTCCGCCGCCGCCAAACCCGCCGCGCGAGACCACGGCCGTCCGGCTCTGGGCCCGGACCGGGGCCTTGCGCGCCACATCGACGTCGTTGCGGTTGGCGACGGTTCGGCCGGTCCGGTAGTCGCGGGACAGATAGCCGCCGCCGTAGCCGTTCGAGTACTGATCGTTCCGGTCGCGATACAACGCCCCGCCGCCGCGATAGCCGCCGTTCATCATCTGGCCGATGATGAAGCCGGTCGCCAGCGGGCCGAAGAAGGACCCGCCGCCGCTGTGGTTCAGCGGCCGGCACTGTTCAGGACCCCACTGCCCCTCGCACTCTTCCCGGGTCGCATAGCGGGGCGCGCTCTCGGAGGCCTGGCGCTGGGCCTCTGCGTAAGCGGTGTCGCATTCGGCGTCGGGGACGTCGTTGGCCGCCTTGCAGTCGACGAGCGAGGTATAGGCCAAAGCCGGGTCGGGCTCGGCGACCGGAATGTTGCGTTGAGGCGAGCCGCAGGCCGCCATGGAGAAGCTGACGGTGGCCATCAGGCTGGTGACCTGAAGGGTGCGCGACCGCTTCATCCGGCGCAGGGTGGTGGTTTCGGGCAGGGTGTCGTCGGTCATGATGCGCCTCAGGCCGTCATACAGGCGGCGTTGAGCAGGCCGACGCCGATGGAGATGGAAGCCAGATAGATGCCCGCCGCCATCTCGCCGGCCTCGATGCGTGCGGCCAGCGCCTTGTAGACGAACCGGCTGACGACGATGAGGGAGACGATCTGAATCACGCCCGCCAGCAGGGCCCAGGCCGCGAATTCCGCCAGGCTGACGGTGTGCGACAGCGCCGAGGCCAGCGGCAGGACATAGCCGATCAGGGCCCCGCCCAGGGCGACGGCGGCGGCCGAGTTGCCCTGACGGATCAGGTCACGCTCGTGATAGGGCGTGACCAGCTGGTAGATGAATTTGAAGGCGACGAAGAACGCCACCGCCGCCACGAAGGCGATGATGAAGGCCGTGGCCCCCGTCTGAAATGCGAACCAGTCGAACATCGTCTACCCCTCCAGGCGCCTCAGGCGCGGAACTCTGCCATGTCCAGCGGAATGCCGATCATGATCTCATGTGTGGCCTCGCCGCCCTCGGGCTCCTGCTCGAGGGCGATCATCAGTTCGCGGCCGCCGGCCAGTTCCCGCGCGTACAGCATGCAGGTCTGGTAGATTTTGGCATAGGGCTCGGTCGCGGCGCGGTCGTCGTAGATCGTCTCCCACAGCTTCACCGGCGGCTGTCGGGCGTCGGTCTCCGGGAACCAGAACCTCGGGTATTCCGGCAGGCCCTCGGGCGCGCCCTTGAACACCGGTTCGGACAGGCGATCCTGCCAGGCCCGTCGTGCGCCGTCGTTGGGCGGATACGCCGAGGACCAGGGGGTGAACAGGGTGAAGTCCCAGGCCGACGCCCCCCCGGCGTCGTCGCTCATGGCCTGCAGCATGACGTGGTCGTCGGTGTAGAAGCGATGCACGAACGCGCCGTCATCCAGCCGGATCACGCCCTGGGCGGTGATCTCCAGCGCGTCACGGTCGAGGCTGAAATGCGTCTCATCCCCCAGCCGGCGCCAGGCCAGGGGGTCGAGGGCCACGGTGCGGCCCACGGTAATATTGCGCACCACGGCCAGCTGGCTGACCGGTTCGGCGTCGCGCTGACCGAAGAGACGCTTGAACATTGGCCATCCCTTACGCGTGTGCGAGGTCGCTCGCGAGCGTCTGGTGGTAAAGAGATCGTCAGGTTCGAATTCGGCTTTGGAGTGGCCAAAGTCAAGCGTACCTGTTACGCGTTACATGAAACATGCGTAATCCTGCCCCTTCCTCCTTGTCGCCGGCCAACGAGCGCATACGTGCGTGGCGCAAGGCCCGTCGCGAGGCGGGCATGGTCAAGCTGGAGTTCTGGGTTCCGGACACCGCCCGCGACGATGTGAGGGCGGCGGTTCACGCCATCGTCACCGAGTCCACGCGCGGTCCCGATCTTCTCAGGCGCCCGCGTCGAAGCCTTTCAACCGATCCTTCTGGAGCAAACCCTCTTATGGACGCCGTGATCGAAACCCCCTGGACCGTTCCGTCCATCAAGGCCGCGCTGGACGCGTCCGAACTGGTCCGCGAGGGCGAGCTGACCACCCGGGTGCTGGAGGGCGCCGAGCCGGTGCTGCTGGCGACCATGCATGAGTATGGCGACCTGCCCATCTATCTCAGCGTCGGCGGCGCCCAGATCGTCTGTTCGGTGCTGCTGTGGCCGGTGGCCGAACAGGCCGACCGGCACGCCTTCAACGAATTCCTGCTGAAGGCCCAGCGCATCGTGCCGCTGTCGAATTTCGCCATCACCACGGTGAACGGCGAGGACGTCTATGAGCTGATGGGCGAACTGTCGTGCAAGACGACGCTGCAGACCATATTGATCGAACTGCGCACACTCGCCGAGAACGCCATCGACGCGACGGCCCTGCGCGAATCCTTCGGCGCCCCCGCCGACGCCGCCTGAACCGGGAGAGAAATCATGTCCATGCTCGCCAAACTCTCCGCCCTGTTCCGCGGCACCGCCCGTGAGGCCGGCCAGGCCGTGGTCGACGCCAACGCCCTGAAGATCCTCGACCAGGAAATCCGCGACGCCGACACCGCCCAGGGCAAGGCCCGCGACGACCTCGCCGGTCTGGTGGCGCGCCGCCGGATGGCCGAGAACGAACTGAAGAGCTTCGGCGACCAGATCGCCAAATACGAAAGCTCGGTCCGCGCCGCCCTGTCCCAGGGCAAGGAGGACCTCGCTCGCGAGGTCGCCGGCCGGATCGCCGAGCTGGAGACGGAGATCGGCACGCGCGGCCCGATGATCGAGGGCATGAAGGAGGCGGAGGCCCGCCTGCGCACCGCCATCTCGACCACCGACCAGAAGATCGAGACGCTGCGGCGCGAGATCGACATCGTGAAGGTCAATGACTCGGTCCAGAAGGCCCAGACCTCGGTCGCCCTGCAGTCCCAGGGGGCGCATTCGCGCATCGGCTCGGCCGCCGACAGCCTGCAGCGCATCAAACAGCGCCAGGCCGTCCAGGAAGAGCGCCTGCGCGTCGGCCAGGAGCTGGAGGACAAGCGATCCGGCGCCGACCTCGACGCCAAGCTGCGCGAGGCGGGCATCCTGCCGGGCCACGCCTCGGCCGACGACGTCCTGGCGCGACTGACGGCGCAGGAGATCAAGGTGGTGACGCCGCTGATCGAGTCCCCGGTTCCCGTCTCCAAAGACCCGGCCTGACGCGGCATGGAACGTCTGTCGCTGGTTCCGCGCCCCGACTGGCAGGCGCGGGCCGAGGCCGTCGGCTTCACCTGGCACCACGATTCCGGCGAGCGGTACTGGGATGAAAGCGCCGCCTACGCCCTGTCCCTGACCGAGGTGGAGGACGGGCTGGAGGCGCCGACGGCCGAGCTGCACCAGATGTGTCTCGACCTGGTCGACGAGGCGGCGGGCTCCGAGCGGCTGATGACGCTGCTCGAGATTCCCGAGGCGTCGCGCGACTATGTCGCCGACAGCTGGAAACGCCGCGAGCCGTCGCTCTATGGCCGGTTCGACTTCGCCTGGGACGGGACGGGGCCGGCCAAGCTCTATGAGTACAACGCCGACACCCCGACCAGCGTGTTCGAGACGGCGGTGTTCCAGTGGCTCTGGCTGGAGGACAGCATCGCCGGCGGCGTGCTGCCGCCCGACGCCGACCAGTTCAACAGCCTGTACGAAAAGCTGGTCGACCGGTTTCAGGCGATCTTCCCCGAGGGCGGGTTCGTGCATTTCTCGTCGGACCCGGACTTCGTCGAGGACCGGCAGACGGTGCGCTTCCTCGAGGACCTGGCGCGCCAGGCCGGGCTGGACCCGAAATTCGTCGCCATCGACCAGATCGGCCTGAACGCCGATGGCCGTTTCGTCGACGACGAGAACTGGCTGATCCAGGCCATGTTCAAACTCTATCCGTGGGAGCAGATGCTGCGCGACGACTACGCCGGGCCGCTGCCGAAGGCGGAGGTGACGGTGCTGGAGCCGGCGTGGAAGGCCCTGCTGTCGAACAAGGGCCTGCTGCCGTTGCTGTGGGAGCGGCATGCGGGACACCCCAATCTGCTGGCGTCCTTCTTCGAGAGCGACCCGGCCCATGCGAGCCTCGGCGACGCCTATGTGCGCAAGCCGCTGTTCTCGCGCGAGGGCGCCAATATCTCGATCGTCGAGGGCGCGGCGCGCGAAGAGGGGCTGGACGCGGGCTACGGCGAGGGCCGCCACATCCGTCAGGCCCTGCACGCGCCGCCGCGGTTCGACGGCCAGCATGTGATCGTCGGCTCCTGGCTGGTCGGGGACGAGCCTGCCGGGATCGCCCTGCGCGAGGATACGGGCCGCATCACCCGCAATACCTCCCGCTTCGTGCCGCATTTCATCCGGGACTGAGCCCCGCCGCGAACCTCAGGTCAGCAAGGCTCTCAGCACGCCGTCGAGCACCGGCCGTCCGGCGGGCGTCGCCCTGACCCGGTCCGCGTCCACCGCGAGAAAGCCGTCGCCGATCAGCCCCGCGAGCGGCTCCGCAGCCATGGTCCGGCCCAGCAGGGCCAGATCGGTCAGGGCCACGCCCTCCACCGTCCTCAGGCCCAGCAGGACCTTTTCCTCGGCCGCGTCGCGGGCCGACTGCGCGTCCCGCTCGCTCCACGGGGCGCCGGCCGCGACGCCGGCGACATAGGCGGCGATGGCCTTGTGGGCGACGGTCGCCGTCCTTGCGCCGTCCAGCGTCCGCCGCCCGTGGGCGCCCGGGCCGACGCCGAGATAGTCGCCGCCGCGCCAGACGTGGAGATTGTGGGCGGAGCGCGCCGCCTCGCCGCGCGCGTGGTTGGAGACCTCATAGGCGTCGAAGCCGGCGGCCTCGAGGACGGTCTGGGTGGTCTCGTAGAGGGCGGCGGACAGGTCCTCGTCGGGCGGGGTCCAGGCGCCCCGGGCCACGGCGCGGCCGAAGGCGGTCGTGGGCTCTATGGTCAGCTGATAGGGCGAGACGTGTTCGAAGCCGAGGTCGAGGGCCTCGGTCAGCTCGGCAGTCCAGCTGGAGACGGTCTGGTCGGGGCGGGCGTAGATCAGGTCGATGGACAGGCGCGGGAAGGCGCGGGCGGCGACGGCGACGGCGCGGCGGGCCTCGTCCGCCGAGTGGTTGCGGCCAAGGAAGGCCAGGGCCGCGTCGTCCAACGCCTGCACCCCCATGGACAGGCGGTTGACCCCCGCGTCGGACAGGGCGGCGAAGCGGGCGGCCTCCGCGTCAGTGGGATTGGCCTCGAGCGTGATCTCGATCGGGCCGCGCGGCGGGAACAGGGTCCGGGCGCGGTCGATGACGGCGGCCACGGCCTCGGGCGCCATCAGGGACGGGGTGCCGCCGCCGAAGAAGATGGAGGCCAGACGGCGCTGGCCGGTCAGACGGGCCTGCGCCGCCATGTCGGCGAGGATGGCCTCGACCAGCCCGGCCTGCTCCCCGACCCGCCCCCGGTCGCGCACGACATTGAAGTCGCAATAGGGGCAGATGCGGGCGCAGTACGGCCAGTGGACGTAGAGGGCGAGGTCGGAGCCGGGGTTGGGGGGCATGGGGTGATTGGTGGTTGGTGGTTGGTGGTTGGTGGTTGGTGACTGGTGAGGCGCGCGCCGCGATTCAAAGGGGCCAAGGCTGGCGATCTGGCAATCACCAACCACCAATCACCAATCACCCTTCCATCAACGCCGCCTTCAGCTTCGCGAACGCCACCGCCCGGTGGCTGATCGAGTCCTTCAGGGCCGGGTCCAGTTCGCCGAACGTCTGCGTCTGGCCGTCGGGGATGAAGATGGGGTCGTAGCCGAAGCCGCGGTCGCCGCGCGGGGGGAAGGTCAGCCGGCCATCGACGCGGCCCTCGACCACCACGGCGGGTCCGTCGGGCCAGGCCACGGCCAGGGCCGAGGTGAACCAGGCGCGGCGATCGGAGGAGCCGGTCTCCTCCAGCCGTTCCTCGACGCGACGCATGGCGAAGGCGAAATCCTTGTCCGGCCCGGCCCAGCGGGCGGAGAAGATGCCCGGCGCCCCGTCCAGCGCCGCGACCGACAGGCCGGAGTCATCGGCCAGGGCGACCTCGCCCGACCGGTCGGCCGCATGGCGGGCCTTCAGCAGGGCGTTGCCGACGAAGGTGCTCTCGGTTTCGTCCGGTTCCGGCAGATTCAGGCTGGCGGCGGTGACCACGTCGTAATGTCCGTCCAGAAGCGCGTCGATCTCGACGGCCTTGCCGGGGTTGTGGGTCGCCACGACGAGCCGCATCCCCTTGATAAGCTTCAGATTCATCTCGATCACGCGCTCCGCAACAATCCATTGCCAAAGTTTAATATCGTTAAACGATATGTAACGTGCCTTTTGGTTAGGCATGTCCTATCTATGTCTTCAAGGACGGACGCCGCGACGTTCCCCGATAGAGCCAAAAACGGCAATATCGATGCAGCGGAATAACAAAAGAGGGGTGAAAACATCCCTCGCTCAGGACCAACGGAGAACGACTATGAACACCATGAACGCTTCCTACTTCATCGAGAAGGTCGGCCACGGCATCCTCAACGCCTTCCTGCTCGCCGCCCTGCCGACCGCCCTGATCACCACCCTGATCCAGGCCTTCTGATTCCGCTCTGGCCACACCGGCCAGAACGGCGACCAGACCATAAGGCCTGAACCGTCCCGAAAGGGCGTTAGGCCAAACAAACAAAGTCTCACAGGAGCTTTGACGATCGGCATGACAATCGCGAAGAATAAGACCGCGTGCGGGTTCGCCGGACCCCGCGCGGCATCGTCGCCCCGCCGACCGGCCCGCTAACAGAGAGGTCGACCCATGCGCTTCCCGAAATCGCTTTCGATCGGGATCCGCTTGCCTTTCGTCCGGACCCCGGCCCTGCCGGCCCTCGGTCCCGGATCCATGTCCAGCCTGCTCGGCGTCGCCCTCGGGGCCGCCTTCTGGATCCTGGCGCTGCTGACCTGCGCCGCCGTCCTCATCTTTCTCTTCATCGCCTTCGTTCCGATGGGTCCGCTGGATCTGATCGCGACCTCGGAAGACGGCGGCACCAGCGTGCCCGTGCCGCGCGCCTATTTCCTGTTCGGGGTCGGCGCCTTCGCCGGCTATTTCGCCGGTTTCACCCTGATCCTTCGCCACCTGCGCCGCATCGTCTACAGCCTGCGCATCGGCGACCCCTTCCAGCCCGCCAACGTCAGCCGGCTGAAGCAGATCGGCCTGACCCTGGCCACGGTGACCGGGGGCGCCTGGATCGGCCAGACCCTGGTCTCGCGGCTGGTGCGCGGCGCGCTGGAGCCGCCCAGCCTGTTCGACCTGGTCACCCCCGCCTTTTCGGTGCTGGTCGTCTTCGTCCTCGCCGAGGTGTTCCGCGAAGGCGCGCGTCTGCGCCGCGAATCCGAATTAACAATTTGATGGGCCGCGCGATCAAAAGGCTCCGCCTTTTCGACCCGACGCGCGGCGGGTAGGAAGACTCATGGCCATCCGCGTACAGCTTGATCGCATCCTCCTCGAACGGCGCATGTCGCTGACCGAGCTCGCCGACCGCGTGGGCGTGACCCTGGCGAACCTGTCGATCCTCAAGACCGGCAAGGCGCGCGCCATCCGGTTCACGACGCTGGACGCCCTGTGCCGCGAGCTGAACTGCCAGCCGGGCGACCTGCTGGTCCAGGCGCCGGGGCCGCAGGACGTCGGCTCGGACGAGGATCCGGACGGGAACGCCCCCGGCACGACATGAGCCGCCGCGACGACCTGAGCCCCGACGACCGCCGCATCTGGGCCCGCGTCGCCGGTTCGGTCACGCCCCGCAAGCCGAAGAAAGCCGCGCTGGTCATTCCGGGCGCCGCCGCGGTCGATCCCCCGGCCGCGCCGCAGCCTCGTGGTCTGGCGAAGTCCCGGCCCGCCGCGCCCGCCTGGAGCCCGCCGGCCCCGGCGCCGGCCCGCCCGCGCGGCCATCCCGAAGAACTGGAGCCGCGCCGCCAGCGCCGCCTGTCGCGCGAGCGCGATCCGATCGAGGCGAAGATCGACCTGCACGGGTATGGCCGCTTCCAGGCCCAGGACGCGCTGACGGCCTTCCTGCACGGCGCCCAGGCGCGCGGCTATCGCTCGGTGTTGGTCGTCACTGGGCAGGGGCGAAGGGGCGGCACAGGGGTCATCCGCGCTTCGGTGCACGAATGGCTGCAGGCCCCGGCGCTGAGAGGCGTGGTGTCGGGGTTCGCGGCCGCCGCGCGCCACCACGGCGGAGATGGGGCGCTGTATGTGACGATCCGGCGGCCGGGGTGATTGGTGGTTGGTGGTTGGATGGAGTCGGGCCGACGCGCATCAGCGTCCAACCCATCACCCATGACCAATCACGTGAGACGCAGCCCCGCCTCTTTCGCCAGCCCTTCCAGCGACGTCATCGGCCGCGGGCCCCAGTGGGCGATGACTTCGGCGGCCGCCAGCGAGCCGAGCTTGCCGGCGTCCTCCAGCGACAGGCCGCGGGCGAGGCCCAGCAGGAAGCCGGCGGCGTACTGGTCGCCGGCGCCGGTGGTGTCGACGACCTTGTCGACCGGCACGACGGCGATAGCGACGCGTTCATCGCCCGAGATCACCACCGAACCGGATTCGCCGCGGGTGACGGCGGCGACGTCAACCATTGACGCGAGCTGCGAGGCGGCGGCGTCGAAGTCTTCGGTCTCGAACAGGGCGGCCAGTTCGCCCTCATTGGCCAGGACGATGTCGGCCGAGGCCTCGATGAAGGCCAGAAGTTCGGCGCGCCAGCGGGAGACGACGAAGGTGTCGGACAGGGTGATGGCGACCTTGCGCCCGGCGGCGTGGGCGGCGGCGGCGGCGGCCTCGAAGGCGGCGCGGGCCGGGGCCGGGTCGAACAGATAGCCTTCCAGATAGACGATGGCCGAGGCGCCGATCAGGTCGGCGTCGATGTCGGCGGCCTCCAGCTGGTTGGCGGCGCCGAGGAAGGTGCACATGGTGCGCTGGCCGTCGGGCGTGACGTTGATCATGCAGGCGCCGGTGGCGGCGCCGGGCAGGACCGGGGTGTCGAAGGCGACGCCGGCGGCGCGGATGTCGTGGCTGAAGACCCCGCCCAGCACGTCGTCGGCCACCTTGCCGATATAGGCCGCGCGGCCGCCGAAGCTGCCGACGCCGGCGACGGTATTGCCCGCCGAACCGCCCGAGGCTTCGACCCCTGCGGCCATGGCGGCGTAGAGGGCGGCGCTTTGCTGCGCATCGACCAGCTGCATCGAGCCGGGCGTCAGGCCCTGGGCCGTCAGGAAGGCGGGATCGCAGGGGGCGAGGACGTCGACGATGGCGTTGCCGACGGCGCAGACGTCATAGGTAGAGGCTTGGGTCATGGGCGGGCCCATAGCGGGCGCGGGCGGGAATGGCGAGTGTCTCCTGCCATTCCCTTGCTTTCGTCATCCTCCGGCAAGCCGCGTCAGCGGCGCAGACCGGGGGACCCAGCGGCGCGCGAGAGCGCGAACCTGTCGAGAGCACGGCTGGGCGAGCCATCGCCTTCGCTACGCTTCGGCGCCGCTGGGTCCCCCGGTCTCGCTTCGCTCGCCGGAGGATGACGATAGCAAAAGGGAGCGAACCTTGGCATGAGCGCCGCCATGACCGAGATCGCCGTCCTGACCCCCGACGCCGCCGACCCCTCCTATGCCGGACAGTGGCCGGGCGTGCTGGAGCGGCTGGCCGAGGCCCTGGCGACGGCCGGGCTGACGGCGGTTCCGACGGCGTGGACGGACCACGTTGAGGACGCTGCGGGCCTGACGCGGTTTCCGCTGGTCCTGCCGCTGATCGCCTGGGGCTATCACCGCGATCATGCCCTGTGGATGCGGGCCTGCGCGACCTGGGAAGCGGCGAGGGTGAAGATGTTGAACCCGCCGTCGGTGCTGGGCTGGAATTCGGACAAGAGCTACCTCGGGCGGCTGGCCGATCAGGGCGTGGCCATTCCGGACACCCTCTGGGTCAACAGCCCGACCCAGGCCGATGCCGACGCCGCCTTCGACCGGTTCGGCGTCGACCAGATCGTGGTCAAGCCGCGCGTCTCGGGCGGGGCCTGGAAAACGCTGCGGCTCTCGCGCGGCGAACGGCTGGAGGGCGCGCCGGAGGGGGCGGCGATGATCCAGCCCTGTCTGCCGTCGATCGGGACCGAGGGCGAAACCTCCCTGCTGTTCTTCGGCGGCAAGCTCAGCCACGTCGTCAACAAACGGCCGATTCCCGGCGAGTTCCGGGTCCAGGTCCAGTACGGCGGCGGCTATGTCGCCCTGCCGGAACCGCCCGCAGCCGCGCTGGCGCTGGCGGAGCAGACGCTGGCGGCCATCGGCGAGGACCTGCTCTACGCCCGCATCGACATGGCCCCGGACGCCGACGGCGGCTGGCTGCTGATGGAGGCAGAGCTGATCGAGCCGGACTTCTATCTGGCCTCGGCGCCGGAGGGCGGGAAGCGGTTTGCGGAGGCGGTGCGGGCGAGGCTTGGGTGATTGGTGATTGGTGGTTGGTGGTTGGTGATTGGTGGTTGGTGGTTTGCTGAGGGCGGGCGCCGGCGGCGCTGGGTTCGCAGAGGCGGTCGACCATTGCGTCACCAATCACCAATCACCCCTTCAAACGGCCTCCCCCAACGCAGCCAACCCCGCCCGTGACGGGCACAGGTCGCTGATCACGCAGGCGCTGCATTTCGGCTTCCGCGCCGTGCAGGTGTAGCGGCCGTGCAGGATCAGCCAGTGGTGGGCCTTGGGCAGCCACGCTTCGGGGACGACGCGGAACAGCTGGGCCTCGACCTTGTCGGGCGTGGCGGCATTGGCCAGGCCGAGGCGGTGGGAGACGCGGAAGACGTGGGTGTCGACGGCGATGGCGGCCTCGATACCCAGTTCATTCAGCACCACACTGGCGGTCTTGCGGCCCACCCCGGGCAGGGCCTGAAGGTCGGTGCGGTTCAACGGCACCTCCCCGCCATGCTGCTCCAGCACGATCCGGCTCAGGGCGATGACGTTCTTCGCCTTGTTCCGGTACAGGCCGATGGAAGCGATATAGGGGACCAGCCCCGCCTCCCCCAGCGCCAGCATCTTCGCCGGGGTGTCGGCGATGGCGAACAGCCTGTCCGTGGCCTTGTTGACCGCGACGTCCGTGGCCTGGGCCGAGAGGGCGACGGCGACGACCAGCGTATAGGGGCTGGAGAAGCTGAGCTCGGTCTTCGGCTCGGGCATGGTCCGCGCCAGCCGCGCGAAGATGGCCTCGACCCGGTCCTCGTCCGGCGGCCAGCCCAGCACGGGAACCATGGCTCCGGTCATCACGGCGGGGCGTCTTGGCGCGGGTTTCAGCGCAGTTCTGGAACGGGCCTTGGGCGGCTTCATCCGGGTCGGGTAGCAGACGCGGACCGGAACCGGGAGGGCCTCAGGTCTCCCACGACGCCGGAATGAACAGGGCGCCGGCGCCGAGCAGGATGCCGGCGAGACCGACGGCCAGGGACAGGTCGAACAGGATGGCGCAGCTCAGGATCAACAGACTGGCGGGCTGGGCGTACCGGGCGGCGAAACGCTTCATGGCAGATCTCCTCTCAGCTTGGCCGTAGTCGAACCCTCCGCCGCGCCGCGGTCAAGCAGGTTCGGAAACAGGATGTGTAGAGGGCCGGGCGCAAGAACGGTTGATTTCTGGACAGTCTTGTCCATTTATGCGGCGTCCTCCCCGACACGCTTTCGAGTCCGCCATGACCCTGACCCCCGCCAACAAGAAACGCCTGCCCCTGATCGTCGCCGCCGTCGCGGCCCTCGCCCTTGTGATCGGCGGGGTGGTCTGGTGGCAGGGCAAGCAGCGCTGGGAGGCGACCGACAACGCCTTTGTCCAGGCCGACACCACCGGCGTCAGCCCCCAGATCGACGGCTATGTCGTCGAGGTGCTGGTGGCCGATAACCAGCGGGTCGCGCCGGGGCAGATCCTGATCCGGCTCGACGACGCCGACGCCCGCGCCAATCTGGCCGAGGCCGAAGCCAACCTGGCCGCCGTGACCGCCGCCGTCGGCAATGTCGACGCCCGCGCCGCCCAGGAACAGGCCGTGATCGCCTCGCGCGCCGCCGGCGTCGCCCAGGCCCGCGCCCAGGCCGAACTGGCCGCGCAGCAGGTCGACCGCTACGGCAAGCTGGCCGAGCAGGGCTGGGTCTCGCAACAACGCATCCAGACCGAACGCGCCGGCGCCCGCACCGCACAGGCCTCGGTCGCCGAGGCGGAGGCCGCCCTGGTCGCGGAACAGCGCACCGCCGGGGTGCTGGGCTCGAGCCGCAGCCAGAGCCTGGCCGCGGTGGACGTGGCCCGCGCCCGGGTCGAACAGGCCCGCATCGCCCTGGACCGCACCGTCATCCGCGCGCCGGTCGGCGGCGTGGTCGGCGCGCGCGGGGTCCGGGTCGGACAATATGTGCGACCGGGCGGGCAGATCCTGTCCATCGTGCCGCTGGGCGACGCCTATGTGGTCGCCAATTTCAAGGAAACCCAGCTCGACCGCCTGCGCCTCGGCCAGACCGTCGAGATCAGCGCCGACGCCTTCCCCGGCGAGCATCTGGTCGGCCATATCGACAGCTTCGCCCCGGCCACCGGCTCGGAATTCGCCCTGATCCCGGTCGAGAATGCGACCGGCAATTTCACCCGCATCACCCAGCGCGTGCCGGTCCGCATCCGCGTCGACCGCGCGGGCGCCGCGGCCCTGCGGCCCGGCCTGTCGGTCGAGGTCAAGGTTGATCTGAAGAGCCGCGGCGGTCTGAATTTCGCCGAGGCCGCGACCGGACCCGTCGTGGCCGCGGTCCGGTGACCGCCGCCGCACCAGGGGTGAAGGCCGCCGCGCCCGCGCCGGCGGCTGACATCAACTGGACGATCCTGTTGCTCGGCTTCGCCGGGATGGTGATCGGCCAGTTCATGGCCATCCTCGACATCCAGATCGTGGCCTCGTCCCTGCCGCAGATCCAGGCCGGGGTCGGGGCCTCGGCCGACGAGATCAGCTGGATCCAGACGGCCTATCTGATCCCCGAGGTCGTGATGATCCCCCTGTCGGGATATCTGTCGCGGCTGTGGGGGACACAGAAGGTGTTTCTCGTCTCCTGCTCCGGCTTCCTGCTCATGAGCCTGGCGACGGGGATGTCATCCTCGATCGAGGCGATGATCTTCTTCCGGGCGCTACAGGGCTTTGTCGGCGGGGCCATGATCCCGACCGTGTTCGCCGTGGCCTTCACCGCCTTCCCGCCCGACAAGCGGGTCACGGCCAGCATCGTCATGGGGCTGATCGTGACGCTGGCCCCGACCGTCGGGCCGACGCTGGGCGGGCATCTGACGGAGTGGCTGAGCTGGCGCTGGCTGTTCTTCATCAACGTCGTGCCGGGCATGCTGGTGCTGTTCCTGGTCGGCCGCTACGCCAATTTCGACAAGGGCGATCCGTCGCTGGCCAAGGGGTTCGACTGGGCCGGACTGGGGCTGATGGCGACCTTCCTGATGAGCCTGCAGTTCGTGCTGGAGGAAGGGTCCAAGAACGACTGGTTCGCCGACGACATGATCCTGTTGCTGGCCGTGGTCGCCGCGATCACCGGCCCGGCCTTTGTCTGGCGCTCGCTGACCTACCGCAATCCGATCGTCGAGCTGCGCGCCTTCACCAACCGCAATTTCCTTGTCGGGGTGGTGATGACCTTCATCGTGGGCGCGGCCCTGTTCGGCGGGACCTTCCTGCTGCCGCTGTTCCTCGGCCGGGTGCGCGACTATTCGGCCTCCGAGGTGGGGACGACCATGGTGGTCTCGGGCCTGGCCATGTTCCTGACCGCGCCGTTCGCCGGGCGGCTGGTGCGCAAGGTGGACCTGCGGCTGCTGATGTTCGGCGGTTTCATGCTGTGCGCCTGGGGCATGTGGGACGCCCGGCTGGTCACCGCCGACTGGGGATTCTGGGAGTTCGCCAGCGTGCAGGCGGTGCGCGGCTGCGGCGTCATGATGGCCATGATTGCGGCCCAGCAGGTGACGATGTCGACCCTGCCGCCCGAGATGGTCAAGAACGCCTCGGGCCTGGTCAATCTGAGCCGCAACGTCGGCGGCGCCTTCGGCCTGGCCATCCTCAACACCTCCCTGACGCAGAACACCGCCCTGCACATGAGCGAGCTGACCCAGAACATCCCGGCGACCAGCGCGGGAATGCAGGACATGCTGGCGGGGATGCAGGCGCGGTTCGCGGGCTCGATCGATCCGGCCGGCTCGGCGATGAAGGCCGTCTACGGCATGCTGCACAAACAGGCGACGACGCTGGCGTTCGGCGACGCCTTCGCCATGCTGGGCATCGCCTGCGCCTTCGCGGCCTGCGTCACCCTGTTGTCGCGACCGGTGAAGGCGCCGGCCGGGGCCCCGCCGGTGGAGGCGCACTGATGGCGCGCGTTCGCGGACAGGTCGACGAGACCAAGACCGAGGCCATCCTCGAGGCGGCCACGGCCCTGTTCGGGGAGAAGGGCGCCCTGGCCTCGATGGAGGCGATCGCGCGCCGGGCCGGGGTCTCCCGCCAGACCCTGTACAATCGCTTTCCCAACAAGCTGGAGATCGGTCGGGCGCTGGCCGCCCGCCGGTCCGACGCCATCAGCGCGCCGCTGCGCGCCGGGGGCGAGCCGGAAGCGGTGTTGACCGCCTTCGCCGTCGGCCTGCTGGACAAGCTGTTGCGGGTGGACGCCGGGGCGTCGCTGCGCGGCGTGGCCCTGATGTCGCCGGAGATGCCGGACCTGGCCGACGCCATCTACCAGGCCGGGCCGGCCGAGGGCCTGCGCCGGCTGGCGGCCTGGCTGGCCGAGCAGGACCGGCTGGGCCTGCTGTCCATTCCCCAGCCCGCCGTCGCGGCCGAGATGTTCGCGGGGATGGTGCTGGGGCACGGCCACCTGCGCGCCATCCTCGGCGTGGCCCAGCCGCCGCTGGACCTCGAAGCGCGCGCCGCCGAGGCCACGCGCCGCTTCCTGCGGGCCTTCGCCCTGTGATCTTGGCCCCGGCCGCCAATCAGCCTAGACCGCGCGCAAATCTCCACGGAGCCCCTTCATGCTGATCCATATGTCGTCCTGGCCCGAGATCGACGCCCGGCTGAAGACCACGAAGACGGTGGTGGTGCCGATCGGCTCGAACGAGCAGCACGGCCCGACCGGCCTGCTGGGCACCGACTGGATGTGCCCGGAGATCATCGCCCACGCCGCCGAGAAGCAGGACGGAAGCCTGGTCGTGGCCCCGACCTTCAACATCGGCATGGCCCAGCACCACCTGGCCTTCGCCGGCACCATCTCGCTGCGCCCCTCGACCTTCATGGCCGCCATCACCGACTGGGTGAGCTCGCTCAGCCGGCACGGGTTCGAGCGGATCTATTTCCTCAACGGCCACGGCGGCAATGTCGCCACCATCGAGGCGACCTTCGCCGAGATCTACGCCGAATGGAGCTTCGTCGAGGAGCAGCCGCCCTTCGTGCTGAAGCTGAAGAACTGGTGGGACCTGCCGGGCGTCAACAGCCTGTGCAACCGCATCTTCCCGACCGGCCACGGCATGCATGCGACGCCGTCCGAGATCGCCGTGACCCAGGCCGCGTACCCCGACCATATCAAGACAGCGGACTACAGCCCGCGGATCGCGCCCAACGGCCCGATCCGCGACGCCCTGGACTATCGCGCCCGGTTCCCGGACGGCCGGATCGGCTCGGACCCGGCCCAGGCCAGCCCGGAGCACGGACGCACCATTATCGACGCCGCGGTCCCCGCCCTGCTCAAGGACGTCGCCGACTTCTCCGCAGAGGTCTTGCCGGAGGCCTGAAACCGGCCCAAGGCTGGCGCATGACCCAGTTTGATCGCGCCCTGAAGACCGGCCGCCGCCTGACCCGCGACGGCGCGCGGGCGGCCAATACGGCCCTGTCCGGCGGCGAGATGATGAAGGCCGCGGGCGACGTCATCAACGCCCGGCTGGAGATCATGGCCGCCGGCATGGTCGATCCGCGCAAGGCCGACCTGAAGGAAATGTCGCTGATGGGCTCGGAGAAGGTCGAGGCCCTGTCGGCCTCCGCCTCGTCCGTGGCGAAAACGTTCGGCGACATCGGCGGCCGTCTGGGCTCGGGCGTCCTCAATGAAGCCGGTCTGGCGTCGAAGGCCGCCGCGTCGATCGCCACCGCCGCCACCCCGGCCGCGGCGATGCAGGCGCAGTACAGCTACGCCGTCGGCTGGTGGAGCCGGGCGGCGGCGCAGATGCTGACCCTGAACAGCGCCATGCTGAAGGGTCAGGCCGACGCCATGCGACCGATCCACAAGACCGCCGTCGCCAATGCAAAGCGGCTGAAAAAATAGATTTTGCGTTCTCCCTCCCCCGGAGGGGGAGGGAGAACCCTGCGGCGCCTTACCGGAACGGCGGCTCGTCGAACGCCCGCAGCTTGCGGGAATGCAGGCGGGAGCCTTCGGCGCGCAGCAGGTCTATGGCGTGGATGCCGATCTGCAGATGCTCCGAGATCGAGCCTTCATAGAAACGGTTGGCCTGGCCCGGCAGCTTGATCTCGCCGTGCAGGGGCTTGTCGGAGACGCACAGCAGCGTCCCGTAGGGAACGCGGAAGCGGTAGCCCTGGGCCGCGATGGTGGCGGATTCCATGTCGATGGCCACGGCCCGGCTCTGGTTGAAGCGCAGGGCCGACTTGGAATAGCGCAGCTCCCAGTTCCGGTCGTCGGTGGTGACCACCGTGCCGGTGCGAAGGCGCCGTTTGACCTCCTCGCCCGGCGCGCCGGAGACGATCTTGGCCGCGTCATAAAGGGCGCGCTGGACCTCGGCGATCGAGGGGATGGGGATGTCAGGCGGCAGGACCGCATCCAGCACGTGATCGTCGCGCAGATAGGCGTGGGCCAGGACGTAGTCGCCGATGCTCTGTGAGGGCCGCAGGCCGCCGCAGTGGCCGATCATCATCCAGGCGTGCGGCCGGGTGACGGCGAGGTGGTCGCAGATGGTCTTGGCGTTGGACGGCCCGACCCCGATGTTGACCAGGGTGATCCCCGCCCAGCCCGGCGCCGTGAGGTGATAGGCCGGCATCTGGTGCTTCTTCCAGGCCGCATCCATGACCGCCGTCTCGGGATCGGGCGTGTCGCGGGTGATGACGATGCCGCCGGCGCAGACCAGCGTCTCATAGGGGCTGTTCGGGTCCTGCAACTGGGCGCAGGCCCAGCGCACGAACTCGTCGACATAGCGGTTGTAGTTGGTGAACAGGATGTAGCTCTGCACGTCCTCGACCGGCGTGCCGGTGTAGTGGCGCAGGCGGGCCAGCGAGAAGTCGGTGCGCAGGCCGTCGAACTGGGCGAGCGGGAAGTCCTTCGTCAGGTCGAACATCCCGTCGGAGATCTCGTCGCCGATATGGGCGAGGTCCGTGGTCGGGAAATAGCGGGCGACGGCGGCCGTCTGGCTGCGGTCGAGCGCGACGTCCGAGCCGTCCATCACATAGGGGAACGGAATCTCCTGCTCGGACGGGCCGACATCGAAGGTGGCGCCGTAGTCGGCCTCCAGCAGGCTCAGCTGTTCCGTCAGATAGGGACGGAACAGATCCGGGCGGGTGATGGTGGTCGAATAGACGCCGGGCCGGGACAGGCGGGCGTAGGCGCGGGTTTCAAGATTCTGGGGCCGATCGCCGAACCAGCTGACCCGTAGCTCCGGATAGGAGAACAGGCCCCTGGCCCGCGCTTCCGGATCCGCGCGCTCGCCGGTCCGGATAAATGTCCCCACCGCATTGCGCAGGTTGGAGACCGATTGGCTGTAGAGGGTTTCGAGGCGATCCAGGGCCGCCTGTGCTGTCATCGTTTCTGTCATGGCCTCGTCTAGCGGAAGATCGTGACCTTGGCGAGACTGTCACGCTTCGCGTGTTTCCTGGGCGCTAGGTTCGCGACGCGGTCGCTCACGGCTTGAGCGCGTGAGGCGCTGTTTCGCGGTCGCTCACGGCTTGGGCGCGGGCTCTACTCTGCGTTCGCCTGCACCCGGGCGATCAGGGCCGTCAGCATGGCGTTGTCGGCGTATCTGACCTTCAGCGCCGCCCCGTCCGCCGGCTCGGCCTCGCATCGCAGGTCGCGGACGGCCGCGGCGATCTGCGCCCGCCGGTCCGCGTCATAGCCTTCCTCGCCCTGCCAGTGATCGCACATCATCTTGCGGCCCATCCACGCGAACACCTCGGCCGGCACGGTCATCGCCGCGTCACGCAGCGGCTCGTTGACGCTGACCCCGACGAGGACAAGGGCGTCGTCCCGGATCTCGAGACCCAGGGTCGCCTCGCCGCCGCTGGGACAACAGTTGCCGTCGGTCGATTGCCAGAGCTTGGTCCAGGCCCAGAGGTCGCTGTCCGCATAGTGGAAGTCCACGCCCTTCCAGACCTCCAGGCCGGCCGGAAGCCGTTCGACCAGCTGATCGCGCCAGCTCCAGTTATCCACCTGGACCAGGGGTTCAGCCGCACCGGGCGACCAGCGGAAAAGGGCGTCGGCATTGCCGTTCCCCGTCCCCTGCATCCGGCCCGCGACCGCCACATACAACGCACCCTCGACCATCAGCAGCGTCGGCGCCTCGTAGCGCCAGCCCTCGAACGCCCAGGCCCGTGGCCGGACCGGTCCCGACTCGCCGCCGGACAGCAGCATGAAGCCGCCGGTGATGCCGTTCTCGTCGGTGTATCCGTCCTGCAGCTGCCAGAAGAGGCGATCTCCGGCGGGCGACGACAGCCAGCCGGCGGCGCGGCTGGAACAGCCCTTCAGCGTCGAACCGATACAGGCGCCGAGCGCTTCGGGCGAAGCCACGGTCACCTCTCGCAATGCCCGGTCCCGCTGCGCCTGACGGTTCAGCTCCTGCACCCGGCCGTCATCGCCGTCGGCGCCGTAGCCATATTCGTCCAGGGCCCGGTAGTGCAGCCATTCCCGCTGCCCGGCCTCGAGCTGCCGCACGGTGGGCGACGCGGCCCGGGCGGCCTCGTAGGCGGCGTTGAGCTCAGCGGACGGGGGCGGAAGCTGCGCGAGGGCCGGCCCCGCCGCGCCCAGGAACATCAGCACTGACAACCAGATCCGCATCGCCGTCTCCCCGATCGACTCCAAGACTGCCCCAACGGCCCGGTCCACGCCACTGACCGGTTCTGATGGCGCAGCGATCAGCCCAGTTCGCGATGGAGGAAGGCCGTGGCGTCGTCCAGCACCGGCGCCTTCTTGCGGAACAGGGGCGAGAAGGTCGAGATCAGGTCGGCGTGGTTCAGGCCGGGGTAGAGTTTGAACTCGCAACGCCCCCCGACCGCCCGCATCCGCTCGCACAGGATGGTGGTGTCCTCGGCATGGACGATGACGTCGTCGGTCCCATGGCCCAGCCACAACGGCGGGGCGTCGGCGCGGGCGAAGGTGACGGGCTGGGTCAGGGTCGGGTCGGCGACCCGCCCGAAGGCGTTGATCGAGGCCGGGACGTCGAAGGGCAGGAAGTCATAGGGCCCGGCCAGGCCGACGGCGGCCTTGATCAGGCCGGGCGCGCCGACGGCGGCCATATAGCGCCGGTCGAGGGTGATCATCAGGGCCAGATGGGCGCCGGCGGACTGGCCGATCACGCCGAGCCGCGCCGGGTCGGCGCCGTACCGGGCGGCGATCTCGCCGACCTTCGCCGTCGCCAGCGCCGCGTCCTCGATGAAGGCCGGGAAATGCACCTGCGGGACCAGCCGGTAGTCCGGGAGGGCGACGACGAAGCCGCGCGCCGCCAGCGCCTGCGCCGCCCAGGCGTAGTCCGTCTTGCTGCCGCTGTCCCAGCCGCCGCCGTAGAACAGCACCAGCAAGGGCCAGGGCTGGTCGCGCTGTTCGGTCGGGACGAAGACGTCCATCGTCTGGCGGGGGTCGTCGCCATAGGCGACGTCGCGGTCGGCGCGGCGAACCCCGCCGTCGCGCGGACCGAAGGTGTTGAGCAGGGCCAGGGGCGAGCAGGCGGCGGCGAGCAGTCCGAGGGCGGGGGCGAACAGGCCTCTACGGGTCATGCGATCCTTGGTGCGAAAGCGGCGGGGACCCAAGATACGCATGGAACCCGCGTTCGGCTCAACCTGTCGTCCGCCCTATCGCGCGGACGAGATCAGGGCGCCGCAGTTGGCGTCCTCGGCGAGGCCCGGATCGACGAAGGGCAGCAGGGCGATCAACGGGTTGACGAGCGCGCCCAGGACCGCGCCGAGACCGACCTGGCCGGCGACCGCGCCGGTCTCGATGCCGACCGCCGGTCCGGTCAGCGGACCCCGGATGGTGATCGGCGACCACAGCCGGATCAGGCGGGGCTGTTTGGTCTCGCCGTCGATGCGCAGGTTCATCGTCTCGGCGCCGAGATTGATGGTCCCGCTTCCCCGCGCCAGGACCGGGGTGGTGTCGACCACAAAGGTCCGCGCGGTGGCGATGCCCCGCCGCACCGTGAAATCGGCGACGGCGCAGCGGATTTCCGACGAGCCGGTATCACCCGACAGAAGTTTGCCGAGACCCGCGGTGACATTGATGCCGAGCAGTTCGGCGAAGGCCGAGCGTATCCGCCCCTGCGGGACGACAAGGCTGAGCGTGCCGGTGGAATTGGCCGCGAAATCATGCACCGAGGCCCCCGGGCCCTCGAGCTTCGCGCGGCCGAGGGCGCTGCCCGTGACGACCGGCGCCCCGTCGCGCGCGGGCACGATGGATTCGAGCGGATAGCCCCTCAACCGGAAGTCGGCGGTTGTGTAGGGCGTGTCGCGGTTGGCGTTGATCCGCGCGGTCCCGTTCAGCGAGCCCCGGTTGAAATCGAAGGACACCGGATCGAGCTTGAGGATGCCGTCCTTCAGATCGGCGCCGAGATCGACCTGACGGATATCGAGCTCGTTGCGCTTCACCCGCGCCGCCCGGTAGCGCAGCGTGCCGTCCATGACGCGCAGCCGTTCGACGTCCAGCGGGGCGGTCGGCAGCAATTTGGCGCCGGCGCCCGAGGTCATCACCGTGTCGCCGCCGGCCGTCACCGTCGGCGTGCCGCCGAGAACGGCGGCGAGGTCGTCGATATCCAGCAGGTTCGAACGCAGGTCCGCATCGACCCGGCGGCGGTCGCCGACCTTGTCGACCTTCAGTTCGCCGGACAGGTCAGAGGCGCCGACACGGCCGGACATGTCGTTGACGGTGAACAGGCTGTCGTCGCGCGTCAGCGTGCCGCTCAGGCGATAGGGCGGGGTGTTCGGGGTGGTGATGCCGGTCAGAAGGTACAGGTCGGCCATGTCGCGGCCCTGCAGGCGGAGCGTGGCCGTGAACTGGCCGAGATCGAAGGGACGGGTGATGGAGCCGTCGGCGATCAGGGTCGAGCCGACGCCCGACAGCTCGGCCTTGAAACCATAGGGCCGGTCGCGCCGGATGTTGATGAAGGGCCCGCCGCGCACTTCCAGCCGCAGCGGCGTGCCGTTCATCGTGCCGCGTCCGTCCAGATGAAAGCCGGCCTGGCCGTCCGTGCCTTCCCGCGCCGAAATCGTCGCCTTGAGCGTCAGGTCGCGCTTCTGCTCGTCCAGGCTGAGCGTGCCGTCACGGATGACCAGATGGTTGATCAGGGGAAGCTTCATGCCCTGGCCGTCATCCGGTTTGCCGGGATCGAGCACCCAGCTCGACCGACCATCCTCCGTGGCGATCAGCACCACCTCGGGCCTTGTGATGATCAGGCGCGGCATCTCGATCCGGCCCGCCATCAGGGCGCCGAGGCGGATCGAGGTCTGCAGGTCGGCGACCTTCAGCGTGTCCTGTTCCAGCGCCCAGTCCGGACCGCCGATGCGCAGCCCCTGCACCCGCGCCGAGGGTGTCAGGCTGAACAGATTGACGTCGAGGTCGCCGTTCAGCTCGATCTCGCGGTGATAGCGGGCCGAGGCCCAGGAGCCGATCGGACCCCGCAGCCAGTTCCACTGGAACAGGGCGAGGAAGAGCACGATCAGCACAAGCAGCAGGACGGTCCCGCCGGCGGCGAACGCCTCGGGACGGCCCGGACGGCGCAGACCGCCATAGACCGGATCATGAGCCACGATCCGGTCCCGCCGCCGGCGCGCCCACGCGCCGGCCGGAACCAGGGCGCGGTCGCGAAGGGCCCGCCAGTTCGGACTGTCTTTCAAGGGGTTGTGCAAACCGGAACTCCGTCGAACCCCTGATAACGCGCGAACGGGCCAGTCGGCGCCATCCGTTGCAACGAGAAGGGCGCGTCCGTCGCCGGACGCGCCCCCTGTCGATCGCCTTTTCGGGCCGGCGTCAGTCTTCCGGCGTCAGGTATTTGTCGAGCCAGCCGAACACCTCGGTGTGCCACTGGCGGCTGTTGGCGGGCTTGAGCACCCAGTGGTTCTCATTGGGGAAGACCACCAGCCGGCTGGGGACGCCGCGGCGCTGCAGGGCGGTGAAGGTCGACAGGCCCTGGGCGGTCGGGATGCGGAAGTCGAGGTCGCCCTGGACCACCAGCATAGGGTCGCGCCAGTTGGCCACGTGATGGACCGGGTTGAAGGCCTCATAGCCTTGCGGATTGTCGTAGGGCGTGCCGCCGTACTCCCATTCGGTGAACCAGAGCTCCTCGGTGCCATACCCCATGCCGCGGATGTCGAAGACGCCGTCGTGGTTGACCAGGCATTTGAACTCGCCCGGCCAGTTGCCGGCGATCCAGTTGATCATATAGCCGCCGTAGGAGGCGCCGAGCGCGCAGGCGTTGTCGCCGTCGAGGAAGGGATAGCGTTCCTGGGCGAAGGCCCAGCCCTTCTGCAGGTCTTCCAGCGGACGGTCGCCCCAGTGCTGGCTGATCGCGTCGGTGAAGGCCTGGCCGTAGCCGGTCGAGCCGTGGAAATCGATCATCACCACCGCATAGCCGGCGCCGGCGTAGGTCGAGGGGTTCCAGCGATACGACCAGCTGTTGCCGAACGAGCCCTGCGGCCCGCCGTGAATCAGGAAGGCGACCGGATACTGGCGGCCTTCGACATAGCCGGCGGGCTTGATGACATAGCCGTGCACGGTCTCGCCGTTCCAGCCGGGGAAGCTGAACTGCTCGGGCTCGCCGAAGGTTTCGGCGTCCAGCGAGGGATTCACATCGGTGATCCGGCGCGGCATCTCGCGGCCGCGGAAGGTCTTCACGAACAGCTCGCTGGGCCGGGTCAGGGTGTCCTGGGCGAAGACGAAGCCGGACGGCGTCTGCTGGAAGGCCGAGACATGGCCCTCGCCGGTGATCGGCACGACCGAGCCGCGGGCCACGTCGATGGCGAAGATCCGGTTCTGACCGACGTCGCCGGCCGTGGTGTAGAGCGTCCGTCCGTCGCGCGACCACTGCAGGGTGTCGGCGGAACGGTCCCAGTCAGCGGCGATCTGGCGGACCTGTCCCGTGCCCATGTCGCGCAGGAAGATGGCGTATTTGTCGGCTTCGAAGCCCGGGCGGGCCATGGCGCGGTAGGCCAGGGTGCGGCCGTCCGGCGAGAAGACCGGGCCGGTGTCCCAGGCGTCATTGGCGTCGGTCAGGTTCTCGAACGTGCCGTCGCCGCTGAGGCCGTGGGTGCGATACAGGTCGAAATTGGTGCTCCACGGCTCGGACTGGCCGGCTTCGCGGGCCGAGAAGACGATCGACTGGCCGTCAGGGGCGAAGACGAACTCGCTCTCGTCGCCGAAGGGCTTGGAGGGGGTGTCGCCGTCAAAGCCGCGCGTCACCATCACCGGCGCGCCCGAACCGTCGGCGTTGACCACGAACAGGTGGTTCTGCGTCCCGTCCGCCCAGGTGTCCCAGTGGCGCACGAACATCCGGTCATAGACCTGGCCGGTCGAGGGATCGTCAGCGACGGACCTGGTCCGGTCGACGGTGCAGGCGAGATCGGCGCAGTCGGGGAAGACGGCCAGCGAGACCACGACCTTGGAGGCGTCGGGGCTGAGTCGGTAGGCGTTCACGTCCAGCGGCAGGTTGGTCACCTGTACCGGGCCGGTCCCGTCGGCGGCGGCGCGCCAGACCTGGCTCGTGCCCGAACGGCCCGAGAGGAAATACAGCTTGCCGTCCGAGCCCCAGCGGGCGGTGTTGGCGCCGCCCTCATTGATGGCCAGCCGAACCGGCTCGCCGGGGTTCTGCAGGTCCATGGCGAACAGGGCGCCCGAGCGGCGGTTGGCGTCGACGTCGGTGGCGGTCACGGAATAGACGACCCAGCGGCCGTCCGGCGACACCTGCGGATCGCCGAGCCGGTTCAGGGCGATCATGTCCTGCCAGGTGAAGGCGTTCAGATCCTGGGCGGCGGCCGGGGCTTCGGCGACCACCACCGGCGGCGTCTCCGCCAGGGCGGGGACGGCGGCCAGGAGGACGAAGGCGGCGCAGGCGCCGGTGAGCAGGGAACGGTGACGCATGAGCAGGTTCCTGTTGTCGAAGACGCGGATCAGGGCGCTGGCGTAGCACCACGGGACCGCGGGAGGAAGGCGTTCAGGGCGCGGGCGCCGGACCGGTATGGGCGGCGGTCCAGTCGAGGATCTCCTGCTGCCAGTCGACCCAGTTGCGCGGCTTGAGCACCCAGTGGTTCTCGTCCGGCACATGGACGAAGCGGCTTTCGATGCCGCGCCTCTGAAGGGCCGAGAAGGTCCCCAGACCCTGTTCGATCGGGACGCGGAAGTCGCGCGACCCGTGCAGGACCAGCATGGGCTTGTTCCAGTCCGCCACCCAGGTGTTGGGGCTGAACTCGCGGTACAGCTCCGGTCGCTCCCACGACGGGCCGCCGAACTCGGCGATGAAGGTGGAGATGTCCATGGCGTTCATCAGCTGGCCGACGTCGAACACCCCGGCGTGATTGACGAGGCAGCGCCACGGCCCGTTCCATTTGCCGGCGATCAGATTGACCATATAGCCGCCGTAGGAGGCCCCGAGCGCGCAGGCCCGGTCGCCGTCGATGAAGGCGTTGGAGGCGAGGGCGGACGCCCAGCCCTTCTGCAGATCCTCCAGCGGCCGGTCCCCCCAGTGATCGTTGATGGCGTCGGTGAATGCCTGGCCGAAGCCCGGCGAGCCGTGGAAATTGATCATCACCACCGCATAGCCGGCGCCCGTGTAGATCTGCGGGTTCCAGCGATAGCTCCAGCCGTCGGTGAAGGGCGATTTGGGACCGCCGTGGATCAGATAGACCGCCGGATACCGCCGCCCCTCGACATAGCCGGCCGGCTTGAACACCCAGCCCTGCACGGCCTCGCCGTTCCAGCCGGCGAAGGTGAAGGACTCGCCCTCGGGCAGGTCGGTTCCGGCCAGGACGGCGGTGTTGTGGTCGGTCAGGGCGCGCGGGGCCTCGCCCGAGGCGTCGACGACCTGCGCGGGAGCGCCGAAGCCTTCCTGCGACAGGATCAACCGGCCGCCCGCCTCGTCAAAGGCCGAGACCGTGCCCTCGTCGGTGACCGCGCGGACCACGCCGGTGCGGGCGTCGATCTCGAACAGCTTCTGCTGGCCGTTCTCAGCGGCCGTGGCGTAGAGGGCGCGCCCGTCCGAGCGCCAGCGCAGCGCCCCGGGGCCGCGGTCCCAGTCGGGCGTCAGGGCGCGCGCGCCTGAACCGTCGACGTTGCCGACCATGATCACGGCCTGATCGCCGAAGACGTTCTCGCGCCGGCCCGCCAGCCAGGCGAGGCGACGGCCGTCGGGCGAAAAGGCGGGGTTGGTGTCCGGCGCCGGATTGCCGTCGGTCAGATTGACGGGCGGCCCGCCGTCCATCGAGGCGCTGTACAGGTCGAGGTCATTGGTGAAGGCCTCGGTCCGGCCCTGCATCTGGGTCTGGAAGACGATGCGGCGGCCGTCGGGAGAGATGACGAATTCGCCGTCATCGCCGAGCGGCCGCGACGGCGTGTCGCCATCCACCCCGCTCATCAGGTCGCGCGCCTCGCCCGCCGCCAGACCCGAGGCGTTCAGCGGCAGGGCGAACAGATGGTTGCGGCGGCCGTCGTTCCAGCTGTCCCACGGGCGTAGCGGCAGGCGGTCATAGGTCCGCACGGTCGAGACCGGGGCGGCTTGCGCCCGGACCCGATCGCGGGTGCAGGCGAGGTCGGGGCAGTCGACGAACACCGCCAGGGCGACGACCAGCGATCGCCCGTCCGGCGTCACGCGGAAGGCGGTGACGTCGACCGGCAGCGTGGTCACCTGCACCGCCGCCTGACCCTCGCGGTCCATGCGCCAGACCTGGCTGGAGCCGCCGCGCGCGGACAGGAAATAGATCGACTGGCCGTCCGGCGCCCAGCGCGCGCCGGCCACGCCGCCGTCGGAGGCCGCCAGCCGCCTCGGCGGCCGCCCTGATTCGATCAGCCAGGCCGAACCGGTCCCCCGGTTTCCCGCCCAGTCGGTGGTCCGGACGGCGTAGAGGATGTCGCGACCGTCGGGCGACAGGCGCGGATCGGCGACCCGCTCCATCATGGCCAGCTGGTCGGGGCTGAGGCCGCCGGCCGCGGTCGGGGCGGTCACCGGCCCGTCCCCCGCGGCCGCGGTCTGGGCGGAGGCCTGCCCACTCATCGCCAACGCCAGCAGCGCCGCGCCAGCCAGAAGTCCCATCCGCATCGTCATTCGCCCCGCCCCCGTTCCGGCGGTCAGACTTAACACGCCGCCCGGCCCCGCCAAGCCGCTTGCCGAGCGCGTCGCAAGCGGCGACAACCGGGGCGAATGACCGAGATCGTCGCCCCCCCGCCGACCCGCCCGGATCAGCACATCGTGGACGTGCTGATCGCCGAGCGCGCGCCGCGTCTGACCCGGTCGCTGTTCTGGCCCGTGATCCGGCCGGTCCTCTATAAACTGCTCAACTATCGCGCCGCCGTGCGCATGGCGGACGCGGTCAGGCCGCTGACCGGCGCCGGGGCCCTCGACTATATGAGCGACCTGATGGACCTCAGGGTCTCGGTCCTGAATCCCGAGCGGATTCCGGCCAGCGGCCGGTGCATCGTCGTGGCCAACCATCCGACCGGGATCGCTGACGGGATCGCCGTGTTCGACGCCATCCGGGCCCGCCGGGCCGACGCCGTCTTCTTCGCCAACGCCGATGCGCTGAGAGTCTCGCCCCGGCTGGGCGAGGCCGTCATTCCCGTCGAGTGGGTGGTGGCCAAACGCAACCGCGAAAAGACCCGCGCCACGCTTCTGGCGGCGAAGGAGGCCTTCGAGGCCGATCGCTGCGTGGTCCTGTTCCCGGCCGGCCGGCTGTCGCGCGTGGCGAAGGACGGCTCCCTGACCGATCCGGAATGGGCCCCGACGGCGGCGTCGCTGGCGCGCAAATACGACGCGCCGGTCGTGCCGATCCATGTCGCCGGGCCGGACTCGACCCTGTTCCATCTGTTCGACCGGGTGTCGCAGGAGCTGCGCGACATCACCCTGTTCCACGAGCTGTTGAACAAGAAGAAGAAGGCCTTCCAGCTCAAGGTCGGCAAGCCGATCCCGCCCGCGCGGCTCGATATCGATGCGGTCAAGGCGACCTATGGGCTCAAGGCCTTCACCGAACGCGTCCTGCCCAGCCAGCCGGACGCCGATTTCGCATGAGCCGCGCGTGGATGCTGGAGGACGCCGAAGCCACGACCCGTCTGGGCGCGGCCATCGCGCCGCGGCTGGCGCCGGGTGAGACCGTGCTGCTGTACGGTCCGCTGGGCATGGGCAAGTCGACCCTGGCGCGCGGCCTGATCCGGGCGATGACGCGGCCCGAGGAGGATGTGCCCTCGCCGACCTTCACCCTGGTGCAGTTCTATGACAGCGCGCCGCCGGTGGCGCATTTCGACCTCTACCGCCTGACCCGCCCCGAGGAGGCGGCGGAGATCGGACTGGACGAGGCGCTGGACGAGGGCTGCGCCGTGATTGAATGGCCCGAGCGGCTGGGCGACGATCCCGCGGCCTGGCTGGGGCCGGACCGGCTGACCGTGACCCTGACCGAACAGGGGGCCGGAAGGCATGCGACCGTTTCTGGCGTAGGGGCGTGGGAAGCCAAGGTGAAGGATCTGCATGTCTGACCGTGAGCTTCAACGCCTCGACTTCCTGAAGGCCGCCGGCCTCGCCGACGCCGTGCGTACGCCGCTGGCCGGCGACGCCTCGACGCGCCGCTATGAGCGGCTGACCACGGCCGACGGCCGGAAACTGATCCTGATGGACCAGGCGCCGGCCGAGGAGAGCGCGGTCGCACCCGAGGACGCCGACGCCGATCAGCGCCGGGCCCTGGGCTATAACGCCGAGGCGCGGCTGGCCGGCGGCTCGGTCGCCGCCTTCGTCGCCATCGCGGGCTGGCTGCGCGAACGCGGCCTGTCGACGCCGGCCATCGGCGCGCGCGATACCGCCGCCGGACTGGCGGTGCTTGAGGATCTGGGCGACGACATCTTTGCGTCCCACGACCGGGACTTGCAGACGATCTACGGCGCAGCGGTCGACGCCCTGGCGGGTCTGCACGAGACTCCGCCGCCCGGGGTGATCGAGGCCGAAGGCGAGCGCTGGCCGCTGCACCGTTATGACGCCCTCGCCTACCGGGCCGGGCTGGACCCCTTCCTTGAGTGGTGGCCGGCCTTCGCGGGCCTGCCGGCTCCATCGGACGAGGCGCGAGCGGAGTGGTCGGCCCTCTGGGCGCCGGTAATCGCCCTGGGCGAGGCCGCCGCGCCGGTATTCGTGCACCGCGACTATCATGCCGAGAACCTGCTGTGGCTGCCCGACCGCTCCGGACTGGCGCGGGTCGGGATGATCGACTTCCAGGACGCAGTCAGCGGCCATCCGGCCTGGGACCTGCTGCACCTGCTGCAGGACGCCCGCCGCGACGTCGCGCCCGAACTGGAGACGGCGATGCTGAACCGCTATCTGGCCGCGCGCGGACCGGCGCTGGACCGCGAGACCTTCCTGCACGACTACCGCGCCCTCGCCGCCCTGAACGCGGCCCGCATTCTGGGCCGGGTCTTCGCCCGGCAGGAGGTGCTGTTCCGGCGCGACCGCTACACCGCCTTCATGCCGCGCACCTGGCGGCATCTGGAGCGCGATCTGGAGGTCGGCGGCCTGCACGGCCTGAAGCAATGGTTCGACCGCCACGTCCCGGCCGAGGCGCGCGTCGCGGAGAACCGGTCGTGACCGCGCCCACCACCGCCATGGTCCTCGCCGCCGGCCTCGGCACCCGGATGCGGCCCCTGACCGACGACCGGCCCAAGGCCCTGGTCGAGGTCGGCGGGGCGGCCCTGATCGACCATGTGCTTCGCCGTCTGGGCGAGTCGGGCGTCGAGCGGGCCGTCGTCAATGTCCACTGGTTCGCCGAACGGCTGGAATCGCACCTCGCGGCGCGCGTCGGCGGGCCTGAAATCCTCATCTCCGACGAGCGCGCCGAACTGCTGGAAACGGGCGGGGGCCTGAAGAAGGCGGCGACCCTGCTCGGGTCAGACCCGGTCTTCGTGGCCAATATCGACAGCGTCTGGACCGACAACAGCGCGCCGGGCGACACGGCCCTGAATCAACTCGCGCGCCTGTGGAATCCGTCAATCATGGATGCGGCGCTTCTTCTCGCGCGACGCGAAGGCTCGATCGGCTTCGAGGGCGGCGGCGATTTCTTCCTCGCGGAGGACGGCCGGCTGACCTTCCGGGGCGACGCCCCCGAGGCCCCCTTCGCCTATATGGGCGTCCACATCTGCCGGCCGGACTATGTCGCGGAGGGCCCTGAAGGGCCGTTTTCGTTGAGCGGTTTCTGGCGCCGGTCGGCCGCGGCGGGGCGGCTGTATGGCTGCGTGCTCGACGGCGACTGGATGCATGTCGGCGATCCCGAAGCCCGCGACGCGGCCGAGGCGAAACTGGCCGGAACGTGACCGCCCGCTTCGATCCTTTCGCCGCGCAGGGCCCGCGCTGGTATGCGATCGAAGCGCAGCGGCCCTTCCTTGACGATCTCGCCGCCGGCGTCCTCGACTGGCTGGGAGAGCACCCGCCCGAAGCCCTGTCCGACGCGGTCATCCTGCTGCCCAACCGCCGGGCCGCGCGCGCCTTCACCGCCGCCCTGACCCGACTTGCGGGCGGGCGGGCCATACTGCTGCCCCAGGTCCGGCCGCTCGGCGATCTGGAAGAAGACGAACCGCCGTTCGCCCCGGGCGAGCTGGGCCTCGACCTGCCGCCGGCCATCGCGCCCCTGACCCGCCGGTTCGAGATGGCGCGGATGATCGTCGAGGAATTCCGCCCCGGCCTGCCGCCCCTGCGGGCGCTCGAGATGGCGGACGCCCTCGGCGGCTTCCTCGATTCCTGCCAGCTCGAGGAGGTCGAGGACATCGCTCGCGTCGCGACCCTGGTCGAGGGCGATCTGGCCGAACACTGGCAGGAGTCGGCGCAATTCCTCGGGCTCGCGGTCGAGGTCTGGCCGAAGCGGCTGGAGGCGATGGGTCTGGTCGATCCGGCCTGGCGGCGCGCGCGGCTGCTGCGGCTTCTGGCCGACGCCTGGACCGAACGCCCCCCGACCCAGACGGTCATCGCCGCCGGCTCGACCGGTTCGGCGCCCGCCGCCGCCGATGTGCTGGCGGCCGTGACCCGGGCCCCGCGGGGTTGCGTCGTCCTGCCGGGCCTCGATTTCGACCTCGACGCCCGCGTCTGGAACCAGCTGGGCGAGAGCGAACAGCACCCGCAGAACGCCCTGTGGCGGCTGCTCGACCGCCATTCGGTCCCGCGGGAGACCGTCCGCCCATGGTTCAGCCCCGGGCCAGCAGCGGCCGGGGCGGCGCGCGGCCGGGCCCGTCAGCGCCTGCTGAACGAAGCCCTGCGCCCGGCCGAATCCACCGACGACTGGCGCGTGCTGATCCGGGAGCTTCGCGCGACGGCCTTCCGCAGCCAGTCCGCCGACCCGATCGCCGAAGGCCTTGAGGGCCTGTCCGTCGTGACCGTCCGGGCCGAGGAAGAGGCCGCCGCCACCCTCGCCCTGATGATGCGCGAGACGCTGGAGACGCCGGGCCGGACCTGCGCGCTCGTCACGCCCGACCTCGCCCTGGGCCGCCGCGTCGCCGCCCGGCTGGAGCGCTGGGGGATCACCGCCGACCAGTCTTCGGGCCAGCCGCTCTCGCGCATGCCCGCCGGGCGGCTGGTCGATCTCTGCGCCCGCTTCGTCGCCGACCCGCTGGATCCGCACGTCCTGCTGGGCCTGCTGAAACACCCCCTCGTCCGTCTCGACCCCGGCGAACCGTCGATGGAGGTCGCGGTCAGGGCGCTGGAGCACTACGGGCTGCGGGGCCCGCGCCGCCGTAGCTGGACCCGGCTGCGCGAGGCCCTGACCCGCGCCGGCCAGCCGCGTGACGACGGCAAGCTTCCGTCCGAAGGCACGCGCGAGCGCCTCGCCGCCGCCGACGCCCTCGTCGACCGGCTGGAGGCCCTGTCCGCCGCGGCCGGGGCCGCCTTCACGCCGCACGCCGCCCTGGACACGGCCGCCCGCGACCTGACCCGGCTGGTCGAGGCTGTGGCCGGGCAGGACGGCTGGGCCGGACCCGACGGCGAGGCCGCGGCCGGGCTGATGACGGCCCTGATCGAGGGCGGCGCCGCCCTCGGGGCCGTTTCGTCCGCCGAGTTCGCCGCCCTGGTCCATGAGCTGCTGACCGAACAGACGGTGCGCACCGGCGGCGCCAACCAGCCCCGGCTCCGCATCCTCGGGGCGATCGAGGCGCGACTGGTGCGGGCCGATCGCATGATCCTCGCCGGGCTGGAGGAGGGCGTCTGGCCCAACGCCGCCCCGACCGACCCCTTCCTGTCGCGCCCGATGCGCAAGACCCTCGGCCTGCCGCCGCCCGAGCGCCGTCTGGGCCAGACCGCCCAGGATTTCGTCCAGGCCGCCTGCGCCGAAGAGGTCATCCTGGTCCATTCCGAACGCCGCGGCGGCCAGCCGTCGGTCAAGTCGCGTTGGTTGTGGCGGCTGGAGATGATGACCCGCGGCGCCAACGCCGGGGCGACCCCGGTGGCGCTCGCGCGGCCGTCGCGCCACCTCGGCCTCGCCCGGGCGCAGGACGCCCCGGCGCGGGCCACGCCCGACTACGCGCCGCGACCCCGGCCGAAGCCGCCGGTCGCGCGCCGCCCGCGCGAACTGCCGGTCACCGGCGTCGAACGCTGGGTCCGGGACCCCTACGCCGTCTACGCCCGCTATGTCCTGAATCTGAGACAACTGGACCGGCCGGGTGAGGCCGCCGAGGCGCTGGCCCGCGGCAACGCCGTGCACAAGGCGGTCGAGCGGATGACCCTGAGCTGGCCGCAGGTAATGCCCGAGGACGGCGCTGAACAGCTCGAGGCCCTGCTGCTCGAGGAGTTGACCAGCCATGGCTTCGAGGACGCCGCCATGGCCCGCGAGACGCCCCTGGCCCGCAACAGCGCCCGCTGGCTCGCCGCCTTCGAGGCCGACCGCCGCGCGCGGGGGATCGAAATCCGCGTCGAGGAAAGGGTCGAGATGACGATCCCCTCCCCGTTCAAGCCCTTCAAACTGACCGCCAAGGCCGACCGGATCGAACTCTCCGCGACCGGCGCCGCCGTGCTCGACTTCAAGACCGGCGGCATCCCGACGGCCAAACAGGTGAAGAGCGGCTTCTCGCCCCAGCTGACCCTGACCGGCGCCATCCTCGCCGAGGCCGGGCTGTCGGGCGCCGGCCCGGTCACGCCCGAGGAGCTGACCTATGTCCGCGTCGTCGGCCGCAAGACGCCGGGCGAGGCGAAGACCCATGGTTCCGGGGCCGAGGCGGCCGAGCTGTCGATGGCCGCGCTGGAAGGCCTGAAGACCCGCATCGCCCGCTTTGACGACCCCGACACCCCCTACCTCAGCTGGGTGGCGCCGCAGTTCATGGGGACCTTCGGCGGCAACTACGACCACCTCGCCCGGGTCTGGGAATGGCATGTCGTCGGCGGCGAAGACGGCGGAGACGCCGAATGAGCCCCCGCATCCTGCCCGATCCGCACCAGATCGCGGCCGCCGATCCCGGCCAGTCGGTCTTCGTCACCGCCAACGCCGGCTCGGGAAAGACCTCGACCCTCGTCGACCGGGTGGCCCGCCTGCTGCTCAAACAGGTCCAGCCCGGCGAGATCCTGTGCGTCACCTACACCAAGGCCGCCGCCGCGGAGATGCAGGCCCGCCTGTTCGACCGGCTCGGGGCCTGGGCGGTCATGGACGACGGGGAACTGGCCCGGTCCCTCGCGGATCTCGGCGGTCACGATGACGAGACATCACAGCCTGAAGCGCTGTCCCGGGCCCGCAGACTGTTCGCCAAGGCGCTCGACACCCCCGGCGGCCTGAAGATCCAGACCATCCACGCCTTCTGCGAAAAGTTGCTGCGTCGCTTCCCGCTCGAGGCCGGCGTCACCCCCGGTTTCACTGTGCTGGAGAATGAGGCGGCCGTGGCGCTGTCGCACGGCGCGCGCGAGGAACTGGCGCAGTTCGCCCTGGCCGATCCGGACGGCCCCGTCGGCGAAGCCTACAGCCATTTCGCGGTCGAACTGGACTGGAAATCGTTCGAGGCCCTGCTCGGCCTGATCGAGACCGACCGGGTCAAGCTGACCGACTATACCGCCCGCGTCGCCGCCGGCCTCGCCCCGGGTCCCCATGTCCTCGCCGGCGCTGATCCCGCCGTGTCCGCCGAGGCTCTCGAGCAGGACTTCATGCGCTGGCTCGACCGGGACCGCTGGCGCGCGATCGCCGACGCCATGGCCACCGGCTCCACCAACGACCTCAGATGCGCCGAGGCCATGCGCGCCGCCGCCTGGACCTTCGGTGGACTCGCCCCGGTCTTCCTGACCGACAAGGGCGAGGCCCGGAAATCGATGGCCACCGCCAAGGCGCCGTCGGCCGCCCGGGACTGGCTGGCCGACCTCCAGCTGAAATATCTCTCCACCCTCGAGGCCCTGCGCAAGGCCCGTGTGGCCGGGGACACCGTCCATGTCCTGGCCCTGGCCGAGGTCCATGCCCGGCTGTACGACCAGGCCAAGGCCGCGCGCGGAGCCCTCGATTTCGGGGATCTGGTCGCCCGCACGGTCGACCTTCTGACCGTGCACGCCACCGCCGCCTGGGTCCTGTACAAGCTGGACGGCGGCGTCGAACATGTGCTGGTCGACGAAGCCCAGGACACCGCGCCCCAACAGTGGGACATCATACGGGCGCTGACCGACGGCTTCTTCTCGGGCGACAGCGGACGCACACCAAATGTCATCCCGATAACGGGACAACTTCCGGCCCGGACCATCTTCGCGGTCGGGGACGAGAAGCAGTCGATCTATTCCTTCCAGGGCGCACGGCCCGAGCGGCTGCGCCAGGAATCCCAGCGATACGACGGCCTGGTCACCGGGTCCGGGGCGAAATTCACCGCCGTCGAACTGGCCACCTCCTTCCGCTCGACGCCCGAGGTCCTCGCCTTCGTCGACGCCGTCTTCGACGACCCCGGGCGCACCGCCGCCCTCGTCGGGGAAGAGATCGCCGCCATTTCTCCCCACGTGGCCATGCGCGAGCGCGACCACGGCTGCGTCGAACTCTGGCCCCTGTTCGAGGATCAGAAGCCGGCCGAGCCCGATGTCTGGGACCCGGTCGACCAGGAGCCCGCGACCAGCGGCCGCAAGCAGCTGGCGGCGCAACTGGCGGCCGGGATCCACCGCCAGGTCGAGACCGGAGTGACGGTGTATGACCGCAAGGCGCGCGCGCTGCGGCCCTGCGGCTATGGCGACTTCCTGATCCTCGTCCGACGTCGGGACCCCACCTTCGAGGAGATCATCCGGGCGCTGAAGTCCGCCGGCGTGCCGGTGGCCGGAGCCGACCGGCTGAAGCTGTCGTCCCACATCGTCTTCGACGACCTGATCGCCCTCGCCCGCTTCGCCCTCTATCCCGAGGACGAACTGAGCCTGGCCGGGATTCTCCGCAGCCCCTTCTGCGACGTCAATGAGGACAGTCTGTTCGAACTGGCCGGGCGTGATCCGAAACGCGCCAATCTGTGGACCGTCCTGCGAGCGCGCGCCGACGAGCGGCCGGAATGGTCCCACGCCCGGGACTTCCTGCTGCAGCTGATCGGGACCCGCGACCGGGATCCGTTCGGCTTCTTTTCCGGCCTGCTCAACCGCGTCGACGCCGGCGGCCTGTCGGGTCGCGCCCGTATCCTGCGCCGGCTGGGCGTCGAGGCCGGCGAGGCGATCGACGAGACCCTCAACCAGGTGCTGTCGGCCGAGGATCGCGGCGGGATCGACCTCGAGACCTGCCTGTCCCTGCTGGAAGCCGCCGACGTCGAGGTCAAGCGCGAGCTGGAAGGCGTGCGCGACGAGGTCCGAGTGATGACGGTGCACGGAGCCAAGGGTCTGGAGGCGCCGGTCGTGATCCTGCCCGACACCACGAGCCGGGCGAAGGCCCAGGGGCCGAGCCTGATGCCGGTTCCGCTCGTGGACGGGACCGAGGGCTGGCTGATGTGCCCCGGGGCGAAGGGCGACGACTGCCCGGCCTCGGCCGCTGCACGCGAGGCGCGTCAGAAGCGCGCCGACGCCGAATCCCTGCGCCTGCTCTATGTCGCCCTGACGCGGGCCCGTGACCGCATCATCGTGCTGGGCCGCGCCGTCGGAAACCAGAAGGCGGGCTATGAGTCGGACAGCTGGTGGTCGGTGATCGAGGGAACCTTCGGCCGCCTCGGCGACGCGGTCCGCGAACTCGACGGCGGCGTCCGCCGCTTCGGCCCCGATCCGGACGTCCTGCCGTTCACATCCGCCCCGCAGGCCGAGGCCTTCGCCGCGCCGGACTGGATGACGGTCGCCCCTTCCCCCGACGCCGGCGCCCGCCTCTCCGCCCCCTCGCGCATGGACGAGGCCCTGCGCACGCCCGCCCCCTCGCCGCTGGCGATCACGGCCGGGCCGGGCGCGCCCCTGGGGCGGTTCCGGCGCGGCGACCTGATCCACCGCCTGCTCGAGCGACTGCCCGACATCGCCGTGACCGAGCGGCGGGACGCCGCCGTGCGCATCTTGTCCCGCGAACGGGACCTTGACGACGCGCAGCGGGACGAGATGATCGTCGCCGCCTTCTCGGTGCTGGACGACGCGCGGTTCGCCCCGGTGTTCGGGGCCGGCTCACGGCCCGAGGTGGCCTTGACCGGACCGGTCGGGGCGACCGCGGTTTCGGGACGGATGGACCGGCTTGTGGTCACGCCGGACCGGGTGCTGGTGATCGACTACAAGACCAACCGCCCCGCGCCCGCCCGGATCGAGGACGCCGACCCGGCCTATGTGCTGCAGCTGGCGGTCTATGCCGCGATCCTGCGCGATCTCTATCCGGACCGCGCCGTCGAGGCGGCCCTTGTCTGGACCGACGGGCCCCGCCTGATGGCGGTTCCGCGGGCGATGATGGACGCCGCCCTGTCGGACTGAGCAGAAGGGGCGTTGATTTGAACGCCGGCGCGCCCCACATCGGCTGTCGAAGCGCCGGAATCACTCCATGATGGCCGGCCGATCCGGAGAGATTTGCCCATGGCCACCGTCAAGGTCACCGACGACAGTTTCGACGCCGACGTCCTGAAGGCGTCCGTCCCCGTTCTGGTGGATTTCTGGGCGGAGTGGTGCGGCCCCTGCAAGCAGATCGGGCCCGCGCTGGAACAGATCGCCGACGAACTGGCCGGCCAGGTGGTGATCGCCAAGGTCAATATCGACGACAGCCCGATGATCCCGTCGAAACTGGGCGTGAAGGGCATTCCGACCCTGATGCTGTTCAAGGACGGTCAGATGGCCTCGATGAAGGTCGGCGCCATGCCCAAGGGCAAGATCGTAGAATGGCTGGCCGAGGCCGGAATCGGCAAGGCCGCCGCCTGACCGCTTTCGGGCTTACGCGACCGTAACTTGCCCCGCCGGTTGAACGGTGTTTTCCTCCCGGCCATCCAAGAGGATGCTGGAGAGTCACCATGCTGACCGCCGCCCTGTTCGCTACAATCCTGCTTGTTGACGGAGGCCAGGTCGCCGTCATCGCCGGCGCCGCCCCGCCGGCCGAGGTTCGTCCCACGGACGCGCCGCCCGGACCGGAAGGCGACACCCGCCGCGTCTGCCGACTGGAGCGGGCCACGGGTTCCAACATGCAGCAGCGCGTCTGCCGCGACATCCCGCGGGCCGGGGTCCAGGATCAGCAGACGCGCGAGTTCATGCGCTCCATGCAGCGGATGCGGATGCCCGACGAAGGGGCGATGTCGACGCCCGGCGGCCCCAACGGCTGATCGGTTCAGTCCGGCCAGGTCTCGCGGGACCCGGCCAGAACCTCGCCCGCCAGATACAGGGATCCGCAGATCGTGACCCGGCCGGCGCCCAGCCGCAGGGCGCGGGTCAGCGCCTCCTCAACCGAGGCGCAGGGCGTCGCGCCGAGGCCATGACCGCGCGCCACCGCCGCGAGGGCCTCGGGCTCCGCCGCCGCGCCGTCGAACGGGACGGTGAAGACCGCCGCCCCTGACCGGCTCAACGCCTCGAAGAAGCCGCCGGCGTCCTTGTTGGCCAGCATGCCGACGATCAGGGCCAGCGGTCGCGGCGCCTTCGCCTGTCGTTCGGCCAGCGCCGCCGCCAGCGCCGCGCCCGCGTGCGGATTGTGCCCGCCGTCCAGCCAGAGCTCGGCGTCCGCGGCCCGCGCCGCCTCGCCATAGGGACCGGCGGTCAGCCTTTGCATCCGGGCGGGCCAGCGCACGGCGCGCAGGCCTTCGGCGATGGCCGCCTCCGGCAGGTCCAGCTCGAGCGCCACGGCGACCGCCAGACCGGCGTTGTCGACCTGGTGCGGACCCGTCAGGGCCGGCGCCGGCAGGTCGAGGAACCGCTCCTGATCCTGGAACGACAGGCCGCCGCGATCGGCCCAGGCGTCGAAATCCACGCCCATGACGGTGAGGGGCGAATGCACCGCCCGCGCCGCCGCCTCGATCGCCGCCATGGCGACCTCGGCCTGACGCGCGATCAGGCCGCGCGCCCCCGGCTTTAGGATTCCGGCCTTCTCCACCGCGATGCCGTGCAGGTCCGTGCCGAGGAATTCGGCATGATCCAAGTCCACCGGGGTGATGACGCTGAGCAAGGGCCGTTCGATGACGTTGGTGGCGTCCAGCACCCCGCCCAGTCCGACCTCGATGATAGCCAGGTCGGCGGGCGTCTCGCTCATGGCTACGAAGGCGGCGGCGGTGGTGCTTTCGAATACCGTCGCCTCGCCGCTGACGGCCTCGATGCGGTCGAGGATGGCGTTCAGCGGGGCGTCCTCGATCAGCTTGCCGGCCAGCCGGATGCGCTCGTTGAACCGGACCAGATGGGGCGAGGTATAGGTGTGGACGCGCAGCCCCGCCGCCTCGGCGATGGCGCGGATGAAGGCGACGGTCGAGCCCTTGCCGTTGGTGCCGGCGACATGGACGACGGGCGGCAGGCGATGCTGGGGATCGCCGAGGGCCGCGCACAGGAGGCGCATCCGCTCCAGCGACAGGTCGATCCGCTGCGGATGCCGCGCGCGCAGGCGTTCGGAGATCGGGTCCATGGGCCGAGGCTACGCCGCCCGGCGCTTCCCGCCCATCAGCATCGACAGGATCTGGCCCAGAACCACCGGCAGGTCGGCGCGGGCGACGACGCGGTCGACCATGCCTTTTTCCTGAAGATATTCAGCGCGCTGGAAGCCGGGCGGGAGTTTTTCGCGGATCGTCGCCTCGATCACCCGCGGGCCGGCGAAGCCGATCAGGGCCCCCGGCTCGGCCAGGTGGACGTCGCCGAGCATGGCGTAGCTGGCGGTGACCCCGCCCGTGGTCGGGTCGGTCAACACCACGACGAAGGGCAGTTGAACGGCCTTCAGCTCCTGGATGGCCAGGGTGGTGCGGGCCATCTGCATCAGGCTGAGCGCGCCCTCCTGCATCCGCGCGCCGCCGGCGGCGGTGAAACAGACCAGGGGCACGCCGCGTTCGATGGCCGCGCGGGCCGCCGCGATGAAGGCCTCGCCCGCCGCCATGCCCAGCGAACCGCCCATGAAGGTGAAGTCCTGGACGATGACCACCGCCGACGTGCCGTCGAGCTCGCCGAAGCCGATGGCCATGGTGTCCTTGCGGCCCGCCGCCTTGCGCGCCGCCGCCAGACGATCCTTGTAGGATTTGCCGTCCGAGAATTTCAGCGGGTCCTCGGGCACCTCGGGCGTCTCGATGGACTCATAGTCGCCGTCGTCAAAGGTGGCGCGCAGACGGGTCGGGGCGTCGATCCGCATATGCCGGCCCGAGGGCGTGACCCACAGGGCCGCCTCCAGGTCGGGGCGGTACAGCATCTCGCCGGAATCGGGATCCTTGACCCACAGATTGTCGGGCGTGTCGCGCCGGCTGACGATCTTGCGGACGCCGGGCGCGAAACGGCTCAGCCAGCCGCCACGCTTTTCCTGGGGTTTGGGAGGGTTCTTGTCAGCCATGGGCGCGCTTTAGACCGTTTCCGCGACCCGCGCACCCCGGACGGCGTCCGCGAGGGCCTTCACCTTCGCCAGAACGCGCGTGGCGGCCGGTTCGTTCGCCTCAAGCGCCGCCGCGACCTCGTCCACCAGGACGGAGCCCGCCACCACCGCATCGGCGACGCGGGCGATGCTCGCGGCGCGCTCCTCGGTCTTCACCCCGAAGCCGACCGCGACCGGCAGGCCCGAGGCCTTGCGCACCCGCGCCACCGCAGGCGCCACGGACAGGGTCTGGGCTTCCTTGACCCCGGTCACGCCGGCGACCGAGACGTAATAGACGAAGCCCGAGGTCCGCTCGGCGATGATCTTCAGCCGCGCGTCGTCCGAGGTGGGGGTGGCCAGCCGGATCAGGGAGACCTGCGCCGCGTCCAGGGCGTCCGACAGCGGCCCGGCCTCTTCCGGCGGGCAGTCGACCACGATCAGCCCGTCGACGCCGCTGGCGGCCGCGTCGCGGGCGAAGGCCGCATAGCCGTAGCTCTCGATCGGATTGAGATAGCCCATCAGGATCACGGGCGTGTCGGCGTCGCCGGCGCGGAAGTCAGCGGCGAGGGCCAGCGTCCCCTTCAGCGTCAGACCGGCCTTCAGACCACGCAGGGCGGCGCGCTGGATCGGCGGCCCCTCGGCCATCGGATCGGAGAAGGGGAAGCCCAGCTCGATGAGGTCCGCACCCGCGGCGGGCAGTCCGCGCAGGATCTTCAGGGCCTCGTCCCGGGTGGGATCGCCGGCCATGACATAGGCCACAAACCCGGCCCGTCCTTCCGCCTTCAGGGCCGCGAAGCGGGCGTCGATACGCGCTGTGGTCATTGCGCCGGAGCGGGCGCGGCCGGCGCGGCCGGCTGGTCCGAGCAGACATTGCCGGGGATCGGGCCGAAGCCGAGATAGCCGATGGCGTCCGGGCCTGCGGGCCGCGAGGTGTCGTAGAAGGCCTGCATCTGCAGCCCGTCGCAGCCGCCTGTGTCGCGGCGACGCACGAAGACCACGCGATTGTCCTCGCCCCCGGCCGGAAGCCAGCCCTTGGTCTGCAGGTCGGCGATATAGGCCTCGGCCAGGGCGCCGATGCTCGCCAGGGGCGCGCTGACGCAGAACGCACGACCCGCGAGGCCGTACAGATTGCCGCAATCCGGGGCCAGGGTCGCGCCCGGCAGCACCAGGTTGTCCGGCGAGGCGGCGTCCTGCGCCATCGCCGGCGCGGCCAGCAGCGCCGCCACGGCGGCCATCATCACGATCTTCATGTCTACAACTCCACGCCCAGATGCTTCGCCACGGCGAAGATGTCCTTGTCGCCCCGTCCGCACATATTGAGCACGACATCGCCCCCCTTGCCCACTTCCTTCGCGATTTCGCCGATGCGGGCGAGGGCGTGGCTGGGCTCCAGGGCGGGAATGATGCCTTCCAGTTTTGAACAGAGCTGGAAGGCTTCGAGGGCTTCCATGTCGGTGGCGGCGCGGTATTCGGCGCGGCCGATGTCCTTCAGCCAGGCGTGTTCCGGGCCGATGCCGGGATAGTCGAGGCCGGCCGAGATCGAATGGCCCTCGAGAATCTGGCCGTCGTCGTCCTGCAGCAGATAGGTGCGATTGCCGTGCAGCACGCCGGGGCGGCCGCCCTGCAGCGACGCCGCGTGGTCCGGGCCGTCCAGACCGCGCCCGGCCGCCTCCACCCCGATCAGCCGCACGCCGGCGTCGTCGATGAAGGGGTGGAACAGGCCGATGGCGTTCGAACCGCCGCCGATCGCCGCCACCACCGCGTCGGGCAGCTTGCCGCGCCGGGCCAGCATGGACGCCCGCGTCTCACGCCCGATCACCGACTGGAAGTCGCGCACCATGGCCGGATAGGGGTGCGGGCCGGCGGCCGTGCCGATCAGATAGTAGGTGTCCTCGACGTTGGTGACCCAGTCACGCATCGCCTCGTTCATGGCGTCCTTGAGCGTCGCCCGGCCCGCCGTCACCGGCACGACCTCCGCTCCCAGCAGCTTCATGCGGAAGACGTTGGGCATCTGCCGCTCGACGTCGGTCGCGCCCATGTATACGACACACTGCAGGCCGAAGCGGGCGCAGACGGTCGCCGTCGCCACGCCGTGCTGGCCGGCCCCGGTCTCGGCGATGATCCGCGTCTTGCCCATCCGCATGGCCAGCAGGATCTGGCCCATGCAGTTGTTGATCTTGTGCGCGCCCGTGTGATTCAGCTCGTCGCGCTTGAACCAGATGTCGGCGGCTCCGTAGTGGGCCGTCAGCCGTTCGGCGAGGTACATCGGGCTGGGCCGGCCGACATAGTCGGTCAGGAAGCCGTCCAGCTCGGCCTGGAAGGTCGGGTCCGCCTTGGCCGCCTCATAGGCGGCGTTCAGCTCGTGAACCAGCGGCATCAGGGTTTCGGCCACGAACCGTCCGCCATAGGGGCCGAAACGGCCCTCGGCGTCAGGCATGGCGTAGTGGTTCGGCAGGATGGCGTTCACGGACAAAACTTTCGCGCGGGGGAGCGGCGGAATTCAGGCCGAACGGACGGCGTCGAGAAACGCCGTGATCAGCGCCGCGTCCTTAACACCCGGCGCGGTTTCCACACCAGAGGACACATCCACCAGGGGCGCGCCCGAGACGCCTATCGCCTGCGCCACATTGTCCGGGGTCAGACCGCCCGCCACGAACCACGGGCGCCGGAACGCCCGGTCGGCCAGCAGCGTCCAGTCGAACCGCGCCCCGACCCCGCCCGGCAGGTGCGAGCCCTCGGGCGGTCTGGCGTCGAACATCAGATGGTCGACGACCGGTTCCCAGGCTTCGGCTTCCGCGAAATCCTCCGCCGCCCGGATCGGCAGGACCTTGATGATCCCCGCCCCCGTCAGCATCCGCACCCGCTGCGCCTGTTCGCGGCTCTCATGGCCGTGCAGCTGGATCAGGTCCGGCTTCAGGATCAGGGCGATCTCGGTCAGCAGGGCGTCGTCGGCGTCGACCGTCACCGCCACGATCTTCGCCCTGCCCCTGGCCCGTTCAAAGAGGGTCCCGCCGTGCAGCGGATCGATGTGACGCGGACTCTTCGGAAACACCACAGCCCCGACGAAGGCCGCGCCGCCGGCGAGGGCCGCGTCGAGGGCTTCGGGCGTGGTCAGGCCGCAGATCTTGGCGTGGGCGCTCATGGCTCGCAGGTGCGCCCGGCGCCCGTCCCGGTCAAGGCCGGTAAAGGTCCGCGTCCGGGTCCGCGCCGCCCCGCAGCGCCGTCGACACCACCTGGGAGGCGATCACCGAATAGGTGATGCCGTTGCCGCCGAACCCCATCACCGCCCAGGCGTGGTCCATGTCCGGCACGGGCGCGATCGACGGCAGGCCCGTCGCGCTCTCGCCGAAGGCCCCGGCCCAGCTGTAGTCGACCTCGAACGCCACCCCGGGCAGCAGGGCATGGAGTTTGCTGACGATGGTCTCGCATTTCCGCTTCAGCTTCGCCGCGTCGGCATGGGCGTCCGGATCCGCCTCGTCCTCGCCGCCGACGATCAGCCGCCCGTCGCCGCCCATGCGGAAATAGAGGTAGGGGTCCGACGCCTCCCAGACGAGCGTGTCCCGAAGCCATGCCGGACAGGGCTGGCGCGGCTTCGAGGCCAGGGCCCAGGTCGAAATCACCTTCGCACCCGGAGTCGGCACGCCCCTGGGGAACTCATAGCCGCAGCAGAACACCACCGACTTCGCCCGCACCGCATGACCGGCGTCGGTCAGCAAGGTGACCCCGTCCGGATCGCTGGCGGCCTCCATCACCTCGACGCGGGAATAGACCGTCGCCCCGGCCTTCTGCGCCCGCCGCAGCAGCCCCGCCGCCAGCCGGGCCGGATCGGCGCTGGCCGAGCCCTGGCTGACGATGGCCCCGGTCCGGTCGATGCCGAACCGCTCGCGCAGCCCGGCCGGCCCGGCGTATTCGCTCTCCAGACCGATCGCCGCCCGGGCCGCCGCCTCGGCCTCCAGAGCCCGGTGGCCGTATTCGTCCCCGGCCAGATAGAGGGTCGCCTTGTCCTTCAACCCACAGACAATCCGCTCATCCGCCACGATCCGCTTCAGGGCCTCGACCGCGGAGCGCGACCGCAGATACGCCCGCTTCGCCTTCGCCGGCCCGATCTTCTCCGCCAGCGCCGTCAGCGGCAGGTCGATCTCCCATTGCAGCAGGGCCGTCGAGGCGATGGTCGAGCCGGTCAGCGGCGGGCGCCGGTCCAGCACCGCCACCGTGTGGTCCCGGCTCAGTTCATGGGCCATGAAGGCGCCGCTGATCCCGGCCCCGACGATGGCCACATCGACCGAGATCGCCGCCTTCAACGGCCGCACCGGCACGCCCAGTCCGGCACTGTCCGCCCAGAGGGATCGCCCTGTGCGCAGGTTCTTCTTGATCGTGGCCCCGGTCATGTCGTCTCCGCTGGAAGCGGAGCGATAAGTCAGACGGCTGAACGAGGTTCCGTCAGGCGAAGATCAGATCGATCTGGTCCTGATCCAGCAGCCGCCACGCCCCCGGCGCCAGATCGTCCGGCAGGGCCAGGCCGCCGACCCGTTCGCGGTGCAGGCCCTCGACGTGATTGCCCACCGCCGCGAACATCCGCCGCACCATGTGATAGCGGCCCTCAGTCACCGTCAGCCGCGCCTCGGTCGGCGACAGCACCTCCAGCACGGCCGGCGACAGCGGCTTGTCCTCGCCCTCCAGCACCAGACCGCCGGCGGCGAAGACATCGCCCTCGGTCCCGACCAGCGGCCGCGCCAGGGTCGCGCGATAGACCTTGGCGACATGGCGTTTGGGCGAGATCACCCGGTGCAGCAGGTCGCCGTCGTCGGTCAGCAGCAGCAGGCCCGTGGTCTGTTTGTCCAGCCGGCCGATGGTCGAGATGGCCGGATCGCGCCGCCGCCAGCGGGGCGGCAGGACGTCATAGACCAGGGCCCCGTCCTCCTTGCGCGAACAGGTCATGCCCAGCGGCTTGTGCAGCATCATCACCAGACCCGGCGTCGGATCCAGCGGCTGGCCGTCGATCTGCATCCGCGCCGGCAGGTCGGGCGTCACCGCGATCCGCTTCGAGACATCGATCAGGTCGACGCCGTCCAGCACGATCCCGCCCGCCTTGCCCAGCCGCGCCATCTCGGTCCGCGAGCCATAGCCCATGGAGCCGAGCAGCCTGTCGACGCGGGAGGTGGGGGTTTTCATCTTTCGTCATCCTCCGGCGAGTGAAGCGAGAACGGGGGATGACGAAGGAGAAGAACTCACTTCACCGCCTCGAACACCTTGTACCCGCCCGCGTCGGCGATCATGTCGACCCGCTTGAAGGCGTCCTTCAGCTCGGCCTCATAGGGCAGGTGGCGATTGGCCACGACCCACAGGACGCCGCCCTTCTTCAGCAGGCCCGCCGCCTTGCGGATGAAGGCCTGGCCCAGCCGCTTGTCCTCGGCGCCGCCGTCATGGAAGGGCGGATTGCTGACCACGAAATTCAGTTCGCCGACATCCTCCAGCGTCCGCGCATCGGCCCATTCGAAGCTGGCGCGCGGGTCGGTGACGTTTCTTTTCGCCGCCGCGATGGCGCGCCGGTCCAGATCGACCAGTCGCAGCGCGGTCACCGCCGGCGACCCCAGCACCACCGTCGCCAGGGCGCCGTAGCCGCACCCCAGATCAATCCCCGCCCCCTTCAGCGGCGGCAGGGCCTGGGCCAGCAGCAGGGAACCCGCGTCGATCCGGTCCCAGGCGAAGACCCCCGGCTGCGACCAGGCGTCCAGCCCCTCGACCAGACGCGGCGCGCCCGCCGCGATGGCCGCGTCGAGACCCGTCAGCGTCTTCGGCCGGATGACGACACAGCGCCGATGGTGCGCCTTGGCGCTCTCGCCGACCTCGACGCCGAAGCCCTCCAGCTCCTTCTTCAGCCGCGACCCGCCCTTGTCCTTGGCGGCCATGACGTCCAGCCGCCCGCCGACCTTCAGCGCCTTCAGCGCCATCGCCAGCGTGTAGCGCCGCTCCAGCACGCCGGGCGGGGCGTAGATCATGATGTCGTCGGCAGAACCCTCGGCCACATCCTCAAGCGGCGTCGAGCCGGAGATCAGGGGCGAAAGCTGCGTCGCCGCGCCGGGCGGATCGAAGACGGCGGGCGGCCGGCCGTAGAGAAGGGATGTCATGGCGGCGCCTATAGCCGGAATGCGGGGCCGCGCGAAGCGAAGGCTGGCGGAGTCGGGGTCGCGACTTCAAGGATGCGTACGGACGGCTGTTGGGCGCCTGTGGCCAGAGCAGATCTCGGGAAGGTCCGCCAGGGGTGGAAAGCGGTCATCATCCATCCGGGAAACGCACCTGGGCTTTAAAACCGGGGGCTTTGAAACCGGGGACCACAGACTACGCTCGCCTCAAGGGCGGCTTCAGCCAATTGCATCCCACACCCTTCGCCATCGGTGGCGCCGGTTTCGAAACCGCGAGGACAGGCTTCCCGGGCCAGGACTTGACCAGCCAGGCCCTCAGGAAAGGCTGTAAGCGCCGCTTTCAACGCCGAGTACTGGCCCTCCCCCCTGCGTCTGTGCCGCCGGCACAACCGTGACGATCTGCGGCGCGGCCCAGGGACGGCGCCGGGGCTGGTCAGTGGGTCGGTCTTCGATTTCCCGGTTCATGGAATGGTCCCCCGCTCTCTGACTCGCTCGCAGCGGGAGCCGAATAGCGGGGCGAACACGGGTCGGTCAATCGCAACAGTTCGGGGTGAAGGATCGGGAGAAGGGACACGCCGACACCCCATGACACCCCGGAACAAATGAGGCACAAGGCCGCATGCTCGCCGACTCGACCGTGATCGCCCCGCCTGCCGCGTCGCCAAATGCGCCGTCTTTGGCCGATGCCCGGGCGACGCTGGAGCGGGTCTGGGGCCATGCGGATTTCCGCGGGCGTCAGGCCGAGGTGGTGACCGAGATCCTCGCCGGCCGCGACGTCGTCGCCGTCCTGCCGACCGGCGGCGGCAAGAGCGTCTGCTACCAGATCCCCGCCATGCTGCGGCCCGGCCTGGGTCTGGTGGTCTCGCCCCTGATCGCCCTGATGACCGACCAGGTCGAGGCGCTCAAACAGCAGGGGGTGGCGGCGGCCCGGCTGGATTCCGGCGTCTCCATGGACGACCGCTCGGCCATCTGGCGGCAGGCCCGGGCGGGCGAGCTGGACCTGCTCTATGTCTCGCCTGAGGGACTGGCGCAGCCGCATCTGATCGACCGGCTGCACGACCTGCCCCTGAGCCTGATCGCCATCGACGAGGCGCACTGTGTCTCACAATGGGGACATGATTTCCGTCCCGATTACAGGACCCTGGGCCGTCTGGCGGAGCTGTTTCCGGACGTGCCGCGGATCGCCGTCACCGCCACCGCCGACGCCCGCACGCGTGACGACATCGTTCGCTCGTTGCGGCTGGACGACGCCAAGGTCGTCGTCGACAGCTTCGCCCGGCCCAATCTGCAGCTCTCGGCCATCCGCAAGGAAAGCGCCTCGCGCGCCCGCACCGACGCCGCCGTCATCGACCTGGTGCGCCAGCGGCGCGGCAAGTCGGGCGTGGTCTATTGCGGCAGCCGCGACGGCTGCGAGCGGGTGGCCCAGGCCCTGCGCGAGGCCGGGACCAACGCCATCGCCTACCACGCCGGCATGGAGGCCCGTGACCGCGACCGCCGGCTGGAGCGGTTCCTGGCCGAGGACGGGGCGGTCATGGTGGCGACCATCGCCTTCGGCATGGGGGTCGACAAGGCCGACGTCCGCTTCGTCATCCACGCCGACCCGCCCGGCTCGCTCGAGGCCTACTGGCAGGAGATCGGCCGCGCGGGGCGCGACGGCGAGCCCGCCGACGGCATCACCCTGTACGGCCCCTCCGACATCGCCTGGACGCTGAAGCGGCTCGAGGGCCGCCCCATGGCCGAGGAGGTCAAGGCGGTGCAGGTGAAGAAGGCCCGCCAGCTGTTCGCCATGCTGGACGGCGCCGTCTGTCGCGCCCAGGCCGTCCGCCGCTATTTCGGGGAAGAGGGGGCCGAACGGTGCGGCGTCTGCGACCTGTGTCTCGATCCGCCCGCCGTCTTCGACGCCACCGTCCCGGCGCAAAAGGCGCTGGCGGCGGTGCAGCGGCTCGGCGAGCGGTTCGGCAAGAACCGCGTCATCGACCACCTGCTGGGCAAGACCAAGGACGTCCAGCCGTGGGAGACCGCCCTGTCGACCTGGGCCATCGGCGCCGACACGGGCCAGCACACCTGGCGCGACGTGGTCGACCACCTGATGTTCGAGGGCCTGCTGGTCGAGGATCCCAATGAAGGCAAGCCGCTGGTCCGGCTCGGCGATCCGGAGGCCGTGCGCGCCGTCTATCGCGGTGAGCGCGCCATCGAGATCCGCGCCGCCGCCGCCCGGGCCGCCCCGGCGCGCGAACGCACCCGAACCGGCCGCAACGCCGCGCTGGAGACCCTGGACGCCGATGTCCGCGCCCGGTTCGAGACCCTGCGCGCCTGGCGCCGCGACCGCGCCGCCGAACAGCGCGTGCCGCCCTATGTGATCTTCCAGGACAAGACCCTGCTGGAGATCGCCATGGCCGAACCGGCCGACCTGGAGCGGCTGAGCCACATCGCCGGCGTCGGCCAGACCCGCCTGGACCGCTACGGCAAGGGCGTGCTGGAGGCCCTGCGCAACGCCTCCGCCTGAGGCTGCGGACTGAAACCGCCGTTCGCCGGTTAAGCTCCGGGCAAGGTCTTGGAAGGGGCGCCTTAAACTTTCATCGTCACAGTCCGGGGGTGATCCCAAGCCGCGCCCCGTCCCCGGTCGACAAATTGGCTCTGGCCGTCGTGCATCAGCCCGACCGCGCCATCCCCGCGCCGGCCGGCGCGCGCGAGGAATCCCTGCGCCTGCTGCTCCAGACCGCCGCCGATTCCGGCATCACCCGGGTCGCGACCAAACCCGACGGCGACGGCGAACGCTGGCTCGGCCAGGCCTGGCCCTTCCCTTCGCCCTTCCAGGTCTCGGTGTGCACCGTCTCCGTCAGCGACGGCGTCGACCGGGTCGAGGCCCGCGCCCGCCGCTCGCTGGAGCGTCTCGGCCTGCCGCGCGGCGACCTTCTGCTGGTCTCCAGCGCCGCCGATCTGGCCGGCGCCGAGGGCCGCGCCCTCTGGGACCGCCTGCTGGCCCTCAAGGACCGCGGCCTGTACCGCCGCATCGGCTTCTGCGCCACGGTCGAGGACGGCCCGGCCCTGCTGGCCCGGCGCTTCCAGCCCGACGTGGTCCAGCTGAAATGCAATCTGCTGGACCAGCGCGCCCAGCATTCCGGCGTCCTCGCCGAACTGGCGGCGCTGGACGTGGATATTCACGCCGCCTCGGTGTTCGCCGACGGCCTGCTGTTCATGAGCGGCGAGGCCCTGCCGCTCGAAATGCACCGCCACGCCCCGACGCTGTCCCGCATCCGACGGCGTCTGGCCGAGGCCCGTGTCGATCCGATGCAGGCCACCCTCGCCTACGCCATGGGCCTGCCCGAGGTGTCCGCCGTGGTCGCCAGCATCGCCTCGGCCGCCGAGCTGCGCGCCGTCATCGCCGCGGCCCATGCGCAGACGCCGGATCTCGACTGGGCCTCCATGCAGCTGGAGCCGGCGACGGTCGCCGCCGCCGGCCCCCATTCCCGGGACCTTGGGCGGATCAGTAGCGCAGCCTGATCCCGACATAGCCCGACCGGCCCGGCTCGCCGTAGCCCAGCAGCTGTTGCCAGGCCTCGTCCGTCAGATTCTCGATCCGCGCGGTCAGGGTGACGGCGTCGGTCACGTCCCAGGCGGCGTTCAGATTCGCCGTGACGAAACCGTCCCGCGTTCCGCCCGAGTCGGGCATGTCGCCCTCGGCCCGGACCGTCAGGGCGCCCGACCAGCGGCCGCCCGTCCATCCCAGGGTCGCCGAACCCGCCTGTTCCGGCACGCGCAGGATGGCGGCGCCGGTCGATTCGTTGACGGCGTCGGTCCAGGCGTATGAGGCGCTGAGGTCAAACCCTGCGCCCAGCAAGGCCCGGCCTTCGAGCTCGACCCCGTCGGTCCGGGTCTCGGCGATGTTGACGTAGTAGAATTCGAAGGTCCCGGAATCGAAGAAGCCGTCGATCTGGTCCTCGACCTCCAGCCGGTAGAGGGTCGCGCGGCCGTCGAAGCGGCCGTCGGCCGACCGCCAGCCGAGAGCGATCTCGCCGCCCTTCGCATATTCGGGAACCAGCGGCGGGACCGCCGTTCCCGGCAGGACGAAGCAGAAGTCGCACACGGCCTGGCTGACGCTGGGCGTCTTGAACCCGGTGCCGATCGCGCCCGACAGGGTCAGGCCGCCGTCCAGCCGCCAGGCCGCCGAAACCCGGCCGGTCGTCTCGCCGCCGAAATCGTCGGTCGAGTCATGGCGCAGGCCGACGTTGAGCGTGAGCCGATCCGAAGGCGCCCAGCGCACCGTTCCGAAGGCGGAATCGACGCCGAGGCCGGCGCTATAGCCGTTCAGGAACGCCCCGGTCTCCTCGCGCTCGATCCCGAAGGCGTAGATCACCGGGCCGGTCCCGCGACTGTCGGCCTGCCAGCGCCAAAGCCGGTGCTCGCCCTCATAGGTCGAGGGAAAGGCGCTGTCAGTGACCCGCTCTATGTCGGAGACGGCGACGGTGACGCGGTGGTCGAGGCCCAGCACGTCAGTGATCGCCAGCCGGGCGAAACCCGAGCGGTCGGTGGTGTCGGTCGTGTCCAGCGAATCGACCGGCCCGAAGCCGTCGAGTTCGGCGAAACGGTCGGCATGGCGGAAGCGGCCGTCGATCTCGACGCGGCTGTTGAAGGCGTAGCGCCCGTTCACTCCCCAGGCGGTGGTCTCGAAGCCGTCGGCCTCGGTCCCGCTCGCCGCGGCCGATATGCCCTCGCTCTCAAAACGCGAGACAAAGGCGCCGAGGGCGTAGCGGTCCTCTGCCCGACCGAGCTGCAGCCGGCCGCGACGCGTATCGAACGATCCGGCCTCGAGCCCGGCGCGCAGGCCGTCCAGTTCGCGGCTGGTGAAGGCGATGACGCCGCCGATGGCGTCCGAGCCCCAGAGCGACGACTGCGGTCCGCTGAGCGTCTCGATACGCTCGACGTCGGTCAGGTCGAAGCCCGCGAAGTCAAAGCCGCCGGCCGGCTGGGACGGATCATTCACCGGGACGCCGTCGACGAGGACCAGCGACTTGTCCTGGCTGGCGCCGCGAATCCGCACCGAGGTCACGCCGCCGAGGCCCGCGCGATAGACGGACAGGCCCGGCACGTCGCCGAGAATGTCGGCGGCGAAGACGGCCCCGCGCTGGTCGATCCGGGCGGCGTCGATGACGCGCGCGCCGGGGGTATCGGCGACGATCACCGGAAGACGGGCGGCGGTGACCACCACTTCGGGGAGATCGCCGTCCGGTTCTGGGGGCGTCTCCGCCCGGGCGGACAGGGGAAGGAACACGGCCGCGGCCGTGGCGTAGAGGATGGATCGCGTCATGCGCGGATCTCCGTCGGCCCCGCGCTGGCGCTGCGCGGCGGCGGGTGAAAGCGACCGACCCGGCCCCGGGAAGGGGCGCGGCGCTTGGGTCGGGTCGCTTCGACGGAACAGCTCCCGCACAAGCGGAAGGGTTGGCCCCACGCCTCTGTCTGGTCCCGGACAGCGGACGAGCGACGTCGGCGGCCAGGTCTCCTGGCTTGCGGGTCAACAACAGCCGTCCACGCCTTCCCGGTTGCCCAGTGGCGCCGGAGATCGCTCCCCGGATCGAACGACGGCCTCGCCGCCTACAGTTGCGGGCACAGCCGCGGCATCACACCGCGTTCCCTTAACCGCCTGCCGGGCTTGTCGCAGCCCGGTCATGCCTGTGCAAGGCCGCGGCATTCCGCTTGAGGCGCGCCGCGCAATCCTTCACCCTGTCGCCTCCCCATGAACGCCCCCCTCGTCCATCCCCCGACAGCCGACGCCGTCCCGTCCAGCGAGGGGACGACGCCGGTCATGGCGCAGTTCCTGGCGGCCAAGGCCAGCCAGCCGGACGCCATCGTCTTTTTCCGAATGGGCGATTTCTACGAGCTGTTCTTCAAGGACGCCGAGATCGCCTCGAAGGCGCTCGGCATCACCCTGACCAAACGCGGCAAGCACCAGGGCGAGGACATCCCCATGGCCGGGGTGCCGGTGCATGCGCTGGACGGCTATCTGGCGCGGCTGATCCGGCAAGGGTTCAAGGCCGCCATCTGCGAGCAGCTGGAGGCGCCGTCGGAGGCCCGCAAGCGGGGCTCCAAGGCCGTGGTCCACCGCGACATCGTCCGCGTCGTCACCCCAGGCACCCTGACCGAGGACAGTCTGCTGGACGCGCGCGGGGCCAACCGGCTGGCCGCCGTCTCGGTGCGCAAGGGCCGGGCGGCCGTGGCCGTCGTCGAGCTGTCGGCCGGTTCGGTCGACGCCGTGGCCTGTTCGCTGGAGGATCTCGGCGCGACCCTGGCCTCGTTCCGGGCGTCGGAAGTGCTGGTCCCCGATCGCCTGTTCTCCGACGAGGCGACAAGGGCCGCGCTCGACGGGTCGGGCGGCGTGGTACAGGCCCTGCCGCAGGCCCTGGCCGAGCCGGTCGGGGCGCGGGCGAGGGTCGAGCGGCTGTACGGCGTCGCCTCGCTGGACGGCTTCGGGGCCTTCGAGGAGGCAGAGGTCTCGGCCCTGGGCCTGATCGCCGCCTATCTGGAGACCACCCAGGCCGGAAAGATCCCGGCCCTGTCGCCGCCGCGCCGTTCGGGCGACAGCGGCTTCCTCGCCATCGATCCGGCGACCCGGCTGAGCCTCGAGATCGACCGCACCCAGCGCGGCGAACGCGAGGGGTCGCTGCTGGCCTGTATCGACCGCACCGTCACCTCCGGCGGCGCGCGCGCCCTCGCCGAACGCATCGCCCGGCCGCTGCGCGACCCGACTCAAATCAATCATGGACTCGATGCGGTCGAATGGCTGCTGGAGCGTCGCGATCTGCGCCGCGACCTGCGCGACGGCCTGAGGGCGTCGTCGGATGTAGCCCGCGCCGTCTCGCGGCTGGTTCTCGGCCGCGGGGGGCCGCGCGATCTGGCCGCCATCCGCACCGGCCTGTCGATCGCCGAGGGTATCGCCGGTCTGTTCCCGCCGACGCGCGAGCCCCTGACCGGTCCCCCGGTCCGCCTCGTCGCCTGCCTCGACCGGATGACGCTGTCGCCCGATCTGGGCCGGCTGCTGGTCGATCTGGCCGAGGGTCTGGTCGCTGAGCCGCCGCATCTGGCCCGCGACGGCGGCTTCGTCGCCGCCGGCTATCGTCCCGAACTCGAGGAGGCCCGCCGCCTGCGCGACGACAGCCGCCGCGTGGTGGCTGATCTGGAGGCCCGCGCCGTGGCCGAGGCGGGCGTGCCGTTCAAGGTGCGCCACAACGCCGTGCTCGGCTATTTCCTCGAGACCAGTGCAAAAGCCGCCGAGCCCCTGCTCCGGCCGACCGGCGAGAGCCCCTTCATCCACCGCCAGACCCTGGCCAACCAGGTCCGCTTCACCACCGTCGAACTGTCCGAGCTGGACGCCAAGATCAGCCAGGCCGGCTATCGCGCGCTGGCCATTGAGGGCGAGACCTTCGAGGTCTGGCGCGCCACGGTCCAGTCGCTGGCCCGGCCGCTTCAGGCGCTGGCCGAGGCGCTGGCCGAGCTCGACGCCCATGCGGCCCTCGCCGAATGGGCCGAGGAAGTCGGCGGCGTCCGTCCCGCCATCGACGACACGACCTGTTTCGAGATCACCGCCGGACGGCACCCTGTGGTCGAGGCGGCTGTGAAGGCCCAGGGCGATCCCTATACGCCCAATGACTGCAGGCTGGACGGATCCGGCGCGAACTGCGCCCGACTGTCGATCGTCACCGGGCCGAACATGGCCGGCAAGTCGACCTTCCTGCGCCAGAACGCCCTGCTGGTGGTGCTGGCCCAGGCGGGCGCCTTCGTCCCCGCCCGCTCGATGCGGCTGGGCGTGGTCGACCGGCTGTTCAGCCGGGTCGGCGCCGGCGACGATCTGGCGCGTGGCCGCTCGACCTTCATGACCGAGATGGTCGAGACCGCCGCCATCCTGACCCAGGCCACGGACCGCAGCTTTGTGGTGCTGGACGAGATCGGCCGCGGCACCGCCACCTATGACGGGCTGGCTATCGCCTGGGCCGTGGCCGAGGCCCTGCACGACCGCAACCGCGCCCGCACCCTGTTCGCCACCCACTACCACGAACTGGCGGGCCTCGAGACGCGGCTGGCCCATGTCTGCAACCTGTCGATGGCCGCGCGGGAATGGAATGGCGACCTCGTCTTCCTGCACGAGGCCCGGCCCGGCGCCGCTGACCGGTCCTACGGGGTTCAGGTCGCGAAACTGGCCGGCGTGCCCGCCGCCGTGGTGAGCCGCGCCCGCGAGGTGCTGGACCGGCTGGAGGGTGAAAAGGCGGCGGCGGTCAGTCTCGACGACCTGCCCCTGTTCGCTGTGGCCGAACCCGCGCCGCCGCCCCGGTCGTCTGCCGTCGAGGACGCCCTGCAGGCCATCGAGCCCGATGAACTGTCGCCGCGTGAGGCGTTGGAGGCCCTGTACCGGCTGAAGGGCCTCGGCCGCCGGTGACCGACGCCCTGGACGACCGGCTGGTCAGGGCCGCGGATGCTCCCGATGTTCGCAAGGCCGTGGCGTTCATACTTGGAGAGTCCTTCGAGGCCGCCCGCGCCCGCATCGCCCGGCGTCTCGATGCGGGCGGAGAGGGCGTCGAGGTCGCCCGGCTCTATTCCGCCGCCGCCGACGACCTGCTGACCGCCCTGTGGCGCTTCACCACCGAAACCCTCTATCCGGCCGCCAACCCCAGCGAGGCCGAACGGCTGAGCCTGATCGCGGTCGGCGGCTATGGCCGCGGCGTGCTGGCGCCCCACTCCGACCTCGACCTGCTGTTTCTGCGCCCGTGGAAGCCGATCCCTCGCACCGAACAGGTGATCGAGTTCATGCTCTATGTCCTGTGGGACCTCGGCCTGAAGGTCGGTCAGTCGGCGCGGTCCGTCGATGAATGTCTGGCCCTGTCGAAATCCGACATGACGGTGCGGACCGCCCTGCTGGAGGCGCGGCCCCTGGCCGGGGACGAGCGGCTGGCGGAGGATTTCATCACCCGCTTCCGCGCCCTGGTGGTCAAGTCCGACCCCCGGCCCTTCATCGCCGCCAAACTGGAGGAACGCGACGTCCGGCACCAGAAGTCCGGCGCGGTCCGCTACCGGGTCGAGCCCAACGTCAAGGACGGCAAGGGCGGCCTGCGGGACCTCAACACCCTGTTCTGGATCGCCCGGTCGCTGGCGCCCGACAGCCCGCTGGGCGCCCGGGTGATGGACGGTTTGCTGACCGCGCGCGAGCGGCGCACCTTCGAGGAGTCGTTCGACTTCCTGTGGCGGGTCCGGGCCCATCTGCACCTCACGGCGGGCCGCCCCGAGGAGAAGCTGACCTTCGACCTGCAGCCCGAAGTCGCCCGGCGGATGGGCTGGCGGGGGCGGGGCGACGAACCCGCCGTCGAGCGGTTCATGCGCCGCTATTTCCTCGTCGCCCGCGACGTGGGCGCCCTGACCCGCGCCATGTCGGCCAAGCTGGAAGCCCGCCAGCAGAAATCGACCCTGAGCCTGTCGCGGCTGATCCCCGGCCGCAGGCGCAAGCTCGGCGTCGAGGGCTTCACCGAGGACGCCGGCCGCCTCTCGGTCAAGGGTCCCGAAGTGTTCGCCGAGGCGCCCGAGAAGCTGCTGATGCTGTTCCGCACGGCGGATGAGCATGACCTCGACATCCACCCCGACGCCTTCTCGGCGGTCAGCCGGTCGCTCTCGCTGGTCACGCCCTCGCTGCGGCGGGATCCCGAGGCGACGCGGGCCTTCCTCGACATCCTCGCCCACGGCCAGCGACCGTACCGGGTCCTGACCCTGATGAACGAGACCGGCCTGCTGGGCCGGTTCCTGCCCGAATGGGGGCGGATCGTCGGCCAGACCCAGTTCAACATGTACCACGCCTATACGGTCGACGAGCACACGCTGCAGGCCATCGGCATCATCAACGACATCTGGCGCGGCAAGCTGAAGGCCGACCATCCGTCCTCGACCGAGATCGTCCACCGGATCGACGATTTCGAGGCCCTGATGCTGGCCATGCTGTTGCACGATGTCGGCAAGGGCGGCGACCGGGGGCAGCTGGAGGACGGGGCGATCGCCGCGCGCCGCGCCTGCGACCGGCTGGGCCTCGATCCGCGGCGGACCGAGTTCGTGGTCTGGCTGGTGCGCAACCACCTGGCCCTGTCGGACTACGCCCAGAAGCGCGATGTCTCGGATCCCGCGACGGTCAAGGCCTTCACGAAGCTGGTGGGAGACCCCGAGCGGCTGCGGACGCTGCTGATCCTGACCGTGGCGGATATCCGCGCCGTCGGGCCGGGCGTCTGGAACGCCTGGAAGGGCGGGCTGATCCGGGATCTGTACCAGCGCACCGAAGGCGTGTTCCGGGGCGAGGACGTGACCCACGCCGATCCGCTGGATGATTATCCCGAGCTGGTCGGGCGCGCCCGCAAGAACGGCGCGGCGGTCGAGGTGCTGACGATACGGGAGGGCGAGGCTGGAGAGTACGCCGCCACCCGGGTCGCCGTCGCCGCGCGCGACCGGCCGGGCCTGTTTGTCGATCTGGCCGCCGCCCTGGCCGCGGCGGGCGCCGATGTCGTCGGGGCGCGGGTGGCGACCGCCGGGGACGGGACCGCGCTGGACGTGTTCGAGCTTCAGGACGGCGGCGGGGCCCCCTATGGCCAGGCCGAGCCGCGCCGCCTGACCCGGCTGATCGCCACCCTGGAGGCGGCCGCCCGTGGGGGCGCCCGGATCGCCACCGCCCCGACGCCTGCGCCCAGCCCGCGCCGGGCCGCGTTCGACGTGCGGCCCACGGCCATCGTCGATCTGGACGAAAGCCCCGACGCCGCCGTGGTCGAGGTGTCCGGCGCGGACCGGCCGGGCCTGCTGGCCGACCTCGCGCGCGTCCTGGCCAGGAACGGCCTGTCGATCCGCTCGGCCCATATCGCCGGCTTCGGCGAGCGCGCGGTGGACAGTTTCTATGTCACGGACTCGAAGGGCCGGAAGCCCGGGCCGGGGCCGAAGCTGGAACGGCTGCGGCTCGAGCTTGAGGCCGCGCTGGACCGCGTGGACCGCGCCGGAGCCCGGCTCTCCGCGCCGGTTCGGGCCAGCCTGCGCGACGTGTCCGAAGTCGGTCGACGCGCTTCCGCGCCGGACCCCGTATCGCGCGCGCCGGAAGCAGGATAAGCGCTGATCCGAGCCACCTTTTCGAGCCCCCCCAGAAGCCCACCATGAGCCTCGCCCGCAATACCCTGGTGCAAGCCACCCTGACCCTCGGCAGCCGGGTGCTCGGCTTCGCCCGTGACATGGCCCTGGCCGCCCGCTTCGGCCAGGGGCCGATGATGGACGCCTTCACCACGGCGCTGATGCTGCCCAACATGTTCCGGCGGCTCTTCGCCGAGGGCGCCTTCGCCCAGGCCTTCGTGCCGGTCTATGGCGGCGTCCGCGCCCGCGAGGGCGACGCGGCGGCGGCCGTCACGGCGTCCGAGGCCATGTCCTTCATGCTCGCCGTGGTGGCCGGCTTCTGCATCGTTCTGCAGGTGCTGATGCCGTGGATCATGCCGTGGCTGCTGTCGGCCTATCGGGGCCAGCCGGAGATCATGAGCGTCGCGGTCACCGCCACCCAGATCGCCATGCCCTATCTGGCCTGTATGACCGTGGCCTCGCTGCTGTCCGGCGTGCTCAATACCGGCGGGCGGTTCGCCCTGTCGGCGGGTGTGCCGGTGTTCCTGAACCTGTGCACCCTCGCCCCCCTGCTCGCCGCCTGGGTCATTCCCGCCAGCCAGCCGCAGGTCCTGCTGTGGGTCACCGCCGCCGTGACCGTGTCCGGCCTCATTCAGGCGGGGCTGCTGTGGTGGGGCGTGCAGCGGCTGGGGATCACCATCCGCCTGTCATGGCCCCGGCTGACGCCCAATGTGAAACGGGCCCTCGCCCTGGCGGTGCCCGGCGCGATGGCCGGCGGCGCCATGCAGATCAACTCGGTGGTCAGCCAGATGCTGGCGGGTTCGGACGAGGGCGCCCGCTCGGTGCTGTACAACGCCGACCGCCTCTACCAGCTGCCTCTGGGCCTGATCGGGGTCGCCATCGGCCTGGCGCTGGTGCCGCGCCTGACCCGGGCCTTCGTCACGGACGACCACGAAGGCGGGCGGAAGACGCTGGACGACGGCATCACCCTCGCCATGGCCTTCACCCTGCCGGCGGCGGTGGCCCTGTTCGTCATTCCCTTCTTCGTCATCGACGCCACCGTGACCCGGGGCGCCTTCACCAGCGAGGATGCGGCCCGCACGGCCGACGTGCTGCGCCAGTTCGCCTGGGGCGTCCCGGCCTTCGTCCTGACCAAGGTCCTGACCCCGCCCTTCTTCGCCCGCGAGGACACCCGCCGGCCGATGATCTACGCCATCACGGCGGTGATCTTCACCATCGTGGTCGGCGCCGCCCTGTTCTTCGTGCTGACGCGGATGGGCGTCGATGGCGTTCTGGGTCTGGCCGTCGCGACCAGCCTCTCGGCCTGGATCAATGTCGCCCTGCTGGGCGGGACCCTGATGCGCGAGAATATCTGGCGGCCCTCGCCCGCCTTCCTGTCGCGCCTGTCCCGCGTGCTGGCCGCCAGCGCCGTCATGGCCGGGCTGCTGGTCGTCGCGGGCATGGGATACGGCGTCCTGAGCCGGGTCCTGCTGGCCAAGGAAATCGCCGTCCTCGTCGTCTGTGGCGCGGGAGCCCTTGTCTATGCGGCCTGCATCGTGCTTTTCCGCGCCGTCAGCGTGGCCGAACTGAAGGCCACCCTGAAGCGTGAACCGGGCGCAGTCGCGCCGACCGGACTGGATTGATGACCGACGACGCCCCCGCCGCCCCCAACCTGGCGCCTGCCTACACCGGCCCCCGCCGCATCCTGTCCGGCATCCAGGCCTCGGGCGCCCTGCATCTGGGCAACTATCTCGGCGCGCTGAAGCGGTTCACCCAGCTGCAGGAGACGGGCGCCCCCTGTTTCCTGTTCGTGGCCGACCTGCACGCCATCACCGTCTGGCAGGACCCGGCCCTGCTGACCGCCCAGACGCGCGAGATCGCCGCCGCCTATCTGGCTTCGGGCCTTGATCCCGCGCGCTCGGTGATCTTCCCGCAGTCGGCCGTGCGGGCCCATTCGGAACTGGCCTGGATCCTCAACTGCGTCGCCCGCCTCGGCTGGCTGGACCGGATGACCCAGTTCAAGGAGAAGTCGGGCAAGCACAAGGAGCGCTCCAGCG
>CAYNNT010000004.1:0-56816 GCA_964398675.1 uncultured Brevundimonas sp.
TCCTTCCAGATCTTGATCATCTGAGGCGCGAAACTGGTGATCGAACAGAGGGCCGCAAGGGTGCCCACGACATTGGCGGCGAGGTCGCTCACGTGCCTGCCTTGCCGGCCTTGGGCGGACTCGCCTTCTTCGGCTGGGCCGCCTCGACCGCCTCCGCCCGGGCGCGTTTGCCCGGGATCGCCCGCGCCGGCTGGCCGGCGTGGACGGCGAGACCCCGGGCCTCGACTTCCATCAGGATGGCGTCCAGCTCAATCTCGGTCAGATGCTCGATGCCGATGAAGCGGTCATCAGCCTGCTTCACCGCGAACAGCAGCTCGTCCAGCTTGGCCTGCATCGCCGCACCGTCGCGGTTCTGGGTGTTCTGGATCAGGAACACCATCAGGAAGGTGATGATCGTGGTGCCGGTGTTAATCACCAGCTGCCAGGTCTCGCTGAATTTGAACAGCGGTCCCGACGCCGCCCAGCTGATCACGATCGCGAGGCAGGCGATGAAGGTCCAGGGCTTGCCGGCGACCTTGGCGGTTGCGGTGGCGAATTTGACGAACTGTCTTTCCATGCCTGCCTAACCGCCCCTTGCGAAATACGTTGCGCTAGTCGCCCTCGTGTTCGGACGAGGGGCCGGCGACAAGAAGCGGCGCGTTTTCCTCCATTGCGTCGATCGATTGCACGAAGGTCGGCGGCCGCAGGGCATGGGTCAGCTGCTCGAAGGCATAGCCCAGCGACAGGACCTTCGCGTCCTCCCATTGGCCGGCGATGAAGCTCATCCCGACCGGCAGGCCGCGGACGAAGCCCATGGGCACGGTCAGGTGCGGGTAGCCTGCGATGGCGGGCATGCTGGACACCGCGCCGGCGTAGTGGTCGCCGTTGACGACGTCCGTCGTCCAGGCCGGGCCTGTGGTCGGCGCGATCAGGGCGATCACGTCATGGTCGCGCATCATCCGGTCAATGCCCTCGGCGCCGGCGATTCTCAGCGAGGTCGCGCGGGCGGTGACATAGGCGGGATCGTCCAGACCCCGTGTCTCTTCCGCGAGCAGGAACAGCTCCTGGCCGAACAGGGCCAGTTCACGCGGCTCGGCGATGTTGAAGGCGATGACGTCGGCGAGGGTGCGGGTCTGGACCTGCTGCGGGTCGGTCGAGGCCAGATAGGCGTTCAGATCGACCTTCAGCTCGGTCAGCAGCACCGTCAGTTCGGCGGCGTCCATGGCCGGGTCGGGGCCCCGGGTGATGTCGACCAGAACCGCCCCGGCTTCGCGCAGCCGGGTCAGGTTCTCCTCGAACACGCGGTCCAGCCCGTTTGAATAGCCCGTTGCGAACCGCATCACCCCGATCCGCGCGCCCCTCAGGGATCCGGCGTCCAGCGCCGCCCGATAGTCGACCTTGCGCGCATCAGCCTGAGCCGTCGCGGGGTCAGCCGGGTCAGAGCCGGCGATGACGCCCAGCACGATGGCGGCGTCCTCGACCGTGCGGGTCATCGGGCCGGCGGTGTCCTGGGAATGGCTGATCGGCACGATATGGGTGCGCGACACCAGGCCGACCGTGGGCTTGAAGCCGACGATGCCGTTGATCGCCGCCGGACAGGTGATCGAGCCGTCCGTCTCGGTGCCGATCGCCGCCGGAGCCAGCCCGGCCGCCACCGCCGCCCCGCTGCCCGAGGACGAGCCGCAGGCGTTGCGGTCCAGCGCATGCGGGTTGCGGGTCAGTCCGCCGACCGCGCTCCAGCCGCTGGTCGAGCCGGAGGACCGGATATTGGCCCACTCCGACAGATTGGTCTTGCCGACGATCACGGCCCCGGCCGCCCTCAGCCGCGACACCAGCGGCGCGTCCCGGCCGGGCGCATTGTTGAGCAGCGCCAGCGAACCGGCGGTCGTCGGCATGTCGGCGGTTTCGATATTGTCCTTGATCAGGACGGGCACGTCCGCCAGCGGCCCGGCCGCCGTATTGGCGGCTTCCCAATTGACGGCGATGACGCTGTTGATCGCGGCGTCTCCGGAGTCGCCGGCCGAGGCGATCAGCGCGAGCGCCATCGAGGCGGGCGTTTCCCCGGGCGGCACCCCGTCCCGCTTCCCGGCGGCGATATCGCTGACCGAGGCGGGAACGTAGCGCGCCTCGCCCCCCTCCACGGGCACGGTCCAGCTGCCGTCCCCGTTCGGCGTGGCGCAGGCCCCGAGGCAGAGCGCCAGTGCGCCCGCAAGTCCGGTCAGTTTCAGACGCATCCCATCCCCCTCGAATTCCCGGCTGCTAGCGCAAGCTCGGCGGCCGCCGCTCATGCGTCCGCTGCTCATAGGCGTAGCCCAGCGACAGGATGCGGGCGTCGTCCCATTTGCCGCCGATGAAGCTGATCCCGACCGGCATGCCGCGGTCGAAGCCCATCGGCACGGTCAGGTGCGGATAGCCCGCCACCGCCGCCAGCGAGCTGGACGATCCCTGGGCCCGGTCGTCGTCAGTCGGGTCATTGGTCCAGGCCCGCGACGTCGTCGGCGAGATCAGGGCGGCGACGTTGTTTTCCGCCATCAGCCGGTCGATGCCCTCCGGCCCCGCGGCCCGGAACGAGCGCTCGCGCGCCTCGACATAGGCAGGGTCTTCCAGACCGGTCGTGGCCTCGGCGCGGATGAACAGCTCCTGGCCGAACAGCACGGTCTCGCGCGGCTCGGCGGCATTGAAGGCGATCAGGTCGGCCAGGGTCCGGGTCGGCACCTGCGTCGGGTCGGTCGAGGCCAGATAGGCGTTCATGTCGACCTTCAGCTCGGTCATCAGGACCTGGAGGCTGGCGCCGACGGCCTGCATATCGGGCCCCTCGGTGATGTCGACCAGTTCGGCCCCGGCGTCACGCATGGCCTGCAGGGCGCGTTCGAACTCGGTCTGTGTGTCCGTCGAGAAATTGCGCACCAGGAAACGCATGACGCCGATCCGGGCGCCTCTGAGGCTCTCCGGGTCGAGCGCCGCGCGATAGTCGACCTTGCGCGCATCGGCCTCGACCGTGGCGGGGTCCAGCGGGTCGGACCCGGCGATGACGGTGAGCACAATGGCCGCGTCCTCGACGGTCGTCGTGATCGGCCCGGCGGTGTCCTGCGAATGGCTGATCGGGACGATGTGGGTGCGCGACACCAGACCCACGGTCGGCTTGAACCCGACCACGCCATTGACCGAAGCCGGGCAGACGATGGAGCCATTGGTTTCGGTTCCGATCGCCGCCGGCGCCAGGCCGATGGCCACCGCCACCGCGCTGCCGGCGGATGAGCCGCACGGCGTGCGGGCAGAATCATAGGGGTTCAGCGCCTGTCCGCCGACGGCGCTCCAGCCGCTGATGGAATTGGTCGACCGGATGTTGGCCCATTCGGAGAGGTTGGCCTTGCCGAGGATGACGGCGCCGGCGTCGCGCAGGCGGGTGACCAGCGGCGCGTCGCGACCGGGCGCATTGTTCGCCAGCGCCAGCGAGCCGGCGGTGGTCGGCATGTCGGCGGTTTCGATATTGTCCTTGAGGAGTATGGGCAACCCGACGATGCCGGTGCTTTCGTCCCGGATCACGCACTCGTCCCGCGCCCATGCCACAACTGCATTGGATTCGATCATCGCGGCAGTCGCGCCACGCGAGCCGAAACATGCGCCGTGTTCGCTCGAGACCACCCCTGTGCTTTCGACAACGGGAAGGCGTGAACCAGCGGTCTGGGCTGAGCTCGCCCCGGCGCTCAATGCGAGCGCAGCAACGGCCCCCGCAATCAGTCCCGCGCGGCGGGCGCCCGTGAGCCGATCGTGCGATCGAGGAAGTCCAGATACGTCCGCCATTGCTGCAGCTGCCTTTCATTGCCCCGGACGCCGTGGCGCTGGCCGGGGAAGAGCATCAGTTCGAAGGGAATGGATTGGGCCTGCAGCGCGTCGATGACGCGCGTGGAGTTCTCGAGGATGACGTTGTCGTCGGCCATGCCGTGCATCAGCAGAAGCCGTCCGGTCAGGTTCGGCAGGCGCGGAATGGCGTCCGAGGCCGCATAGCCCGCGGCGTTCAGTTCCGGCGTCGACATGAACCGCTCGGTGTAGTGGGTGTCGTACAGGCTCCACTCGGTCGGCGGGGCGCCGGCGATGGCCGAGGTCAGGCCCATGTCGGGCTCGGTCAGGGCCATCAGGCTCATGAAACCGCCATAGGACCAGCCCATCATGGCGATGCGGTCGTCAGCCACATAAGGCAGCGATCTCAGATAGTTTGCCGCCAAAACCTGATCTTCGATCTCAGGCTGACCCATGCGCAGATACAGGGCCTGTTTGAAGGCCGCGGACCGGTCGCCTTCGCCGCGGTTGTCGAGACGGAAGATAATGTATCCGGCCTCGGTCAACAGTTGATTGGAGGACGGCTGCCAGGCGCGGCGGACCGCCCCGGCCCCCGGCCCGCCATAGACCTGCATGACCACGGGATACTGTTTCGACGGATCAAAGCCGGGCGGGGTCGTCATCTGCCAGACCAGGGTCTCGCCATGGCTTTCCAGCGTACCGAAGGTCACCGCGCCGCGGCGCGAGACGTAGGGATAGATCGGGTGGTTCGCGTCCAGCCGGTTCTCCTCGATCCAGCGCACGAAGGTCCCGTCGGCGCGATAGAGGCCTGACTGCGCCGGGGTGTTCAGATCGGTATAGTCGCCGACATAGGCCGTCCCCGTCCGGTTCATCGACGCGGCCCACCAGCCGCCCGCCGGGGTGATGGCGACCGGCGTCACGGTCCGGCGCAGGGAGGCGCGGAACATCTGACGTTCGATCGGCAGTTCGCGGCCGTCACGCATGGAGGCAGTGAAGAAGACCTCGCCCGTCTGCTGGTTGACCCCGGTCAGACCCTTGACCGGCCAGTCGCCCCGGGTGATCGCGCGGATCTGACGGCCCTCGCGGCTGTACAGATACAGGTGCCTCCAGCCGGTCTCCTCCGACGACCAGATAAAGGTGCCGTCGTCCAGCGCCCGGAAGTCGTGGGTCAGCGGCACCCAGGCGTCCGAGGTGCGCGTCAGGATCACCCGCGAGGCGCCCGTCGCCGGATCGACGCTCAGCAGGTCCAGCGTCTTCTGGTCGCGCGACTGGCGCTGGACATAGAGGGTGCGGCCGTCGACCGACCAGTCGACGCGGGCCAGATAGATGTCGGCGTTGGCGCCCAGGTCGACCTTCGTCCGTTGTCCCGTCTCGCGGTCATGGACATACAGGTCCACCACGGCGTTGGGTCGCCCGGCGCGCGGATAGCGCTGCTCGATCACACGGGCGCCGCCGCCGGTGATGTCCAGCCGCGGGATGATGTCGACGGTGCTTTCGTCGGTCCGCTGCAGGGCGATGTAGCGTTCGTCCGGGCTCCACCAGTAGCCGGTGTCGCGGTCCATCTCCTCCTGGGCGATGAACTCGGCCGTGGCCCAGGTGATCAGGCCGTCGCCATCGGTGGTGACCGCCGTCTCGCGGTTTCCGTTCAGGTCCAGAACGACCAGATCCTGATCGCGCACGAAGGAGACGAAATTGCCCTTGGGCGAGACCTTGGCGTCGATTTCGTCGGCCGGGGTTTCGGTCAGGCGGCGCACCGCCCCGCCTTCACGCTCGGCGAGGAAGATGTCGCCCTCCAGCGGGGCGAGGATGTAGCGGCCCTGCTGGTCCCAGGAATATTCGACCACGCCACGCTGGCTGATCCGCATCCGCTCGCGCCGCGCCTTCTCGGCCTCGGACAATTCGCCGGCGTCCGGGACCAGCGCGCGGGCGTCGATCAGCCGGAACGGCTCGCCATCGCCGATCGGCGCGGCCCACAGATCCTGTACGTCCACATCGTCCTCGCGCGAGCGCAGGAAGGCCACCAGTTCGCCGTCCGGCGACAGGCTGACGGACTTGGCCACCGGCCCGGCCAGCGACGGATTGGCGAACACCCGCTCGGGCGTCAGGACCGCCGGGTCCGCGGTTTGCGCCATCACGGCGGTGAACGGCGAAAGCGCCGCGAGAAACAGGGTCGAGGCGAGGAGTTTGTTGCGCATGGCGCGGACGCTAGCGGTCGTTTCGGCCGCCGTCATCCCCGATTCCGCAGGCGCGGCGAAGGGGTCGGGAATACACGGTTGACCCCGGAAAATTTCGCCCCGTCGGGCGACCCTGCTGAGGGTCGTCGCCCGGTGAGCGTGTCGATCCCGTTGCGGGCGCCGTGATGTGTTTCGAACCGTCAGAATCTCCTGTTCCCGTGGCCGTTTCACATAGAGGCACAGGGGTGCGTCAGCTTCGGTCGCAGGCGGGAGAACCGGAGGCGCACGGGGTCGGAGCGAGGTGAGAGAAGGCACGATCAGGGGCGAAATGGGATGCGATGATCAGGGGCGAGATGACAGCATCGGCACGGAGGCCCAATCAACCGGGACGGCGCGACATCCGCATCCCTTCCCCCCTCGCCCCTCACCCCCTAAGAAGCGCGCAATGACCGACGTCGCCGCCTCCCCGCCGCCCGCGAAAGCCTCCGCCTTCCATGAGCTGGAGGTGCTGTGGGTGCGCCACTGGACCGACCAGTTGTTCAGCTTCGCCATCGCCCGCCCGGAGGATTTCCGCTTCCGCTCGGGCGAGTTCGTGATGATCGGCCTGCCGGGCGAAGACGGCGGCAAGCCCATCCTGCGGGCCTATTCCATCGCCAGCCCCGGCTGGGCCGAGGAACTGGAGTTCCTGTCGATCAAGGTCCCCGACGGCCCCCTGACCTCGCGCCTGCAGAAGATCGAGCCCGGCGATACCGTCCTGATGGGCAAGAAGCCGACCGGCACCCTGGTGCTGGACGCCCTGACCGGCGGCGAGCGGCTGTGGCTGATCGGGACAGGCACGGGCCTGGCGCCCTGGCTCAGCGTGGCCCGCGACCCGGACACCTACAGCCGGTTCGGCCATGTCGTGGTCTGCCATACGGTGCGCAGCGTCGCCGACCTGACCTATCGCGACTTCCTGACCGCGGGCATCCACGACGATCCCCTGATCGGCGAGGAGGCGAAGGCCCAGCTGACCTACTATCCCACCGTCACCCGCGAGCCGTTCGAGCACGCCGGCCGGATCACCGACCGGATCAGGTCCGGCGCCCTGTTCGACGATCTGGGCCTGCCGCACGGCTTCTCGCCGGAGCGCGACCGGGTCATGCTGTGCGGCTCCATGGCCATGATCAAGGAAACGGGCGAACTGCTCGAGTCCTTCGGCATGAAGGAAGGCTCGAACGCCGAGCCGGGCGACTATGTGCTGGAGCGCGCCTTTGTCGGATAACGTCACCATCGATCCGCGCACTGCGCCGGAGGCCTGCGGCTCCATGGCCGAGGTCCGCCAGGGCGTCGACGCGCTGGACCGCGCCCTCGTCCAGCTGCTGGCCGAGCGCCAGCGCTATATGGACGCCGCCGCGCGCATCAAGCCGGACCGTTCGGTCGTGCATGACCAGGCCCGGATCGAGGATGTGGTCGCCAAGGTGCTGGCCGCCTCCGGCCCCGCGGGCCTGTCGCCCGCCATCGCCGAGCCGGTGTGGCGCACCCTGATCGACCGCTGCATCGCACATGAGTTCGAGGCGTTCGACCGGACGCGCGGCTAGGCTCTCAGGCTTTTGAGCATCAGGGCGTGCCGGTAGGCCGCCACATCGGCCAGGGCGATCTCCAGCGCATCCCGCACCCGGTCGAGCAGCGGCGGGGCGACGGCCTTGTCCGCCGCCTCGGCGGTCTGGCAGGCCGCCGCAAGCGCGTCGGCGCCGATGCCCGCGGCCGCGCCCCGGATGGTGTGCACGCCATCGCGCCAGCCGTCCTCGCGCACGTCCAGCAGCGGCGACCACAGGGCGGCCTGCTGGACGAACAGACCCAGCACCTCCTCGGTGATGCCGTCGTCGCCGCCGGTCATCCGCTCCAGCACGGTGAAGTCGACCGCACCGGACAGATCGCGCAACGCCATCAGCCGGCGGTCTCCTCGCCCTTGGCCAGGCGCGAGTTCCAGGCGGACCAGCCGAAATAGACGACGAGGCCGATGGCGTTCCAGATCACGAACCACATCTGGGTCGAGGCGCGCAGGCTGAAGAAGAAGACGATGCAGCCGATGATGGTGATCGCCCCCACCAGCCACCACAGCGGCGCCTTGAAGACGCGCGGGCGGTGCGGATCGCGGAGGCGCAGGACGATCAGGCAGACGCCGACCGCCGCGAACGCCGCCAGCGTCCCGGCGTTGGCCAGGGAGGCCAGTTCGTCCAGCCGCATGACGCCGGCCAGGCCCGCCACCACGATGGCGGTGAAGATGGTCACCACCGCCGGCACGCCGCGCACCGACACCTTGGCCAGACGGCGCGGCAGCAGGCCGTCGCGGGCCATGCCGAGGAAGATGCGGCTCTGGCCGAACAGGAAGGCCAGCAGCACGGTCGGCAGGGCGACCACGGCCGAGACCGCGATCCACTGCGCCGCCGTCCCCTGCCCCATCTCGCGCAGGATCAGCGCCAGCGGCTCGGGGCTTTCGGCGAAGCTGGCGACCGGCCGGGCGCCGATCGCGGCGGCGGCGACGACCAGATACAGGGCCGTGCAGACGACCATGGAGCCGACGATGCCGATGGCCAGGTCGCGCTCGGGCCGCTTTGTTTCTTCAGCGGCCGTCGAGATGGCGTCGAAGCCGTAGAAGGCGAAGAAGATGATCGCCGCCGCCGCCATGACCCCGGTCTGGACCACGGGCTGGCCGGTGATCTGCTCGGCGAACGGCAGGGCGGGTGACCCGAAACCGTTGGGCATGAAGGGGCTGAAGTTGGCGGCGTCGAAGGCCGGCAGGGCGATGGCCACGAAGGCGATCAGGGCCACGATCTTGATGACCACGAGCACGGCGTTCAGCGTGGCGCTCTCGCGCGTGCCCAGCAGCAGCAGACCCGTCACCACGGCGATGATGAACACCGCCGGCAGATTGATCAGCCCGCCCTCGACGTGCGGTCCCGCCGCCAGCATGGCCGGCAGTTCGACGCCCATGCCGGCGAGGAAGCCGGTCGCATAGCCCGACCAGCCCACGGCCACGGCGGACACGACCAGCGAATATTCGAGGATCAGGCTCCAGCCGACGATCCAGGCGATCAGTTCGCCCAGGACGGCGTAGGAATAGGTATAGGCGCTGCCCGCCGCCGGCATCATGGTCGAGAGTTCGGCATAGGCCAGGGCCGCGCAGGCGCAGACCAGCCCCGCCAGGGCGAAGCTGATCATCACCGCCGGACCGGCCAGGCCGGCGCCGACGCCGATCAGGGTCAGGATGCCGGTGCCGACGATGGCGCCGACGCCCAGGGCCATCAGATGCGGCCAGCCCAGCGTCTTCTTCAACGCCGGCCCGTCGTGCGGGGCCAGCATGGCGTCGATCGAGCGCCGGCGGTTCCAGAAGGCCATGGTCGTTTCCCCCGTCGCCGCTCCCCGGCGGCTGATTCCGGCCCGACCCTAGCCGGTCCTGCGACAAACCGAAACGGAACCCTGAATCCCCTTGCACGCGAGAGGCATTCCCATTAGGTACGCCCCCTCGCCGAAGCCGGTCCCAGACTGGCGCACGCGTAGATGGCACAGGCCTTGCGAGGCTTCGTGCAGACGAATGGTTCGGGTGATTAGCTCAGTTGGTAGAGCAGCTGACTCTTAATCAGCGGGTCGTAGGTTCGAACCCTACATCACCCACCATCGTCTCAAATCCACCGAACCGGGCCCGTTCCAGGGCTCCTTCGCCGTGAAACCGGATCCTGCCGGGTGCCCTAGGTCTGCGCCATGACCAACAGAACAAGGTTGGCGATGACATAGGCCGAGGCGAGCGCGATCGAAACGAACTGATCACGGCGAAGTATGTCGGCGGGAGCCGTCTCGGAGGCGACCCAGCGGTGGGCTGTGATGGTCCAGGCGGTCGAGGACACGATCAGCAGCAGCAGGATCAGATATAGATAATCCAGAAGATACATGCCCTGACGCGCGCCGATCAGACTGTCAGTCGTCGAGAAGCCGACCACCACGGCAAACAGGGCGGAGCCCAGGACGCCCATCCGGCCCAGGAACATGGACTCGCTCAGGATGTTGAACAGCATGCTGGCGAAGACAAGCAGGGCGACGATGTAGAGGCTGAAGGTCGCCTGCGCGAAGGTCGCCCAGTGGGCCCGTTCGGCAGGAATGGTAATGGTCAGACCCGCGTAGCGGCTGGACCCGTCGGGCAGACTGGGATCGCCGAATGTGGTGGGGTAGGTCCTGACGCCGGCGGTTGCGGAAAGGCCCTCGAGACGCCATCCCGGGATGCCGATCGTCGAAGCGAAACCGGATTCCGCTGTGTCGGCTGTATAGATCAACTCGCGTTCATCCAGAACCGCTTCCTCCACCAGGATCGTCAGGTTCTGATGATCGAATGGAAAGTCCTTCAGTTCAAAGTTGTTGCGGAACGTTCCGATGAATTTGCGGGTCGACCACCAGCCGTCGTCCCGTTCAAGCTTGTCCTCGAGATCGGCGCTGATGTCCTCGCCGTTGGGGAACTCAAGCGTCATCAGCGGCTCGTCGGTCTTCTTCGGGCAGACGCTCCACATCCAGAACACAGCCTTGAAGGTGCCGTCACTGGAATTGATGTCATACAGGGACGTCACATACGCCCCCATGCGGCAGGTCGTGGGTGGTTCCTGGGCCAGTGCAGGGCTCGCCAGGCCGACCAGCAAGAGCAGGGCCGAAAGAAAAAGCGACCGCAGCCACGTTGGGTTTTTCATTCCGACCCCCGCCAGAATTTCAGGATTTTCGACTGACCAACGACGTCAGAAATCGAATGTGAGCGAACCCACGACCCTTGAGTCCGCCAACGGATCATCAAGATCGGTATCGTGGTAGCGGACGTCGATCGCGACAGTGTCCGTGACCTGATGGGTCACCCCGAGATTCCAGGTGGCGTAGTCGCCGAACACGTCCAGCGCCTGGTGGCCGACCGTCCCCGACAGGGTCCATTGCGGAGCCATTTCGACGGCGGCGTTGACCTCGACATAGGTCGCCACCTCGTCGTCGCCGAAATAGTCGGGCGACCAGAAGATCGCGGCGCCGAGGGTGACGGGTCCGACCGCGCGCGAGGCGGCCGCTTTCAGCTCGATGAAGTCGTAGTCCGCGCCGTCCGGTTGGCCGGGATAGAAATAGGCGGCCAGTCCGACATCGACCTCGAGGCCCTGATGTTCGCCTCGATAGCCCGCGTAAAGATCGACCTCGCCGTCAGTGCTGTCGCCATAGTCGAGGTTCGATACCCACACGCCGGCGTAGAGGTTGCCGAGTGTCGCGTCGACGCTGCCAAAGACCTGGGGGCCTTCGTCCGTCTGACTGTAGCCGCGGAAGACATAGTCGCTGGCGACGCCGACGGTCCAGCTTACATCGGGTTTATCCTGCGCCCGGACAGGGTCGGCAATCGTGATCACGAGCAGCGCCAAAGCGCCGAAAAGTCCCACTCTCATCGTCCACCCCCCCAGGTTCGGATGCCGGGTTGAACCCGGTAAGATGTCGCTCTGCATCCGGCTTAGGATTGCCGCGGCTTATGGTCAAGCTTGATGACCGCAGCCCGGATTGCGACGGCGCGAGAACGCCGTCTGCGGTTGGCCATAAACTGCGGACAGAAATGCTTTTTCCGGAATCCTGCGCTGTGAGGTGAGCGCAAGGGCTAACACCCGTAGGAACTCGCGATGCCCGGCCGGTCCGGGATCGATCCCCGATGATCATCGGCGATTTGCCATAAGGCCACACTCGCCGCACAGTGTTCGGCGGGTTTGGGACGGGAGCGCGCGAGGCCGCCGAAGCTGGACCCCGGGGGGACGGCCATGGCCATTCGGAACACCTATCTGAAACCCGGTCTTGCCGAACCCGGGCCCCGCGCGCGGTCCGTTGCGGCGCTGCAGATGACCGGGGACGGCCTCGTCGAGGGCGGGGGCTACCCGCTCGACGAAACGGCGACGACCACGCCGAAGCCCATGGCTGCCGAGGTTCTGCCGGCCGCGCCGGACGGCGCCATGCCGGTGCGCCCGATCGACATGACCAGTCCGCCTGTTCTGGACGCGCCCCGCCCGGTAACCGCCGCCCATGACACGGCGTCCGCGATAGAGGACGGCCCGGCGGTGGTCATTTCGGTGCTGAACAATGACGTCGGGGTCGCCGCCGTGGCCCGAATCAACGGCGTCGCGGTGACGGCCGGCAGCATCATCACCCTGCCGTCCGGCGCGCGGGTGATCGTAAATGCAAACGGCGCCCTGTCCTATGAGGTCGGCACGGCCTACCAGAACCTCGGCGCCGGCCAGACGGCCCAGGACACCTTCACCTATGCGGCGGCGGACGGCGGGGGATCGCCCCTGGCCCCGGAGGGCGTGTTCAACGCAAGCGCGATCAACGGGACCAACGGCTTTGTCATCCACGGCGCCGCCGCGGGCGACCGGAGCGGCTATTCCGTGACGGGGATCGGCGACGTCAACGGCGACGGACGGGACGACCTGCTGATCGGGGCCCTGTCCGCGGATACGACCGGCGGCGCGGACGCGGGCGTCAGCTATGTCGTGTATGGTCGCCAGGGCGGCTTCGGCGCAACGCTGGACCTCGCCAACCTGACCGCGGCGCAGGGCTTCGCCATCACCGGCGTCAACGCCTTTGACTACAGCGGCGCCAGCGTCCGGGCGGCGGGAGACGTCAACGGCGACGGCCTGGCCGACTTCCTGATCGGCGCGCCGTGGGGCGAGGCCGCCCAGGGGACCAACGCCGGCGAGTCCTATCTGGTCTTCGGCCGCGCGGGCGGCTTCGGCGCCGGTCTGGACCTGTCCACGCTGAACGGGGCCACGGGCGTGACCTTCCGGGGCGGCGCGGCGGGCGACGGGCTCGGCTTCGCGGTCTCATCCGCGGGCGACATCAACGGCGACGGCTTCGACGACCTGATCCTCGGCGCGCGGGACGCGAACGGCGGCGGCGGCGACCTCGACGCAGGCGCCAGCTATGTGGTGTTCGGCCGGGCCGGCGGCTTCGCCGCAGGGATCGATGTGGCCGGACTGACCGGCGCCAACGGCTTCGCCATCCTCGGGGCCGACCCTTCCGACCACAGCGGCTATTCCGTCGCGGCGGCGGGAGACGTCAACGGCGACGGCATCGACGACCTGATCATCGGCGCCCCGCAAGGCGATCCGGGCGGGCGGGCCAATGCCGGCGAGGCCTTCGTCGTGTTCGGGCGGGCGGGCGGCTTCGGCGCCACCCTCGACCTCGGCGCCCTGGGCGGCGCAGACGGCTTCACCATCTCGGGCGTCGACGCCGGGGATCACGCGGGCTGGTCGGTCGCCTCGGCCGGCGACCTGAACGGCGACGGTCGCGCGGACCTCGTCATCGGCGCCCTCTATGCCGACCCGGGCGGCCGCGACAATGCGGGCGAGACCTATGTGGTGTTCGGCCGGGCGGGTGGGTTCGGGGCCAATCTGGACCTGTCGTCCATGCCGGCGGCCATGGGCTTCACCATCACCGGCACCGGCGCGCTGAACCTGACGGGGCATTCGGTGGCGTCCGCCGGGGACGTCAACGGCGACGGCATCGACGACCTGTTGATCGGCGCCCTCTATGCCGACGGAACCGGAGGCGTCGACGCCGGCGAGACCTATGTCGTCTTCGGCCGCACCACCGGCTTCGGCAATGTGCTGGATCTGTCGTCCCTGAACGGCCAGACCGGCTTCGTCATCGGCGGCGTCGCGGCGGGCGATTTCAGCGGCCAGTCCGTCTCCGCGGCCGGCGATGTCAACGGAGACGGCTTCGACGACCTGATCATCGGCGCGCCCCAGGCCGATCCGTCCGGCCGCGCCGACGCCGGATCCAGCTACGTCCTGTTCGGCGCCGCCAATGTCACCCGCTTCACCAATGACGCGACGGTCACCGTGACGGTGACCGGGACCAATGACGGTCCGGTCATCACCTCGAACGGCGGCGGGGCGACGGGCGGCTACACCATCGTCGAGAACACGACGGGGCCGAACACGGTCACCGCCTTCGACCCCGACGCCGGGGCCAACCTGACATATTCCATCATCGGCGGAGCCGACGCCGCCCTGTTCACGATCAACGGCGCGGGCGTGCTCAGCCTGATCAACCCGGCCAATTTCGAGGCTCCGGCCGATCAGAACGCGGACAATGTCTATCAGGTGATCGTCCAGGTCTCCGACGGGACCCTGACCGACACCCAGACGCTGAATGTCACCGTCGCCAACGCCAATGAGGCGCCGGTGATCTTCTCGAACGGCGGCGGGGCCGTGGGCGGCTACACCATCGTCGAGAACACCCCCGGGGCCAATCCGATCGGGGCGGTCGACCCCGACGCCGGGGCGACCCTGACCTATTCCATCATCGGCGGGGCGGACGCGGCCCGGTTCACGATGAACAACGGCGTCCTCAGCCTCATCAATCCGCCGGACTTCGAGGCCCCGACCGACCAGAACGGCGACAATGTCTATGAGGTCATCGTCCAGGTCTCGGACGGGACGCTGACCGACACCCAGACCATCAATCTCACCGTCACCAACGCCAATGAGGCGCCGGTCATCACCTCGGGCGGCGGCGGGCCGTCGACCGTCATCCCCGGCGTCGAAAACAGCACGACCGTGACCACGATGGTGGCGGCGGATCCCGACGCGGGAACCAGCCTGACCTGGTCCATCATCACCGGCAGGGACGGCGCGCGGTTCGCGATCAATCCCGCGACCGGCGTCCTGACCTTTGTGGCGGCGCCGGACTTCGAGGCCCCGACCGACCAGAACGCCGACGGTGTCTATGAGGTCGATGTCCAGGTGTCGGACGGCCAGGGCGGGACCGATGTGCAGACGGTCTTCGTCAACGTCACCGGCGTCCCCGAGGCGCCGGTCATCACCTCCAACGGCGGCGGGGCGACGGGCGGCTACACCATCTTCGAGAACACCCTGGGGCCCAATACGGTCTCCGCGTTCGATCCGGACGCCGGCGCCAACCTGACCTATTCGATCATCGGCGGGGCCGACGCCGCCCTGTTCACGATGAACGCGGCCGGGGTGCTGAGCCTGATCAACCCGCCCGATTTCGAGGCGCCCGCCGACCAGAACGGCGACAACGTCTATGAGGTGATCGTCCAGGCGTCCGACGGAACCCTGACCGACACCCAGACGATCAGCCTGACGGTCATCAACGCCAATGAGGCGCCGGTGATCACCTCCAACGGCGGCGGGGCGGTCGGCGGCTACACCATTTCGGAGAACACCACCGGTCCCAACCCGATCACGGCTTTCGATCCCGACGCCGGGGCCAACCTGAGCTATTCGATCATCGGCGGGGCCGACGCGGCCCTGTTCACGATCAACGGCGCCGGGGTTCTGAGCCTGGTCAACCCGCCCAATTTCGAGGCTCCGGCCGACCAGAACGGCGACAATGTCTATCAGGTCGTCGTCCAGGTCTCCGACGGAACCCTGACCGACACCCAGACCATCAATCTGACCGTCACCAACGCCAATGAGGCGCCGGTGATCACCTCGGACGGCGGCGGGACCAGCGGCACGATCTTCGTCGCCGAGGGCTCGCGATCGGCGACTACCGTGACCGCCACCGACCCCGACGCCGGGGCCAGTCTCACCTATTCCATCGTCGGCGGAGCGGATGCGGGACGGTTCACCATCGACCCAGCGACCGGGGTGGTTGGCTTTGTCGCGCCGCCCGACTTCGAGAACCCGCTCGATGCCGGTGGCGACAACAACTACGACATCGTGGTCCAGGCCTCCGACGGGGTGAACACCGACACCCAGACCCTGCGGGTCACCGTCACCGACGTCGCGGAGAACACGCTCAGCCTGACGGATGTCGCCGGCTTCGTGGCCAGCAACGAAGGCGATCCCTTCGTCCAGATCGACACCGACGTCACCTTCACCGACTCCGGCGCCGGCTACAACGGCGGCAATCTGACCGTATCGGGCCTCAACACGACGGATCAGGTCTCCATCCGCAACCTGGGGAACGGGCCAGGCCAGATCGGCGTGTCCGGCCCGACCATCAGTTTCGGCGGCGTGCCGATCGGGTTCATCACCACGCCGCCGACCGGCTCCTATGTGGTCACGCTCAACGCCAGTGCGGACCGGGCGGCCCTCGAGGCCCTGGTCGAGGCGCTTCAGTTCCGGTCGACCTCGGACATCCCGGTTTCGACCCACGCCCTGTTCATCCAGATCACCAACACCAATGGCGAAATGTCCGCCCCCGTCACGGTCGCGGTGCAGTTCACCGCCGACATGCTGAACGGCACGGCCGGCGACGACACCCTGTCGGGCCTGCGCGGCAATGATGTGATCAACGGCTTCGACGGTCTGGACACGCTCTCGGGCGGCGCCGGGGACGACTTCCTCTTCGGCAATGCCGACAACGATACCCTGGATGGGGGCGACGCCGACGACTTCCTCGACGGCGGCGAGGGCGACGACATCCTGAACGGGGGCGACGGTCGCGACGTGCTGATGGGGAGCACCCAGAACGATACGCTGAACGGCAACGCCTCTGACGATCTGCTGGACGGCGGCATCGGCGATGACACCCTGGACGGCGGGGCCGGGGATGACCGACTGCTGGGCGGCATCGGCGCGAATGGCGATGTTCTCATGGGCGGCGACGGCCACGATCGGCTGGATGGAGGCGACGGAAGCGACGCCCTCTTCGGCGGCTTCGGCCACGACATGCTGGTCGGCGGGCTCGGCATCGACAACCTGCGCGGCGAGGACGGCGATGACCAGCTGTACGGCGGCGCTGACAATGACGAGTATCACGGTGACGCCGGGATCGACACGGTCGTCTTCAAGGGTCCGCTCAGTTCGTACACCGTCCAGATCATCACCGCCGGTGTGGTTCGGGTCATCGGCCCGGACGGCGACGACCTGGTGTTCGACTGCGAGTTCCTCCAGTTCGACGACCAGACGGTCAACCTGGCCTTCGCGAACAACGAACCGCCGCAGATCACCTCGGACGGCGGCGGACTGGAGGCCGGCCTCGACATCGACGAGGGCACGACCGCGGTCACCACGGTCGTGGCGACGGACGCCAATCTGAGCACCGTCACCTACAGTATCGCCGGCGGGGCCGACGCGGCCCTGTTCACGATTGATCCGGCGACGGGTGTTCTGAGCTTCATCACCGCGCCGGACTTCGAGGCCCCCGCGGACGTCGGCAGGGACAACACCTATGACGTCATCGTCGCGGCGTCCGACGGCCAGTTGTCCGATCTGCAGGGCCTCACCGTGACCGTGCTGGACACGGCCGGCGCAGCGCTTCCGTCATCCAAATTCAGCGGCCCGGAAATCTGCTACGGGCCGGATGACGACCTGGGCGGCCCCGCGGGTCCTCCGGAGGTGCTGCCCGGCCTGTTCGACAAGGTGGAACTGCCGCCCGTGTTTGACGACCTCGCAGACCTGCGGCACGCACCCGACTTCTTCCCGGTGCAGGATCAATCCGCCGGGCAATCCGGCTGGCCGACGGACACCCTTCCGCTGGAGCCGCCGCCGCTCACCATCCGCGACGACGGCTTCTCCTGATCGGTATCAGGGGTTGGGCTGGGTCGGGGGGAAGAAGGGGAAGCCCCCCTGGTCGTCTTCAGCGGGCGTCGGCTCGTAGCCTTCTGTCGGATCAAAGGCGGGCAGGGATTCCGCCAGGACGGTGACATCATCGGAGGCGACGGCGGCGGCGATCTCGATCTCGGCGCCGCCGGGATCCGCGCCCGGATCGGGCGTCGGAGTCAGCAGGTCGCCGAGCGCCGCCGAAATATCGTCCGGCAGGAAGAACGGGCCGAACACGCCGTCACTGCTGACCAGCAGCGCCTGACCCGGCCGCTCCAGCGACACCGTGACCCCGTTGCGCTCGATATCGATCGCGCCGGGCGTATCGAAGGTCCGGGCGTCGCCGGCGGGGCCGCGCAGGACCACCAGAAGCATGGTCTCCTCGTCCCCCGTGAACGGCGGGACATCGGGCTGGGCCCGCAGGACGCCGAGGATATCCGGGCCGACCACACCTTCGACGATCGTGCCGCGCACCCCGATCGAGCCGACCGGCGTGCCGATCGCCTCACGCGACGTCGAACGGGCGGTGCGGCCCGAGACGAAGCGGAAGGCGCCGCGCGCGACCGACACGGCCGAACCGCCGTTCTCGCTGACCACAAAGCGGTCGACCGTCATGCGGGCGTTGGCGCCGACGGTGAAGGTCGAGCGGTCGCGCAGCAGCACCTGGACCTGACTCTGCGGACCGGTCACGAACTGGTCGCCGAGGCGGACGGGGGCGCGAAGCTGGGCCGGGCGGAGCGGCCCGCTGGCCGAATTGCGCGTCTGGACCGAGTTGCGGATGGCCGCGTTGACCCCGACGGAGTCCTGGGCCTGGACCGGAGCGGCCATGACCAGCGCGCCGCACAGGGCGAGGGTCGACGCCAGGGTCCCGAACGTCCTCATGATCGAACTCCCGACATCAATCGCGCGCCCCGAAACGCCAGATCAGGCGAAGCTCGGCGCCCCAGCCGTCGAAATCGGCCAGGGGCGGCGAGGACTCCCGGCTGTTGTAGTTCACGGCCCCTTCGAGGGTCACATTCTCGCGCACGTCGCCCGTGGCCCCGCGCGCGGTGAAGGCGCTGAGCGGCGCGCCGAGGGCGAGCCGGGCATTCGTCCTGACGTCGTCGCGGGTCGCGCCGCCGAGGAAGACCGCATCCGGTTCGTCGTATTCAATCCAGCGCGCGGAGCCGCTGGCGAACAGATAGACGCCCTTGTCGAAGCGCTGGTCCAGGCTGAGGCCCAGCCGCGGGCCCGCATAGCCGAACGGCTCATAGCCGGCGGACTTGATCTCATAGTCGAGGCTGGCGTCGAACGTGGTGCGCGAGGTGAACCGGTGGCTGACGCCGATCCCGGCGGTATAACGGGCGCCGTCGCGGTCGCCGCCGAGCACGCCGGACAGGGCGTCGATGCCGGGCTCGTCATAGTCCTGGCTGACGGCCTCGCCGCGCAGCCTCAGGGTGGTGGCGTTGGTAATGCGCCAGCGCGTTTCGGCGCGCACCCCGGCTTCGGTCAGCTGCGGTTCGCCCATCAACCGGACGTGGCGCAGAACGGCGCCGAGGCGGGATCTGGTCAACCGGGTGTTCCGGCCCAGGCCGACCTCGAGACCCCCGCGCTGGAAGTCGATCGCCGCGCCGGACCGGGCGGAGTGATCGTAGAGCAGGCCGGTCCCGTAGACTTCCCAGACCTGGCCGGTTCCGAGGTCGGCGCGGCCTTCGAGGACCAGCGAGACTTCGCTGGCGAGTCCCTCGTCGGCGGGCGGAGCGCCGATCAGCTCGAAGGCGGTGAAATAGGCCCCGGCGGCGTCGTTTTCCCAGGCGACGCCTGCGTTGAGGCTGCCGGACAAGGAACGGGTGGCGGAGTTCTGTTCGATCCGACGCGAATAGCTCTCGGCCTCGGCGCGCTGGAGCGGGGTGAGTTGCACGGCTTCAAGCCGGCGCAACTCGTCTTTCGCACCCTGCAGATCCCCCAGGCGGTAGAGCACCACGGCATGGAACAGCCGCGCCGAATGCCGGTTCGGCTCGAGGATCAGAATGCGTTCAAGGGTCGAAGCCGCCAGCCCGAGGTTGCCGAGCGCCGCCTGTTCCCGCGCATAGGCCAGATTCAGGGTCTCATCGTCGGGCGCGGCGAGGATGGCCTCAAAGTCCTGGGCGGCGGCCGTCCCGACCGGGACCCCGAGGGCGATGGCGACCGTCAGGGCCAGGGTCGCCGCCCTGACAGTTGGCCGACGGTTACTGGACCTTGCAGCCATCGAACAGCGTTCCCCAATCCTGACCGGACGGTAGGTCGGGGTCAGGCCATGGTCAAGCTGGCGGCCCGGCTGGACTTCCGCTCCCCGACAATGTTCATCTGCACGCACCAAGGACGCGGCCGCCCGGCGGCGCGAGACGTCCGAAGATGTCCCCGGGGATGACACACCATGAAGCGCGCTTTTCTGACCACGGTCGCCCTGCTGGCGCTCGCCTGTCCCGCCGCCGGCCAGACGCCCGAGCCGGTGTCGCCGCTGGCGGCGCCGCCAGTGCCCGGGCCCGTTGACCCGCAGGCGGCGCCCGCCCCTGTGGTCGCACCGGCCGCCGCCGCGGCCGAGACCCCCAAATGGGATGTGCAGAACCCGCCCGGACCCTCGCACGAGGCCACGATCGACGTCACCCGCGGCACCTGGATGTCGCTGGACGTCAGCCCGGACGGCCAGACCATCGTCTTCGACCTGCTGGGCGACATCTATGTCATGCCGGTCAGCGGAGGCGAGGCCCGGGCCATCGCCAGCGGCGTCGCCTGGGACATGCAGCCCAAATGGTCGCCCGACGGCCGCTCGATCGCCTTCACCTCGGACCGGGCGGGCGGCGACAACATCTGGATCATGGACGCCGACGGCTCCAATCCGACGCAGGTGTCGAAGGAGTCCTTCCGCCTGCTGAACCAGCCTGAATGGTCGCCCGACGGCCAGTTCATCGTGGCGCGCAAGCATTTCACCTCGTCCCGCTCGCTCGGGGCCGGCGAGCTGTGGATGTACCACCGCTCGGGCGGCAACGGCGTGCAGATGACCGAGCGCCGGACCCAGCAGAAGGACACGGGCGAGCCCGCCTTCTCGCCGGACGGCCGCTATATCTACTTCAGCGACGACGCGACGCCGGGCGCGACCTTCGAATATTCCAAGGACGTCAACGACCAGATCTACATCATCCGACGCCTCGACCGCGAGACGGGCGAGATCGATCCCTACATCACCGGCCCCGGCGGCTCGATCCGCCCGACGCCCTCCCCCGACGGCAAGTCAATCGCCTTCATCCGCCGCGTCCGGTACCAGTCGGTGCTCTATGTCATGGACATCGAGTCCGGGCGTGAGACGCCGGTGTTCTCGGCCCTCGATCGCGACCTGCAGGAAACCTGGGCCATCCATGGCGTCTATCCGGCGATCAGCTGGACGCCGGACAACCGCTCCATCGTCTTCTGGGCCGACGGCCGCATCCAGCGCGTCGATGTCGGCACACAGGCAGTCGCCGACATCCCCTTCCACGTCGCCGACACCCGCCGCGTGCAGGACGCGGTGCGCTTCCCCGTCGAGGTCGCACCGGACACGTTCAACGTCCGCATGATCCGCTGGGCCCGCCCCTCGCCGGACGGGACCAAGGTGGTGTTCGAGGCGCTGGGCAATCTGTGGATCCGCGATCTGCCGACCGGAACCGCCCGCCGCCTGACCCGCCAGAACGACCATTTCGAGCTCTATCCGAACTGGTCCCGCGACGGCCGGTCGATCGTCTACACGACCTGGGACGACCAGGAATTCGGCTCGATCCGCGTCGTGCCCGTCAGCGGCGGCGCGGGCCGCGTCGTGACCACCAATCCCGGCCACTATATCGAGCCGACCTTCTCGCCCGACGGCCGGACCATCGTCTATCGCACCGTCAGCGACGGCTTCCTGACCAGCGCCCTGTGGAGCCGCGATCCGGGCGTCTATCGCATTCCTGCGGCGGGCGGAGAGCCGGTCTTCATGACCGACGACGGGACCACGCCCCAGTTCGGCGCCGCCAATGACCGGGTCTTCCTGTCGGGCCGCGACGGCGACAAACAGACCCTGATCTCGGTCAATCTCGACGGCGAGGACGAGCGCACCCACCTGACCTCGGAATGGGCCAGCGAGTTCGCGGTGTCGCCCGACGGAAACTGGATCGGCTGGACCGAGCGGTTCAACGCCTATGTCGCCCCCTTCGTCATGTCGGGCCGGCCCGTCTCCATCAGCGCCGAAGGCAAGTCCCTGCCCCAGGCCCGCGTCACCCGCGACGCCGGCGAATGGCTGAGCTGGTCGGGCGACTCCCGGCGGCTGCAGTGGTCGCTCGGGCCGGAGCTGTTCACCCGCGACCTGAACCAGTCGTTCGCCTTCGTGGACGGTGCGCCCGACGCACTGCCCGGCCCCGATGAGCACGGCGTCAACCTGGGCTTCACCGCCCAGGCGGACGTGCCGGAAGGCCGGATCGCCCTGACCGGCGCGCGGATCATCACCATGAACGGCGCCGAGGTGATCGAGAACGGCGTCATCCTGATCGAGGGCAACCGCATCGTGGCGGTCGGCCCGCTGGCCGCCACCACAATTCCGGCCGGCACGCCGACGCTGGACATGACCGGCAAGACCATCATGCCCGGTCTGGTCGACACCCACTGGCACGGCGCGATGGGATCGGACGAGATCATCCCCGAACAGAGCTGGGTGGACTACGCCTCGCTGGCCTTCGGGGTGACCACGATTCACAACCCCTCGGCCGACACCAGCGAGATCTTCGCCCACAGCGAACTGGCCCGCACCGGCCGGATCACTGCGCCGCGCATCTTCTCGACCGGCACCATCCTGTACGGCGCCAGCACGGCCTTCACGGCCCAGATCGACGACCTCGACGACGCCCTGTCGACCCTGCGGCGGATGCAGGCCGCGGGGGCGTGGAGCGTCAAGAGCTACAACCAGCCCCGCCGCGAGCAGCGTCAGCAGATCATCGAGGCGGCGCGCCAGCTGCACATGATGGTGGTGCCGGAGGGTGGCTCGCTGTTCCAGCACAACATGTCGATGATCGTCGACGGCCACACCACGATCGAACACTCGATCCCGCTGGCCCACCTGTACGACGACGTTCACCAGCTCTGGCGCCAGACCAGCGTCGCCTACAACCCGACCCTGGTGGTGGCCTATGGCGGCAGCTATGGCGAAAACTACTGGTACCAGGAGAGCGAGGTCTGGAATGATCCGATCCTGACCCAGTATGTGCCGAGGCGCATCCTCGACGCCCGCGCGCGCCGGCCCGTAACCGCGCCTGACAATGAGTGGAACCACATCTCGGTCGCCCGGGAGGCCACGCGTCTGGCGGCCGACGGGGTCAACGTCCAGATCGGCGCCCATGGCCAGCGCGAGGGTCTGGCGGCCCACTGGGAGCTGTGGAGCCTGGCCCAGGGCGGGATGGCGCCGATCGACGTGATCCGCGCCGGGACCCTGAACGGCGCCCGCGCGCTGGGCATGGACCGCGACATCGGCTCACTGGAGGTCGGCAAGCTGGCCGACATGGTGGTGATGAACGCCAATCCGCTGGACAACATCCGCAACACCACCTCGATCGCCTACACCATCGCCAACGGCCGGGTTTACGACTCCGGCATGAACGAGGTCGCGCCGCGCCAGCGGGCCCGGGCGCCCTTCTGGTTCGCCCAGGCCGGCGGCGAAGGCTGGGCTGCGGGCGCCACGGAAGCCGACTCCGAGGGCGATCACGGCCACTGAGGCGGCCCGGGCGTCAGGCGGGACCGCTTGCGGTTCCGCCGACGCGGCTCAGCCCTCGACGGCCGAGGGTCGGGCGCGCTTCATCCACGGCGGCTCGGGCATCGACCGGCGCGCGGCCGCCTGGGCCTGGGTCCAGCGCAGATGCAGGTCGGCGAAATAGGAATCGTCCTCTTCGATGCGCCTCTGGTCGCCGCTGAAATAGTCCCGGCGCAGGGTCAGGACATCGAAGGGCGCGCCCACGCCGACATTCGACCGCATGGTGGTCGAGAACGAGATCAACCCCAGTTTGAGCGCCTCGGCGAGGGAACTGTCGTACGCCAGTCCGCTCTCCAGAATGGGCTTGCCGTATTTCAGCTCGCCGATCTGGAGGTAGGGGGTGTCAGGGCCGCATTCGATGAAATTGCCCTGGCTGTAGATCAGAAACAGCCCCATCTGGCCGCCGTTGATCTGGCCGCCCAGCAGCATCGAGGCCGAGGTGTTCAGACTGTCGGCCTCCAGCGCCGGGGCGATCGACAGGCGGACGCTGCGCAGGGCGTGGCCCAGGATCTGGGCGCAGCGGAACAGGGTCGGCGCGGACTCCAGCGTCTCGGCCGGCTCGCCGACGTTCAGGTGGACGCCCTCGCGCGCCATGGCGAGGGCCGTCTGGGTGACGGACAGATTGCCGGCGGTGCAGATGCCCAGCACCCGCTCGCCCGGCCGGTCGACCACGTGCAGCTTGCGATAGGTCGAGATGCTGTCGACGCCCGCATTGGTGCGGGTGTCGGCGATCATCGCCAACCCCTCTTCAACCAGCATGCCCACGCAATAGGTCATGCGGCGCGCAATCCCCGCTGCCCGTCCGTCATGGTCTTCACGGTAACAGATTCCCCCGTCCGGTAACCCACAGGCTAAGCCTGTTGCTGTCCCTGTTGCATGTCGGCATCACGCACGTTCAGCCGCACGGCCAGCCGCTCGCCCCCGCCGCCGTAACTGGCCCCCCGCACCGGGGCGGCGCCGCGATAGTCCAGCCCCGCCGCGACCCGCACATAGCGGTCAGTCGCGCAGATGCCGTTGGCCGGATCAAAGCCGACCCAGCCGAGGTCGGGGATCCAGGCCTCGGCCCAGGCATGGGCGGCCTCCTGATCGTCCTTGCCGTCGCGGCGCAGCAGGTGACCCGAGACATAGCGGGCCGGCATCCCCATCTGACGGGCGCAGGCGATGAAGACGTGGGCATGGTCCTGGCAGACGCCGCGACCCAGGGCGAGCACCTCCGCCGCCGTATGGGTGGGGGTGGTCACCCCGACCTCGAACGCGACCGAGCCGTGGATGCCGGCCATCAGCCGGTGCAGCCGTTCCAGCGGCGGATGGGCCGAAAACTCCGAGGCGAAGACCGAGATCAACTTGTCCCGCCGCGTCAGGGCGGTGTCGCGCAGGAAGACCAGGGGCGACAGCGTCTCCTGCCCGCGCGGCACGACGCCGGCCGTGTCGGTGGTCACCACCTCGCCCGAGACCCGCACGGTCAGGCTCTGGGTCGGCTGTTCGGTATAGAGGGTGTGGACGATGTTGCCGAAGGCGTCCTCTGACTTGCGCAGGCGCGCGTCGACATCGGTCTCGACCCGCCAATTGCGGACCTGCTGCGCCTCGGACGAGCGGGGCGTCAGCCGCAGGGTCTGGATGATGAAACGCGCCGCCCGGTCGTAGGCATAGGTGGTCGCATGGTCGATACGGATGCGCACGCGTCAGCTCAGATACTGGTCATGGATGGCCTGCCCCAGCCGGCCGTTCTCGCCGAGGAAGGCCTGGATGTATTCGTGCAGGCCCGACTGGAAGATGTCCTCCATGCGCGAATTGTCGAAGGCGCGCATCCGGTCCGCCGCCAGCCGCTGGGCCGGGCCGCGCCGGCCGTAGTCGCTGGCCAGCCGCTCCAGATAGCGGACGATCGAGGCCTGGCAGCTGGCCAGCGACCGCGGCATCTGGCGGTTCAGCACCAGCAGGTCGGCGACCAGCCACGGCTTGACCGAGTCCCGGTAGACCCAGCGATAGGCGGTCAGGGCCGAAACCTCGCGAAGCAGGGTGGTCCACTGGAAATAGTCCAGCTGGCCGCCGACGCGTTCGCCCTCGGGCAGCAGCAGATGGTATTTCACGTCCAGCAGCCGCGCCGTGTTGTCGGCCCGCTCGATGGCCGCGCCCAGCCGCAGGAAATAGTAGCCGTCGTTGCGCAGCATGGTCCGGCTGGTGGCGCCCTCGACCGAGAGGGTGACCGTCTTCACCCATTCGAGGAAGCGGGCGAACTCGTCGCGGCGGGTGGGCTGGCCCTGCTCCTCCAGCCCGTTCCAGGCGCCGTTGATGGCTTCCCAAAGCTCGACCGTCAGGGCCGTCCGTACCGAGCGGGCGTTGGTGCGGGCGCGGGTGATGCAGGCGGTGATGGACGAGGCGTTGTTGGGAGCGAAAGCCAGGTATTCGCGCACCGACTTCTCGGTCGGCGACCGGCCCAGCGCCTTGGGCGCGCCGGCGGAGGCCAGGGCGCTGGCCCAGACCGTCTCGGCGTCGCCGTCGCCGCGCGTCGGGATGGCGGCGAGGCGCAGGGTGGCCTCGAGAATCCGGGCGAGGAAATCCGCCCGCTCGATATAGCGGCCGGTCCAGTACAGGCTGTCTGCGGTTCTCGAGAGCATACTAAAAGCCGCTCATCCCGGCGAATGCCGGGACCCAGATGGAAAATCCCGGTCGGGTTTTCGACCGGAATCGGTGCGTCATCCCATCGACCGCTCTCGTGATCTGGGTCCCGGCATTCGCCGGGATGAGCGGATGTTTGATGATCTCAAACATCCAGCACCCAGGTATCCTTGGTCCCGCCGCCCTGGCTGGAGTTGACCACCAGAGAGCCGGGCTTCAGCGCCACGCGGGTCAGGCCGCCCGGCGCCACCTTCACGCCTTCGGGGCTGGACAGCACGAACGGCCGCAGGTCGACGTGGCGGCCGTGCAGCTCGCCCTTGTCCAGCGTCGGCGCGGTCGACAGGTCCAGCGTCGGCTGGGCGATGAAGTCGTCGGGGTCGTTGATCAGCTTCTTCCGGAAGGCCTCGATCTCGGCCTTCGTCGACGCCGGTCCGACCAGCATGCCGTAGCCGCCCGAGCCGCCGACCTCCTTGACCACCAGCTGGTCCAGCTTGGACAGCACCTCCTTCAGCGCCTCCGGCTCGCGGCAGCGCCAGGTCGGGACGTTCTTCAGGATCGGCTCCTCGCCGGTGAAGAAGCGGATGATCTCGGGCATGTAGGTATAGACGGCCTTGTCGTCGGCCACGCCGGTGCCGACCGCATTGGCCAGGGTCACGGTCCCCGCCTGATAGGCCGTCATCAGACCCGGAACGCCGAGGGTGGAATCCGGCCGGAAGGTCAGGGGGTCGAGATAGTCGTCGTCGATGCGCCGGTAGATGACATCGACCTGCTGACGGCCCTGGGTCGTGCGCATGAAGACCTTGCCGTCGTCGACGAACAGATCGCGCCCCTCGACCAGATCGACGCCCAGTTTGTCGGCCAGGAAGGAGTGTTCGTAATAGGCCGAGTTGAACGGCCCCGGCGTCAGGACGACGATCGTCGGATCCGCCCCCGCCGCCTCGGGCGCCGAGCCACGCAGACTGGCCAGCAGCATGTCGGCATAGGTCTCGACCGGCCGCACCGGATAGTCGGCGAACAGGTCGGGGAACAACCGCATCATCATCTCGCGGTTCTCCAGCATGTAGGAGACCCCGGACGGCGTGCGGCAATTGTCCTCGAGCACATAGAAGCCGTCCTCGCCCGTGCGGACCAGATCGACGCCGGCGATGTGGACCCAGACCCCGCGCGGCGGCCGGCGGCCCTGCATCTCGGGCACATAGTGGGGGTTGGTGAGGATCAGCTCGGCCGGGACGATGCCGGCCTTCAGACACTCCTGCGCGCCATAGACATCGGCCAGGAACAGGTTGATCGCCCGCACCCGCTGGGTCAGCCCGGCCTCGAGCCCCGCCCATTCGGCCGCGCCGATGATGCGCGGCACGACATCGAACGGGATCAGCCGCTCGCTGGATTCCGCGTCGCCATAGACGGCGAAGGTGATGCCCATGCGGCGGAAGAACAGCTCCGCCTGACGCGACCGCGCCTGCAGCAGCCCCTCGGGGGCGTCCGCAAGCCAGCGCGCGAGTCCGCGATAGCTGTCGCGGACCCCTCCGCCGTCACCTGACATCTCGTCGAAGGCCATACTGCTCCCGCTGCAACGATCTTGCAGCGTGGCCCGACAAGCGGCGCTGGCGCAACAGGAATGTTGCGCCGCCGCAAAGGTTCAACGACTGCGCGCTATCGCGACTGGAGCGTGGTGGTCCGTCCGGGGACGACCGTCACCTTGGCATAGCCCTCGGTCCAGGTGTTCTGGCTGAGGACCTCGCCCGCGCCGACGTCCCAGCAGCCGGCGGAGAGGGTGAAGGTGTAGCTGCCGCCCGGCGGGATGCTGTAGCCCGAAGGCAGGCGGTTCAGGCCGTAGGTGGAAGCGCTGCAGTCCGAGACCAGCACCACGCCGATGGAATTGGTCCGCGAGACGTTGCGAATCTCCAGCCCGCCCGTGGGCTCGCCCGGCCGGATCAGGTCACCGCCGGTGATCAATGAGGCGCAGCCGCCGAGGCCGCCGGTCAGGCCGATGATGGTCGCCGCGACGGCGGCGCGAAGAAGCGTTTTCATGGAATGTCCCTCCAGTCCCGCGCGCAGGAAACCATCGTTACGCCACCGAGGCCTCTGATGAATCCTGACGCGGTCGGGGGGAATTCGCGCGTTGTCATCCCGGCCGAAGCGAAGCGGAGAGCCGGGACGGGTTGGGAACAGTAAACCTCCCCCCCGGAAGCTGCGCCAGCAGCTATCCGGGGGAAGGGTTGAAGCGAGTGCGACGGCCACCTGTCTCCCGGATAATCGAAGGCGATTTCCGGGAGGCCAAACCGGTGGAAGGCTTGCGTCCCGGATCACCGCTGCGCGGCGTCCGGGATGACAAGTGGCAGGTGATGACGTTCGGTTAGTCCCGGGTCTCCACACAGACGTTCAGCCCGGTCGCCTCCGAGCGACGACAGGCCCGACCACATTCAAACGTCCCGGAATCGGTCCGGTCAAATGCGGCAAGCGTGTCGGCGGCTGAGGCCCTGCACTGTTCAAACGTGTCAAAGCGTCCGATCTCCACCGAGTGCGTGAGATTTCCAGCACTGGGATACACCCAGCCAGTCCACTGGCCCGGTTGACCACAGCCGGCCATGCTCAGTAGCAAAATGGCTGCGGTAGCGCGCACCTTCAGTCGGCCGCCCGCGGTCCGGCGTTCTTCACATACCGGTCCAGCCAGCGGGTCATCTCCCACAGCGTATGACCCACCGATTCCCGCGCCCGGTAGCCGTGCGCCTCGAGCGGCAGGACGACGTAGCGGACATTGGCACCGTTGCCCTTCAGGGCGGCGTAGAAGCGTTCGGACTGGATCGGGAAGGTGCCCTGGTTGTCGTCGGCCTCGCCGTGGATCAGCAGGATCGGCTCATTGACCCGGTTGGCGAAGGTGAACGGCGACATCTGGTCGTAGGTGTCGCCGGCCTCCCAGTAGGTGCGCTGCTCGGCCTGGAAGCCGAACGGGGTCAGGGTCCGGTTATAGGCGCCCGAGCGGGCGATGCCGGTGCGGAACAGGTCAGTGTGGGCCAGCAGGTTGGCGGTCATGAAGGCGCCGTAGCTGTGCCCGCCGACGGCGATCCGGTCGCGATCCGCCACGCCCATCTCGACCACCGCATTCACCGCCGCCTCGGCGCTGGCGGTCAGTTGCTGGATGTAGGTGTCATTGGGCTCGGCCCCGTTGACGCCGACGATCGGCATCGAGGGATCGTCCAGCACCGCATAGCCCTGGGTCAGCAGGAACAGGTGGCTGATGCCGCCCGGCCGGGTGAAGCGGTTGGCGGTGTCGACCACCTGGCCCGCCACGGCGGCGTCGGTGAACTCGGCCGGATAGGCCCACATGACCACCGGCAGGGGCCCGTCGCGATCCTTGTCATAGCCGGCGGGCAGATACAGCGTGCCCGACAACTGCACCCCGTCGGCGCGGGTGTAGCTGATCAGCTGTTTGGTCACCCCGGCCATCTGCGGCGCCGGATCCGGGAAGCTGGTCAGCGCCGTCGCCTGGGCGTCCAGATCGCGTACGAAGAGGTTGGGCGGATCATCGCGGGTCTCGCGACGCGTCACCAGCCGGCGGCCGTCCTCGTCGAGGATGCCCAGCACGGTCTCATAGGCGCCGTCTTCCGATGTCCACAGCCGCTCCGTCGCCCCGGTCGTCAGGTCCATGGTGGACAGGAAGGGATACTCCCCTGCCCGCGTAGCCCCGGCGCCGGTCATCAGCACGCGCGATCCGTCGGCGGTGAACTGCATGACCGGGAAGCCGCTGGCGTTGGCCTCGGTCAAGGGGAAGCCGGGATCGTTGTAGCGATCCTGATAGTTGCGCTCCAGCAGGACGCGGGACTGACCGGGATTGGACGGATCGACCAGATAGCGGGTCTCGCGCCGGTTGTTGAACTGCCGGCTCAGGACCAGCGCTGTATCGGCGTCGCCCCAGATCACGCCGCCGTAGCGGTCCTTGAGATCGATCAGCGGCGTCGGCGCGTCATCGAACGGCGCGGCGAGGGTGTAGACGCGGTCGCGCACCTCGGCGGGCGTGCGCGGATCGCCACCGTCCTGGGCCTCGACCCAGACCAGGGTCGAGGGCGCATCGGCCCGCCACTGGGCCGAACGCGGGCCGGGCGCCACGGCGTCGAACGGGGTGGGGACGTTGTCGCGCAGCGGCAGGTCGGCGACCCGGTGCACCACCACGCCCTCCATGTCGGTAATCAGCACGTCGGCCGGGAACAGGGCCGCCGGGACGACATAGCTGTAGGGGCGCCTCACCCGCGTCTGCAGGACGTAGCGCCCGTCCGGCGACACTCCGGAGCCCAGGAAGACCGCCGGAGCGCCCAGCGTCCGCGCCTGGCCCGCGAGCGGGACCAGCGTCAGCTGCGAGGTGAAATAGTATTCGAACAGGGCCTCGTCCCCGGCGTTGGACAGCAGGTCCTGATAGGTCCGCGCGGGCGCCGTGCGGCCCATGCTCTCCTCGACGATCGGTCCTGCGGGCGGACGGCTGACATCCGGCGCCGGTCCCCTGCCCGCGGGGGTCATCCGCACCAGCAGGCCCGAGCTGTCGGGCAGCCAGTCGAAGGCCCCGCCGCCCGCGGCATTGACCCGGGCGTCGGTCAGCTTGCGCGCGACGCCGCTGGCCACGTCCACCGTCCACAGCTCCAGCCCGGTCGGTGCATCCATCAGCAGGGCCACCGCGCGGCCGTCCGGCGACCAGCCGGGCGAGACGAAGCGCGCGTTCGCCGGCAGGCTGACCGTCCGGGCGGGTCCGCCGGCGACGGGCTGGAAGCTCAGGCCCGTCAGCCAGGTCACCCGGCTGTTGGCCTGGCCGTTGTTCCTCGGATTGATCCGGTATCCGGCCAGCCGCAGCATCGGCTCGGCCAGTTCGGCGATCGGCGGCAGGTTGGCGCGGTCGAACAGGGCCAGGGTCGTCCGGTCCGGCGACAGGCTGGGCGTCGGGGTCGGTTTGGTGTCGAGAATGTCCGCGATCGGCGCCGGCGGCTGCTGATAGGTCCGGCCCTCCTGCGCCAGGGCGGGTCCGGCCAGGACGGCCAGCAACACAAAGGCGGGCAGGGCCCGGCCGAGCAGACGATGACGCATGATCCATTCCCCAAACAAGCCGCCCCGACGGGCGCTGCACGCTAGGGGTGGGTTGTGGCGTCGGTCAAGGCGCGGTCGGGGCGGGCTCCTGACCCACGAACCGCGCATCGCGCGCCGCCATCCAGGCCTCGCGGACGCCCTGTCGGGGCATGTCGACGCCGAACACCGCCAGCTGGCCGACCCAGACCTCGGAGATCTGCTGGACCGTGCCTTGCAGCCAGGAGGGCGCCTGCTGCCGGGACCAGTTCAGCGGTGAGACGGCGTTGAACACCAGCAGGAAGGCGGCGATCACCACGATCGTGCGGCTGCTCCAGCGCCGGTCGCGGGCGGCCAGGCCTTCGTCGTCCAGCGGCGGGGCGGGCGGAAAGGCGAACCGGCCGAGCGCCGCCAGCCGGTTCTCGCGCGTCGGCAGGTCGTGGGCGTCGGCGTTCTGGTTCCAGTCGCTGTACGGGTCGCCCGCCCCCGGGGGCAGGCTTTCGTAGAGCGGCGGGAAGGGTGATTCCTGCCGGTGAACCGGAAACGGCTCCAGCGGGATTTCGGGAGGATCGCGCTCGTCGTTCATCGCCGTCTCAACGCCTCAGAACTGGAAATAGATGAAGGGGGCCACGCCGTCCGGACGCACCGCCTCGATGAGCAGGAAGGCCGCCCCGATCAGCAGGCCCAGCGTCAGCGACGGCGCCGCCTTCAGCCGCTCGGCCATGCCCTCGATCGCCCGGGGCGGCAGCCAGTGCATGGCCAGGCCGCCGACGATCAGGGTCAGCAGCAGGGGCGTCAGCGCCGTGACCGGTCCGACCCGGCCGAGACCCTGCAGCATGGACATGGCCAGATCGAAATTCTCGGCCCGAAACAGGATCCAGCCCAGGCAGACAATATGGAAGGTCACCAGCACCCCGATCACGGTCGGCACCACCTTGCGGTCGCCGAAGGCCGCGCGGCCGAGGCGCTCGATCACCTGCACCCCGCCATGCAGCGCGCCCCAGGCCAGGAAGGTCCAGGCCGCCCCGTGCCACAGCCCGCCCAGGACCATGGTGATGAAGACGTTGATGCAGGACGAGACCAGCCCCTTGCGACCGCCTCCCAGCGGCACATAGAGGTAGTCCCGCAGCCAGCTGGACAGGCTGATGTGCCAGCGCCGCCAGAAGCTCTGCATCGAACTGGCGCGATACGGCTGGTCGAAATTGCGCGGGAAGGAATAGCCCAGCAGGGCCGCGATCCCGATCGCCATGTCCGAATAGGCCGAGAAGTCGCAATAGATCTGGACCGCATAGCCATAGACCGCCGCGGCGATGTCGATGGCCCCATAGGCCGACGGATCGAAGAACACCGGATCGACCAGGTTCACTGAAATCTCGGAGGCGATCACCGTCTTCTTGAACAGGCCCCAGACGATCAGCAGCATCCCGTGCGTCGCCATGGCCCGCGTCAGCCGCGGGGCCCGGTCGAACTGCGGCAGCAGGTCCGAGGCCCGCACGATCGGCCCGGCCACCAGATGCGGGAAGAAGCTCATCAGCAGCATGACGTCGAGCAGGCTCTTCGCCGGCGGCGTCTTCCCGCGATGGACGTCGACAACGTAGCTGATGCCCTGGAAGGTGAAGAACGAAATGCCGACCGGCAGCACGATCTGGAGCAGCGGCAGGTCCCGCTCCCAGCCGAACCGCATCAGCAGGTCGCCGGCCTGTTCGATGAAGAAGCCGTAGTATTTGAAAAAGCCGAGGATCAGCAGATTGGCCGCGACCCCGAGGCCGACCAGCCAGGCCTTCCTGGTCCCCGGCTGCCGCGCGATCAGCGCGCCGACGCCCCAGTTCAGCACCGCCGACAGGATCAGCAGGCCGACGAACCGCCAGTCCCACTGGGCGTAGAAGAACCAGCTGGCCAGCAGCAGGAACAGTTTGCGCCGCCCGTTCTCGCGATCCAGCGACCAGGCGGTGAAATAGACGAACAGGAAGAAGACGCCGAAGGCGAGCGTGGGGAACAGCATCTATTCGCCTCCCCCGCGCCGCGCCGACCAGGCGTCATAGGCGGTCATCAGGTCGGCGTTCAGCGCCCCGCCGATCCAGTCGGCGCCGGCGGAGCTGAAATGCACCCGGTCGCGCAACATGAAGGGCTCGGCCCGCGTCGCCAGTCGATCCGCTGAACAGTCGCCGCCCATCCGCCCGTGCCAGTCCCAGAACGCCACACCCATGTCGGCGGCGACCCGGCGTTGCACGTCCCGCACCACGGCGAGAGACGGAGGGGGGCTGCGCCGGCCGTCGGCGCTGCAGCCGTTCGCAGCGCCATTCCGCAGGGCGTCCGGCGCGCCGAGGATCATCAGCGAGGCCCCCGGCGCCAGCCTGCGCAGGCGGACGATCTGGCCGCCCAGCAGCGCCTCATAGGCCCGCGGGTCCAGATTGTCGTCGAACCCCTCATTGGTGCCGAAGGCCAGAATGATGAGCGCCGGCCGCCAGGCTGCCAGCTCGCGCGCCACCACCCGCTGGTCCCGCGCCGCCAGATCCCGGATCGTCGCCCCGACCACGCCCAGATTGGACAGCTCCACCCCCGGCGCGATGTTGGTCAGCCGCACGTCGTGCAGGCTCACGACATCGTCGAGCGCGCGGAGCTCGACCTCGCGCGGGCTCCCCCCGGCATAGAGGATCGCGCAGCGTTCCGCGCCGAAGTCCACCGTCCAGTGCTCGTCGTCCGCCGTCACCTCCAGCCGCCCCGGACCCTCCCCGCACAGGCCGATCTGTACGAAGGCGGGCGAGACCGTCTCGCGACGGACGGTCAGGGCGCTTCCCGGCCGCACCGTGATCGCCTGCACACCGGAAAGGCCGACCCCGGCCCGGACATAGCCCGCATTGCCCGCCAGCGGCGCGAGCGTGGCCGTCCATCCATCCGCCGTCACCTCGACCTGCATCGGGGCGTAGCCGGCATAGGGCACGCCGGGCGGCAGAACGCCGCGTCCGCCGTCGCCGAAGCGCGCCTGCAGGGCCGCCCTCAGCTTGCCGGTGATGCGGTCGCCCGCAGTGTGGCTGTCGCCGATCTGGAGGATGTGCACCGGCGCCGTGTCTGTCCCGGCCTCCGCCCGCGCGAGCGCCTCGAACACGCTGTTCAGGGCCTGCGGCTGGCACAGGCCGCCCGGGCAGACAGAGGCGCCGGGCGCGGGGGTATCGGTGGTTCCATAGGGCGTCTGCGCGGCCGCCGCGGACGCCAGAACAGCCGCGACAAGGGCCCCGGCGAACGCCTTCATGCTCAGGCGGCGGGCGTTGCGGCGGGAGCGGCGGGCGGGACCGCAGCGCGGGGCCGATCCAGCCCGGCGTCGCGCTTCAGCCGCGCCGCGACCGGGGCGCTCATGCGCAGATAGCCGGCCATCGACATATGGATTCCGTCGCCGGCGCGCATCAGGACGCGACGTCCGCCGTCGGTCGGCAGATAGGCCTCATAGCCGCCCTCCCCGTTCGAGGTCAGGCCGACCGTCTCGATATAGGGCACGCCCAGCGCCCGCATCCGGGCCTCGACCACGCCGTTGATCAGCATCATCCGCGCGTCGAAGGTGTCGCGCTTCATGCGCGGCAGGCCGACCCAGTAGACCGCCACATCGCGGCTGCGCAGCAGGGCGACCAGATCGTCGATCCGCTTGCCATAGGCGGCCTTCCAGCCGTCCGTGCCGAACATGTGCACCACGCCCCCGGTGTCGATGCCCTGGGCGTCATTGGTGCCGAACAGCATGACCGCGACATCGACCGGATGCTCGTCGAGCTGGGCCTGGGTCTTCGCCTGGATGTTCACATAGTCGTAGCGGCTCAGCCCGGTCGAAACCTGCGAGAATTTGGTCACCGAGACGTTCGGCTGGTCCTGCAGGTCGCGGTACAGGCCCGCGTACAGGCCGTCGGCCATGGAGTCCCCGAACACGCCGATCCGCAGCGGGCCCTGCGCCAGCCGGGCGCTCAGGGGCGTCACGCGAACGATGGCGGGGGCGGGAGCGGCGGCGGGGGCTGCTACAGGCGGCGGGGCGGCGGCGGCGGGCGGCGCGGAGGCGGCGGCCTTGTCGCCCAGCATGATGGTCGGGTTGCGCAGCCATGCCCGCCCGTCCGGCGTCAACGCCAGTCCGGCCAGGACGCCGACCACGAAGATCGCCGTCAGAGCATTGACGCCAGCACGCAAAGCCATTTTCCCCGACTGAACACCGTCCAGTCGCACCTTTTACCCTATCGCTGCGATCTGGCCACCTCGCGCCCGTCTCGCGGGAAGAAAAAGGTTAATCGCGAGAGCCTTAGCCGAACCGGCCTTCCGCCCAGCGAGCGGCGAGATATCCGCCCACGGCCGAGGTCGTGGTCAGGGCCGTGCCCCAGCACAGGTCGATCAGGGTCAGCTTCAGCGACCAGACATTCAGCGTCGCCTGGTTGGTCAGGTCATAGGTGGCGTAGGCCACGAACCCCAGCACCGCCCCGTTGATCGCCGCCCTCTGCCAGGCCCCCTCGCGCAGGGCGGGCTCGATGGCCAGGAAGACCGTCCCGAAGATGGAGATCAAATAGAAGGCGACCGCCGCCTTCATGTCCGGCTTGTCGGCCAGGATCGGTCCCAGCACGGGCTTGTAGAGCCGGTTGGTCATGGTGGTCAGCCAGACCGCGTCTATGGCCGCGAACGTCAGGCCCGCGCCGAGATAGGCGACGATGTATTTGATCATGTCCTCAGGTCCTCAAGCCGGCTTCAGCAGATAGTGGGTGACCGCCCAGGTGTTGCCGCCATCGTTACCGAACAGGCCGGCCGTGGCCAGATAGAACCGCCGCCAGCGGCGCCGCCACAGGGCCGCATCCGCACCATAGGTCTCGCGCATCAGCTCCATCACACGGTCGCCATTGGCGTCCATATTGGCCAGCCAGTGGTCGGCGGTGCGCTGGTAGTTGACGCCGTTCCAGGTCCATTCGCGCTCGACCCGGAACAGGTCCGGGAACTGCCGCATCAGGCCGCGGCTGGGCATGACGCCGCCGGTGAAGAAATGCTGGGCGATGAAGTCGCCGCTGTCGGTGTGATCGAACCGGTACGGCGCGTCGCGGTGGGTGAAGATGTGGATGAACATCCGCCCATCCGGCTTCAGCCAGCCATGGGCCCGCGTGAGCAGGGCGCGCCAGTTGGCCATATGCTCGAACATCTCGACCGAGACGATCCGGTCATAGACACCCTCCGTCGCCGGCTTGAAGTCGTTCATGTCGCAGGTGATGACCGTCAGGTTGGTCAGGCCCCGCGCCGCGGCCTGGGCCTCGATATGCCCGCGCTGGCCATGGCTGTTGGACACGGCGGTGATGGTCGAATTCGGATAGCGCTCGGCCATCCACAGGCTCAGCGAGCCCCATCCGCACCCCAGCTCAAGCACCTTCTGGCCGTCGCTCAGGGCGGCATGGGCGCAGGTCTCGGCCAGGGCGGCCTCCTCGGCCTGGTCCAGCGTCGTGTCAGCCGCCGGATAGAGGCAGCAGGAGTATTTCAGCCGCTTGCCCAGGCAGATCTGGAAGAACTCGGGCGGCAGCTCATAGTGCTGCGCATTGGCCGCGTCCGCATGTTCGGCGATCGCGCGTTGCGCCATGTCGCGGGCGAAGACGGCCTCGTCATGCGGGCCTTCGCGGTCCAGCCGCCGGCGCGCCTCGCTGACCAGACTGTCGATCGCCGGTCGGGCGATGAAATCGGGGAATGGCGCATCCTGCAGCCGGCGTATGGCGACGTTCGTAAGTGACATGGGCGTTCCTGACAGGCCTGACTATCCCGTAGCTACGCCTGAGCGTAGCATCCGGATGAGCGGCATCCGCCGCACTGTTTGCGCCGTACTTCTGTTGAACCAAAGTTGGAGTCGGCATGCCCCCTCATCTCGTCGCAGAGACGCCCGCCCCGCCAGCCGGACGGCGCATCGCCGTGGTCGGCTCCGGCATCTCCGGGCTGTCCTGCGCCTGGCTGCTGTCGCAGCAACATGAGGTCACCCTGTTCGAGGCCGACGACCGGCTGGGCGGGCACTCCAGCACGGTCGACGCGCCCTCGCCGCAGGGGCCCATCGCCGTCGACACTGGCTTCATTGTCTATAACGAGGCCAACTATCCCAATCTGACCGCCCTGTTCGCGCACCTGAACGTGCCGACCAAGCCGGCGATGATGTCCTTCGCCGTCTCCATCGACGACGGCGCCTTCGAATACTGCAGCCAGGGGCTCGGCGCCCTGTTCGCCCAGAAACGGAACTACGCCAGCCCCCGGTTCTGGCGCATGATCCGCGACCTGCTGCGGTTCCAGAAGCAGGCGCCGCGCGACCTGGCCGAGCTGGAGCGGACCGGCGAGACGCTGGAGGCCTATCTGGTGCGCGGCGGCTACGGCCCCTTGTTCAAGGAGGCCCACCTCCTGCCGCAGGCGGCCGCGATCTGGTCCTGCACCATGGGTCAGATGGCCGACTATCCGGCGGCCTCGTTCGTCCGGTTCTACATGAACCACAACCTGCTCAAGCTGGACCTGAGGCCGACCTGGCGGACGGTCGACGGCGGGAGCCGGTCCTATGTGACCCGGCTGGCTGACGCCTTCCGGGGCGAGATCGTCACCCGGGCCGGGATCACCGGCGTGCTGCGCGGGCTCGACGGCGCCGCATTGCGGTTCGAGGACGGCCGGATCGAACGGTTCGACGCCGTGGTTCTGGCGACCCATTCCGATCAGGCCCTGAAGCTGCTGGAAGCGCCCTCGGCGGATGACCGCCGCCTGCTCGGCGCCATCGCCTACCGGCCCAACAAGGTGATCCTCCACCGGGACACGTCGCTGATGCCGAAGCGGCGCAAGGCCTGGGCCGCCTGGACCCATCTGGGTTATTCCGATCGCGCGGGCGAAGGCGGCGTGACCTACTGGATGAACGAGCTTCAGTCCCTGCCCGGCCCGCCCCTGTTCGTCAGTCTGAACCCGGCCAAGGCGCCCGACCCGTCGCTGGTGATCGGCGAATGGGACTATGAGCACCCCGTGTTCGACTCCGCCGCCGTCGCCGCCCAGTCCGAACTCTGGTCGCTGCAGGGCCGGCGCAATGTCTGGTTCGCGGGCGCCTGGTTCGGTTCGGGCTTCCATGAGGACGGACTCCAGGCCGGTCTCGCCGTCGCCGAACAGCTCGGCGGCCTGCGCCGGCCGTGGAGCGTGGCGGACGAGAGCGGCCGGATTCATGTGCGCCCGCCCGTTGACCCGGACCGGCTGACCGAGGCGGCGTGAACACGCGTCCGGCCATGCCGTCCTCGTCGGCCCTCTATGTCGGCGAGGTCGTCCACCAGCGGTCGCGCACCTTCGGCCACCGCCTGCGCTATCGCCTCTGGATGGTGCTGGCCGATCTGGATGAGCTGGACGGGCTGCAATCGCGCCTTCGCCTGCTGGGTCGCGGCCGCTTCGGCCTGATCAGCCTGCGCACCACGGACCATGGTGATCGCTCGGACCGCCCCCTGCGCGCCCAGGTCGAGGAGCATCTGGCCGAGGCGGGGATCGACATCGCCGGCGGTCCGATCCGTCTGCTGACCATGCCGCGCATCCTCGGCTACGGCTTCAACCCGATCAGCGTCTTCTTCTGCCACACGCCCGACGGCGCCCTGGCCGCCCTGCTCTATGAGGTCACCAACACCTTCCACGAGCGGCACAGCTATCTCGTCGCCGTGCCGGGGGATCAGACGGCCCTGATCCGGCAGACGGCGGAAAAGCAGCTGTTCGTGTCGCCCTTCATGGACCGGGACCTGAGCTACGACTTCACGGTCCGCCCGCCCGGCGAGGCCCTGTCCGTCGCGGTCGCGGTGCGCCGCGGAGACACGCCGATCCTGACCGCCTGTTTCGCCGGACGCCGTCGCCCCCTGACCGACGGCCAGCTGCTGCGCGCCTTCCTCAGCCACCCGCTGCTGACCTGGAAGGTCACCTGGGGCATCCACTGGGAGGCGGCGAAGATGATGCTGAAGGGCGCCCGCTATCGTCATCGCGGTGCGCCGCCGATCGCGCCTGTCACCCCCGGGCACGTCCGATTTTGACGCAGGTCGGCGGCATACCTCCAATCCGGCGCGTCCGACCCGGCGGACGCAGTGCACTGGATGGACGCAGCGGACTCAGTGGACCCTGTTTTTTCCGGCCCGCCTTGCCCGTTCCGCCTGCCCACGGTAGGGACGGACAAGCGCCGCCAATATTCATCAGGCGGTGAAAATATGAGGAAGCGATGCGGAAAATCTTCCCCGACGCGGCGTCCGCCCTTGAGGGCCTGACCTTCGACGGCATGACCGTCATGTCCGGCGGCTTCGGCCTGTGCGGCATTCCCGAGCATCTGATCGCCGCCCTGCGCGACAGCGGGACCAAGGGCCTGACCGTCATTTCCAACAACGCCGGCGTGGATGGCTTCGGCCTCGGCCAGCTGCTGGAGACCCGCCAGATCGCCAAGATGATCTCGTCCTACGTCGGCGAGAACAAGGAGTTCGAACGCCAGTACCTGGCCGGCGAGCTCCAGCTCGAGTTCAACCCCCAGGGCACCCTGGCCGAGCGCATCCGCGCCGGCGGTGCGGGCATCCCGGCCTTCTTCACCGCCACCGGCGTCGGCACCCTGGTGGCCGAGGGCAAGGAAGTCCGCAACTTCAACGGCCGCGACTATGTCATGGAGACCGGCCTCGTCGCCGACCTGTCGATCGTCAAGGCCTGGAAGGCCGACGGCCGCGGCAATCTCCAGTTCCGCAAGACCGCCCGCAACTTCAATCCGATGATGGCCACGGCCGGCAAGGTCACCGTCGTCGAGGTCGAGCACATCGTCCCGACCGGCTCGATGGACCCCGACCAGATCCACACGCCCGGCATCTATGTCGACCGCATCGTCCTGACCGTGCCGGAGAAGCGCATCGAACAACGCACCGTCCGTGCCCGGGAGACCGCGTGATGGCGGCGTTCCAGACGAAGAAGGGCGAGCCGGTTCCGGAGGAACTGGCAGGCGCGATCCAGAGCGACCCCCAACTCAAGGCGCTGTGGGACATCGCACGGCCGTCCTGCCAGGCGCGCTACGCTGCCCACATCGATGACGCCAGGAGCCTCGAAACCCGCTCGCGCCGGGTGAGCTCTGTTCTGACCATGATGGCCAAGACCTACGGCCCCAAACTGAGCGAGACCGCCTGATGGCCCGCACCCGCGAACAACTGGCCGCCCGCGCCGCCCACGAGTTGCAGGACGGCTTCTACGTCAACCTGGGCATCGGCATCCCGACCCTGGTGGCGAACTACATCCCGCACGGGATGGAGGTGACCCTCCAGTCCGAGAACGGCATGCTCGGCATGGGCCCCTTCCCCTATGAGGACGAGGTCGACGCCGACCTGATCAACGCCGGCAAGCAGACGATCACCGAGATTTCGGAAAGCAGCTATTTCAGCTCGGCCGACAGCTTCGCCATGATCCGCGGCGGCCACATCAACCTGTCCATCCTCGGCGCCATGGAAGTGGCCGAGAACGGCGACATCGCCAACTGGATGATCCCCGGCAAGCTGGTGAAGGGCATGGGCGGCGCCATGGACCTGGTCGCCGGCGTCAAGCGCGTGGTGGTGGTCATGGATCACGCCAACAAGCACGGCCAGTCCAAGGTGCTGAAGGCCTGCACCCTGCCCCTGACCGGAACCGGCGTGGTCAGCCGCGTCATCACCGACCTGTGCGTCTTCGACGTCAAGCCGGACGGCTCGGGTCTGGAGCTCATCGAGCTGGCCGAGGGCGTCACCCTCGAAGAGGTCGCGTCCAAGACCGAGGCGACCTACACGATCGCACCCGGACTGGCCTGACCGGTCTCAGGCGCTCGCGTACAACGTCGCGAGCGCCGCCAGAGCCTGTTCCGACTCGGCGCGATCAGGCGTCTCGTCCTCGACGCCATAGCCGACCATCTGGCTCGCGCCATTGGCCTGGATGACGATGCCGTCGTGGCGCGGCACCATGCTGATCGCCCGGAAATTGACGGCGTAGGTCAACTCGGGCTGCGGCGTCAGCCAGGCGATCTGGCCCCGGACGGGGACGACGCTCTCGTCCCCGAACAGGGCCCGGGCGCCATAGCCCGTGCAGTTGACCACGACCGGCTGGGCGAGGTCGGCCAGTTCCGACGGATGGTGGAAGGTCCGCTGCACGATCCGTCCGCCCTCCATCAGGAAGGCCTCAGTCAGCTGCCGGGCGTACTCCGCCACATTGAAGGTCATCTGCGGGACCACCCGCGCGGACGCCACCGGGAAGGGATGCTCATCCAGCCCCAGTTCGCGCGAGTGGGGGACCAGATCGGCCAGTCGGTCTGCGTAGCGCGCGAAGCCGACCCGCCCCGGCGTCGGCGCCGGCCCGACCGCGCCGTTGCCGCCCCGCTTGGCCGACAGATTATACTGGTCGATGAACCGCACCGGATCGCCGTCGAGGCCGACGAAGGCGTGGTGATCGACCCAGGACCGCCGCGCCATGGCCTCCCATCGCGCCGCGAAATCCGGCGATACGGCGGACTCCGCCGCGATCCGTGAGTCAGGCGACCAGACGCCCGTGGCCCGGGCGGACCGGGTATAGGGCGTCCGTTCGGCGGCATGGATGGTCACCGCCGCGCCGGCCCTCAGCAGCTGTAGCGCCGCGGTGAGGCCCAGGGCGCCGCAGCCGATCACGGCGACATCCCGCTGACCGCCCGCCAGCGCCAGATCGCGCGCCGCCGCCGCCGATCCCCAGGAAAGGGACCAGCCCGATCCGCCGTGGCCGTAGTTGTGGACCACCCGCTTGTCGCCGACCGTTTCTGTCTCGATGCGCGGCCCCTGCGCCCGGAACGGCCGTGTGCAGACGGTGATCCGGCTCAGGCGGCCCGGATCGGTCAGCAGGGGTGCGAAGACCTGGCGCTGGAATACCGGGCGCGGCCGGGTGGTGAGGGACGCGGGCGCTGAAACGCATCCTGCCAGCCCTGTGGAAGCCAGCCCGGCCAGGACCATCCGACGGTGCAGCTGAACGTCCAACAGGGATCCCTCGAGACAGTCGGTCCAAGCCGCCTAACATCCGGCGCCGGGCCGGGCAATGCGGGGCCGCTCGCCGTTCGTCGTACAACCGGGACAACCTGTACCGTTGCCGCCGGGCCCAAGTCGTAGTCATACTCTGCGACCGGTCGCAGAACCGGAGGGGTGGAGTAAGAGTGATGGCCGACGGCGCCTATCGCTGGCAGGGCAACTGGCCCGCGCCCGACGCGGCGCGCGTCGCGGAAATCGACGCTGCATGGGACGATACGCAGGTCGACGCCTTCGCCGAGCCCGTCCGCGCCGCCGCCGTTGAGCGCATCGAGCGCGCGCTGGCGGCCGCCCGCACCGGCGATCTGACCGAGGCCTCGGCCCAGCTGACCCATGCCCGGTCGGTGCTCGAGGGTCTGGACCCGGGCGCCCTTGAGCCTCGCCGGGGGATCGCCGGCCTGTTCGACAGCCGCGGCGGCCGTCTGAAACGCTTCCGCCAAGCCTGGGGCCGCGCGGCCGCCGGCCTGGGCGAGACCGCCAATGAGCTGGCGGGCCGGGTCGAAGGCGCCGCCCAGCGCTCCGGCGCCCTCGACAAGGCCTGGGTCGAGATCCGGGACGCGCTCGCCGACCTCGACGCCCACCTCGCGGCGGCCGCGGGCCGGCTGGCGGGACATGTCCCGGCCGAAGGCGATGCGCCGCATCCGCTGGTCGCGCGGAGGGCCACGCTGGACGCCTGCCGCGCCGCCGCACTGCAATCCCTGCCGCTGATCCGCAGCGCCCAGAACGCGGACGCCCGCGCCGCAGAGGCGCTCAAGGCCTGCGCCGAGGGCGTCGTCTCATGGCGCGATGACTGGAAGGACGCCCTGGGGCTCAACGCCAGACGACCGAAGAAGGTGCGCCCCGACCGCGATCAGATGGCTCGCGTGCGCGCGGACCTGAAGGCGCGCATCGACCGGGCCCTGGCTGAACTGACGGCGTCACGCAGCCGCCGCGCCGAGGTCGAGAACCGGATGGCGGAGCTTCGCCGCCCTCTTTGAGGCAGGCCGCTCTGATCAGCCCGCGCTGGCGTCGGTCCAAGCGACGATCTGCGTGTTGAGGTCCCGCGTCGCCAGATCGAAGGCTTCGACGATGGCGGAGACCCGGTTGGCCGTCGCCAGCTGTTCCACGGTGAACACCCGCTCCGCCGAGACGGTCCGCTGCGGCAGCGCCAGAAGGCGGGCCCTGGCCGTCACGACGATGGTCGGCGCCAGGCCCGGCGCGTCATAGCGGGCCTCGAACGAACGGATGTCGATATCGAGTGACCGCTGGCCCTGCGTCAGCTCACGCGGGCCGATCAGCCGCACCCGCGTCGCCTGGGCGGCGAAGGCGTTCTCGATGCTCTCCATATAGAGGTCCGACGCCGGCGAGACCCACCGGGCGCCCGCGATATAGGCGGTCTCGGTCCCGGTGACGCCGAGCAGCTTGTCGCCCTCGACGGCCTCCGGGAACTCGACCCGGCGCAGCGTGACCTGGGTCGGGCTGGCGACCGCGGCGGCCTGGCCGGCCGCGGAGCCCCCGAACCGGTAGGTCTGGACCGGGTCGGGCGTCGACAGCAGGGCGCAGGCGGAGAGCGCCATCAGGGCGACGGCGGCCGCCATCGGACGGATCAGCGAGAAGCGGGTCACGGCTGGACCTCCATTTCCTTGGTCGGCGGGCGGCTGATGAAATCACGCGGGCTGGAGCGGACCTCGTCGATCAGGCCCTCCAGCGACCGGGTCGCATCCTCCAGTCCCTGGATCGACTGCTGCAGTTGCGGCAGGCCGGTGGTGGCGAATTCGTTCATCGGGCCTTCGACGTTGGTCGCGGTGCGGTTGATGGACGCCACCGCAGACCTCGCCTCTTCCGCCGCGGCGTTGATGTTGGCCACGGCCTCACGCCCGTCGCCCTCGATGATGCCGCGCGTGCTGACCGCCAGGGCCTCGAACTCCGCCACGGCGGAATTGGCCTTGGTCAGCGCCTGCTCCAGCTGTTCCAGCATGCCCTTGCGGGCCTCCAGCTCGGTCGTCAGCGCCTCGACGTTCTTCAGGCTGGTGGAGAAGGACCGGATATTGTCGTCCGACAGCACGCGGTTGATCCGGTTCAGCGCATCCACGGTCTGCGCCAGCACCGTGCCTGAACCGCTGAGCAGTTCGGCGATCGGCGACGGCTGGCTCTGGATCACAGGCACCACATTGTCCGGATACTGGTCCTTCAGGATGGCGCTCTGCGGATTGCCGGCGGTGATCTGGATATAGTTCAGGCCGGTGATGCCCTGGGGCTCCAGCTGGGCGCGCGAGGTGACGCGGACGGGCGTGGTGGCGTCGACACGGATGCGGGCGATGACCTGATCGCCCTTGTCGGGGTCGAGGTTCAGGTCGGTGACCTCGCCGACGCGGATGCCGTTGAAATGGACCTCGCCGCCCTCGGACAGGCCGCGCACGGGGCCATAGAAGACGATGTCATAGACGTCGTAGTCGTTGTTGAACTGCAGGCGGGCCAGCCAGATCACGAACACAGCCAGCGCCGCCATAAGGGCGATGGTGGCGATGCCGACGGCGGCGTAGTGGGCGTCTCGTTCCATCTCGTCCGCTCTCCTCAGGCGGCGCGCATTATCGGTCCGGGCGCGCGTGCGCCGGAGCCCGGATGAATGCGCCCAACATCATACATGGCCGTTTCCTGGATTCGCGTCGGAACGATCCGAAGCGGAAATGGCCTTGCCTGCAGCCCGGCCACGGGGGCCGAGGAAATATTCCCTGATCCAGGGATGATCTGAACGCTCCAGCTCCTGGACCGTCGCCTTGGCCACGATGCCTTTTTCGGCCAGCACAGCCACCTTGTCGGTGATGGCGTACAGGCTGTCGAGGTCGTGGGTGATCATGAACACGGTCAGGCCGAGGTCGTCCGAAAGCTGACGGATCAGGGCGTCGAAGGCCGCGGCGCCGATGGGGTCAAGGCCCGCTGTCGGCTCGTCCAGGAACAGGAGCTCCGGATCCAGCGCCAGCGCCCGGGCCAGTCCGACCCGCTTCCTCATGCCGCCTGACAGTTCGGCGGGCTTCAGGTGATGGGCCTCGGGTTTGAGGCCGACCATGGCGATCTTCATCTCGGCCAGTTCCCGGATCACGTCCGGGGAAAGGCCGGTGTGCTCGACCAGGGGCGAGGCGACATTGTCGATGACGCTCAACGACGAGAACAGGGCGCCCTGCTGGAACAGGATCCCGGTCCGGCGCTGGACGTCCGCCTCTTCCGCCTCGGTCATGGTCGCCCGGTCATAGCCGAGGATGCTGACGGTGCCGCCATCCGGCTCCTTCAACCCGATGATCGAGTTCAACAGCACGGTTTTGCCGGTGCCCGACCCGCCGACCACGCCGAGCACCTCGCCGCGCTCCAGCGTCAGGTTCAGCCCCTGATGGATGATCCGGTCGCCGAACTGGCTGAGCAGACCGCGAACCTCGATCAGGTTTTCCGGGGCTGCTGCCGGCCCCGCCGGCGTCGTCGCGCCGATCACAGGTTCAGCTCCAGGAAGATCATGGCGAAGACGGCGTCGAGGAAGATGATGGCGAAGATCGCCTGCACGACCGCCGCCGTGACCCGGCGGCCGAGACTTTCCACGTCGCCCGCGACCGCCATCCCTTGCCGGCAGCCGATCGCGGCGATGACCACGGCGAAGACGGGCGCCTTGATCATGCCGACCATCAGATGGGTGCCCATGTTCGGGTCCTCGCTGACGCGCTGGACGAAGAAGGACGGGCCGTAGCTGAGCTCGCCCCAGGTCACCAGCATGCCGCCGAGCATCCCCGCCACCATGCCGATGAAGGTCAGCAGCGGCATCATCAGCACCATGGCCGCGAGCCTCGGGATGACGAGCGCCTGGAAGGGGTTCACACCCATTACCTGCATGGCGTCGACCTCCTGGTTCATCCGCATCGAACCGATCTCGGCGGCGAATGAAGAGGACGAACGGCCGGCCAGCAGGATCGCGGTGATGAGAACCGCCAGCTCCCGCAGCGTCGCCACGGCCACCAGCTGCACCGTGTACACACCGGCGCCGAACTGGGTCAGCAGATTGGCCCCGAGGAAGGCGATGACCGACCCGATGAAGAAATTGGTCGTGGCGACGATCGGGATGGCGTCCAGCCCGGCGCGCTCCGCCTGGCTGAACCAGGCGGCCCAGCGGATCCGGCCCGGTCGGAGCGCCGATCCGGCGGCGACCACCAGCCGGCCGAGGAAGGCCATGGACAGGGTCGCTTCGTCGAGAATGTCGTGAACGCCCCGCCCGACCTTGCCGAACGTCCGCACCCAGCCGGGCGACCGGCGTGGCGGGCCGGCGCTCTCGCGCTCCAGCTTCTCGACCATGGCGTAGGTGCGCCCGGCTTCCGGGCGTTGGCTCCAGGTCGAGGGCGGCAGGACGCAGTTGGAGGCCTGTACGATGGCGAGGGCGCCCGCCGTGTCGAACCGGCCCAGCCCGGTCAGGTCGACCGAGTCGACGCACCGCTCCTGCAGGGCGTCATCCAGCCGTCGCGAAATCCGGCCCAGCTCGGTCGCTGTCCAGTCGCCGGTCAGGCGCAGGGTCAGCCCGGGCCCCCCGTCCTCAATCTGGAAATCCGCTGCGGCCATTCCCCAACCTAAAGCGCCCTGCCGGTTTTGCCTACGCTGGCCCGACGGCAAAGGCGGGGCAGACCCCAGAACGCGGCCCCGCCGTATTCGTTCAGCCACGGTTTCGCCGTTCAGGCTTCAGAGGAGCGCCCGTACTCGCCTGAGATCGTCAATCATGCGGTCGCGCTCGGCGATCCGGGTCGCTTCGTCCGGAAGGCGCAGCAGCCAGGCCGGATGCACGGTCGCCACCACCCGGGCTCCGTCGGCCTGAAGCATCGATTTTCCGCGTTCCTGCGTCACGGCGATTTTCCGGTTCAGCACGCCCATGGCCGCCGTCGCGCCGAGGGTCACGATCACCCTCGGCTTCACCAGTCGCCGCTCCGCGTCCAGCCACCAGCGGCAGGCGCTGACCTCGCTGACGAGCGGCGTCCGGTGGATGCGCCGCTTGCCCCGCGGCTCGTGCTTGAAATGCTTCACCGCATTGGTGACGAAGGCGGCCCCGCGGTCGATGCCGGCCTCGGCCAGGGCTTCATTCAGCACCTGCCCCGCCGGCCCGACGAAGGGGCGGCCGGCCAGGTCCTCCTGATCGCCCGGCTGTTCGCCGACGATCATCAACGGCGCCGCCTTTGTCCCCGCGCCGCAGACGCCCTGCGTCGCGTCGCGCCACAGCGGGCATCGGCGGCAGGCCTGGACAGCCTGGCCGAGTTCTTCCAGCGTCGAGGGGACGAACCCTTCATCGAAGGCGTGGTCGCGATTGATCCGGGACAGGGTCTTCGCGAGGCGGATGTTGGGTTGCGAGGCCGGAGCCGCGACCATCGTCTCGGTGCGGGCGAACGACTGCGCCGTCAGTTCATGGATCACCGCCGCCTCGGGCAGGTTCCTCCAGTACCGTTTGGGCATTTCGCCCTGCATGGTCTTCAGCTTCCGCCGGGCTGGATTGAAGGTCGAGGCGTAATAGGTCTTCCAGAAATCCTCGACCTCGTCCTCGCCCGGCGCCATGTCGCGGGTCGCCGGCGGTCCGAACGCCAAAGCTTCCCCGTCCCATGTCGCCGACCCGTCCGGGGTGAGGATCGTCCAGCGCATGTTTGCGAACCGGCGGGCAAAGAACGGCGCCGTTCTTTCGAGCACCCGATGCGCCGGTTCAAACCACGCCGCCCAGCGCTCGCCGTCGGCCGCTTCGATCCGTCGAAAGCGGACGAAGGCCTTCATCTTGTGGCTGGCCCGGCTCACGTTCTTGGCGCGTTCCAGGGCGTCGGCGACATCGACGTCGGTGACCACCCGGATCAGATCAGGCTCATCCTTCAGCCGCCAGAGCAGCCGGTAAAGCAGATCGAACCGGTCCTCCGACCGGTGCAGGATCACCGCTCCTGCCAGGTCGATGAAGGCGCGTGGCGTGTGAAAACCGGCGTCCGGCGCGGCCGACGGGAGCCCGTCGTCAAACAGCCCCGGTCCGGTTCGCCCGACCCGAAAGACCGCTTCGCCGGGAGAAACGCCGGCCTGCCGGAACGCCCGGGCGCCGGCCCGCCAGCCGTCGAAATCGGTTTCACCGGCAAGCGTGGCGACGCGCATTCAGAACAGGCTCAGCTGGACCGGCTGGACCGTCGGGGTCATCCGGGCCCGCAGATCGGCCGCGTCGGTCAAACCTCCCGGCGTCCAGTCCAGCGCGGTAATGAACGGCCGGACCTTGTCGATGCCCCGGCAAAGGCGCCCGATGTCCTCAAGCCTCAGGGTGCGCCAGCGGCGGACCTGGAGGATGCGGTTCACCGACTTCACCCCAAGCCCCGGCACCCGCAGAAGCATCTCGCGCGCGCCGGTGTTCACATCGACCGGGAACGACGCCCGGCTGTTGAGCGCCCAGGCCAGTTTGGGATCGATGGCGAGGTCCAGCATGCCGTCGTTGGCGGCGTCTCCGATCTCGGCCGGTGAAAAGCCGTAGAAGCGCATCAGCCAGTCCGCCTGGTAGAGACGGTGCTCACGCATCAACGGCGGCTTCGACAGCGGCAGGGCGCTGGACGAATCCGGAATGGGGCTGAAGGCCGAATAGTAGACCCGCCGCAGACCGTAGCCGGCGTAGAGCGAGGCGCTGCGGTCGACGATTTCGGTATCGGACGCGCCGTCGGCGCCGATGATCAACTGGGTGCTCTGTCCGGCAGGGGCGAATTTCGGCGGCCGGGCCCGGTCCTTCTTGGCCGGACGTGCGGCCTCGACCTTCAGCCGCACCCGCCCCATCGCCTGTTTGATGACGCCGACATCCTTCTGCGGCGCCAGTCGCTTCAGCGCCTCGTCGCGGGGCAGTTCGATGTTGGCCGACAACCGGTCGGCGTAGAGACCGGCTTCCTCGACCAGCCGGGGATCGGCTTCCGGGATCAGTTTCAGATGGATGTAGCCGCGGAAGTCGTGCTCTTCCCTGAGCTTCTTCGCGACCAGGACCAGCTGCTCCATGGTGTAGTCGCCCGAGCGGATGATGCCCGAGGAGAGGAACAGCCCTTCGATATAGTTCCGCTTGTAGAAATTCAGCGTCAGCTCGACGACCTCTTCGACGCTGAACCGCGCCCGCTGCACATTCGAGGACGCCCGGTTGATGCAATAGACGCAGTCGTAGATGCAGAAATTGGTCAGCAGGATCTTGAGCAGCGACACACAACGGCCGTCCGGCGTGTAGGCGTGGCAGATGCCCATCCCCTCCGTCGAGCCGACGCCCTTGCCGCCGGTCGAGTCCCGCTTCGAGGTGCCCGAGGACGCACAGGAGGCGTCATATTTGGCGGCGTCGGCGAGGACGGCGAGCTTGCTGCGGAGATCGAGAACGGCCATTCGTTCACTTTATGTTCTCAGCCCCGCGCCTGTCGAGCGTTGCCGCGGGATAAATCGCGCTTTCAGTTCAGATAGTTGAGAAGTGAGACCTGCCGCAGCTGGCTGATCACCTGGGCCGAGGCCTGGATAGCGACCTGCGACAGCTGCAGGTCGGTTATCGCCTCCGCCATATCGGCGTCGGTCCGGCTTCCCAGCAACTCATCCAGGGCGACCTTCTGGGCCTCGTGGCCTTCGGTGATGCTGTCGACCTGTTTGGCGAGTGATCCGGTCCGGGCCATCTTGTCGACCACCGCGGTTCCCGCCTGTTCAAGCCGACCCATCTGCGTCGTCAGGAAGGCCTTCTGCGTCTCGGTGAGCTTGCCGGTCAGCGGGCCGGATCCCGGCGTCGCGTGATAGGTCTGGATGTCCCGCAGGATGCCGAGGATCTCCGTGCCGAGGTCGTCGGCAAGGAAGCCCGTCTCCAGCGTCGTGCCCTCGGCCACCCGGCTTGCGGTCTTCAGCGTGTCATTGCTGAACAGCGAGGCCACGTCCGGGGCGGCCGCGAGTTCGGCCAGGCTGGCCGCGGCGACCGGGGCGGTCGAGGTCGAGGCGCCGGCGAACAGGTAGCCGCCGTGGTGCCGCATGTTCAGCCCGCCGCGCGCCGACTGGAAATGACCGTCGAGCTCCAGCATCAGCAGGGCGCCGGAATCCGTGGAAACCGCACTGCCCAGCGCATCCCGGACGCCGTTGATCGAGTCCTTGATCTGGCCGAGCGCCAGGTCCTGGGTGGTCAGGCGGGCGCTGACCGCGGCGCTGGTGTCGATGAATCCCTGGATCCGGCTCTGGGAGCCCTTCATGGCGGTCAGGGTTTCGGACTGCCGGCCGAAGCCGGTCAGATCCGTCGCGACCTTCTGGGTCGAGACCCTCTCCTGGGCCTCCGTCGCCCGGGTCTGAGCGCTCATCAAGTCCAGCAGGGCCGACTGGTAGTTCCCGAAGGTTGCGACGCGGGTCATCAAACCATCCCCATCAGCGTGTCATACATATCCTTGGCCGCCTGGATCAGACGCGCCGAGGCGTTGAAGGCCTGCTGGTAGGTCGTCATCAGAACCAGTTCCTCGTCCAGATTGACGCCTTCCTGCGCTGTCTGGCGGGAACCCGCCTCGGTATAGAGGGCGCTCGCCGTCTCCATTCGGTTCCTGGCCGCCGCCGCCTTGCCGCCGATCTCGCCCGACAGCTCCGCGGCGTAGCGGGAGACCGAGATCGCGCCGCCCGACGATCCGCCGGCCGCCTGGAAATTCGCCGTGCGCTCGCCGGCGTCGGCGAGGGCCAGCGCCCCGCGGCCGTCGCCGGTGCTCAGGGACGGCGTCCCGACAGCGGCGGACAGATTCAGCTGCGCGAGCGCCAGTCGGGACGGGCTTTGCCGGATATCCGCCCGCAGGGCGAAGCCGTCGGCCCGCGAGGCGCGAACGCCGCCGCCGATGCCGAACAGCTCGGTCACAGACACGCCGGACGGGACCTGGGTGGTGCGGTCCTCAAGCACGGTCATGGTCGGCGCGGGATTGCCGTATCCGGTGAAGGACAGCGAACCGTCGGCGGCGAGCGCGAACGCTCCGAAACGGCCGACCCCCGTGGCGGGATCGTTCAGGGCGGCGACCAGGTCTCCGACCGTGCCGCCCGCCGGCACGGCGACCTGCAGATCGCGCAGCCGTGAGCCGGCCTCGCCGGTGAACCGGAACGTCAGGGTCTCGCCGGCCGTGAAGCCGTGCGGGGAAGCGGCCGTCAGCCCGTTGTCATAGAAGGCCGGACGGTCCGAGGAGACCAGGTCGTTGAGACCGAAATAGTGCGAGAACCCTCGGCCCGCCTTGGTCGAGGGGGCGGTAGCGCTGTCGGCGACGGCGACCCCGTTGCTGCCGGTCGCCGCGATCGTCAGCCGACCGTCGCTGAAACTGGCCGTCGCGGCTCCGCCCAGCTGGGCGTTGAGGACGGTCAGGAAGGTCGCCGGCGTCGCCGCGGCGCCGTTCACCGTCATGGTCCCGCCCGAGAAGACGATATCGGCCCGGGTCTGGATAAAGCCCGCCGCATTGGTCACGGCGACGGTCGTCTGTCCCGAGAAGCCGGCGATCGCGCTCTCGAAAGACTGGCCCACATTGCGGCCGGTCAGGCTGGTCGGCGCGGGCACGGCGGAATTCGCGTTGTGGGCGCGGTTCAGTTCGTCGGCTGCATGGGCGACCAGCTCGGCCAGGCGTTCCGCCGCAGCCGGGGCCTCGATATCCCGAAGCTCCACCAGACCCTTGATCTCGCCGGAGGAGACGCTGTCGAGCAGGGATCGCTTCTGCCCGCCGGGCTCCGTGACCCAGACCTCGTTGAAGGCGGTTTCGCCGGTGATCGTGCCGGCGCGATTATAGCCGAGCGTCGCAGCCCCCTGGCCCGCCAGCATGACGCCCGCGCCGGTCCGGATCGAGACCCCGCCTACGGGTCGCGGCGCGACCCGGATATCCATCAGCTCGGCCAGCTGGCCGATCAGGGAAGACTGGGCCGTCTCGGCGCCCGAGGCGTCGCCGTCCGTGGCCGTCGCACGAGCGATCTCGAGGTTCAGGCCCTCGATCTGCTGAAGCAGGTTGTTGGCGCGTTCGACGGCGCTCTGGATCCGACTGTCGGCGTCTTCCCGGACCGACTGGATCTGGCCGGCGATCCGGCTGGCCTCGTCAAACAGGGCCTGGGTCCGGAACAGCGCGTCCTGACGACGCGGCGAGGACGTCGGATCCTCGGCGCTGGCGGCGAAGGCCGAAAACACGGCGTCGACCTGGGAGAAGAAGCCGGCGTCACCGCCCGGGTCTCCGAACAGCGACTGGATGCGGTCAAACAGTTCGTGGCGCACGCCCATGCGCGCGGACTCGGCCCCGGCGCTCAGGCTCGCCGCCTGAAGGAACCGGTCGGTGGCGAGGCGAATGCGCGAAACCTCGACGCCGGAGCCCAGACCCTGGCCGGTCAGGGTGCGCTGCTCCGCGATCTTGCGGACGTAGCCGGGCGTATTGACGTTGGAGACGTTGTCCGAAACGACGCGCAGCTGGGTCTGGGCCGCCTGGAGACCCGAACTCGCCGTGTTCATGATGGCGTTCAGGGACATCCGAAGGCCTCCAAAGACGCGGCGCCCGGCAAGGCCTGCCAGCCGACGCGCGCTTTTTGCCCGGCGACGCGCGAAGGCGGGCCGCACAAGTTACTGAAATTACGCGCTCTTGCGTTTCGCGCCTGGGTCATGAGCGGCAAGGGGCGCAAACGACGGGCCAGTCGCGGACGGAGCGTTCGTCCGTCCGGGGCGGTGAGGGTGATTCCGCGCCGGGCGCCGGGCAAGAATCGTCTTCACGCGGCAAGTTTCGACTGAGCCCACGCGGCGGCGGGGTTGCCGGCGGTATTATTTTATCATTTCCATTCAGTGCGTTGCGGCGCGTTGATCAGTTGGCCCGCGACTTGCGCCACGGGTTCCGAATGTCCGGCGCAGCAGGCGCCCTCGTCCCCCTCGCTTCGGCGACCCGCCCCTCGGCACAATGTCCGCCCTCACCCTGATGTCCGTCATCGCGCCATCTGTCCCCAGCGCCCCGCAAGGGTCGTCTGGCGAGGCCGCGTCCGGATTCCAGGAGCTGCTGGCGGCCATGTCCGGCGAGGACGCCGCCGCCCCCACGACCCGGGGCGGGGTCGGCGAAACGGGGACGCCGGACGACACGAAAGCCGCTGCGGCCGACACGGCCGGAACAGATGCGGCGGACACCGCCGTTGTGCTGGCCGCGCCGGTTCAGCCCCCCGTCCCACTGGTCCTCCCTGCGGCCCCGGAAGACCCGGTCGGTACCGATGTGAAGGCCTCGGCGGATGAAGGCGGCGGGGGACGACCTGTCGTCCTGCCGCCGGCGCCGGTCGTCGTCTCCGGGGCGTCGGACGACCCGCCCGTCATGCCGCTGCAGCCGGCGGACAAGAACCCGACGCCCAAGACCAACGACCCGCAGACCCTGCCGATCGTGCCCGATGTCCGGCCGTACCGGGATGAGGGCCGGGGTTCGATGATCGCCACCGCCGCCCAGACCACCGCCGCACTGGAAGTGATCAGGGCCCAGGCGCGGGCCGGCACGCCGGCAGCCCCCGCCGCTTCGACTGCGCCATCGATCGCGCCTCCGGTCGTCCCGTCGCCGGCGCCGCTGCGCGCCCTGGCCGAGCGCACATCCCGCCCCGTGGAACCGTCGGTCGGCATGACGGGCGAACAACCCCGGGCGGCGACGCCTTCCCCTGCCGTTCCGGCCGCCGCGACCGCGGCCCCGGGGGTCATCCCGGGACCGGCTCCCGGCGCCGCTGACCTCCTCGCCGCCGCCGCCGCCGCCCGCGACGACGCCGCCGGGACGGACGAGGCCGGGGAGCCGACGCCCGACCTGCCGCCGCCCGGCGAGGGCGCTTCGGTCCAGACCCAGGCGCCCGCCGCCGCGCGGGAAACCGGCGTGTCCCAGCTGTCACGCGCCACGATCGAGGCGACCGCCCAGATCGCCGCCCAGATCCTGCGCCGGCTTGAGGGCCGCTCCACCCGGTTCGAAATGGCCCTGACGCCCGACGAGCTCGGACGGGTCGACGTCAAGCTCGACATCGATTCCGAAGGCCGCCTCAACGCCCGCCTGGCCTTCGACAATCCGGCCGCCGCCACCGACCTGCGAGGTCGCGCTGACGAACTGCGCCGCCAGCTTGAGGACGCCGGCTTCCATCTGGCCCCCGACGCTTTCGAGTTCGCCGAGCGGGACAGCGGCTCCAGCGCCTTCGACCGGGGTCAGGATGCGCGGAACGGCTCGTCGCGCGCGTTCGCCGCAGCCTCCCGCCTCAACACCGAAATCGATGTCGCCCAGCCGCCGCGCTGGATGGCGCTTTCCCTCTCGCCTTCGGGCGTGGACATGAAGGTCTGATCCGATGGTCGACTCTGTCGCCAACACGACCACCAACGCCACCAACCGGATCGGCGCCGGCTCGACCATGCTGGCCTCGAATTTCGAGACCTTCCTGACCCTGCTGACCTCGCAGTTGAAGAACCAGGACCCGCTGTCGCCGGTCGATTCCAACCAGTTCACCGCCCAGCTGACCCAGATGGCCGGCGTGGAGCAGCAGTTGCTGACGAACGACCTGCTCAAGGGCTTGCTGGCCGCCCAGGGCGGCGGCGGCCTCGCCGGCGCCGCGACCTATATCGGCAAGGAAGCCACCGCGGCCTGGTCGGCCACCAAACTCACCGACGGTGAAGCGACCTGGAGCTATGAACTGGCATCGAACGCCGCCACGGCGCGGCTCGAGGTGCTGGACGGTTCGGGCAATGTGGTCTGGTCCGGCGATGCACCCGACCGCACCACCGGCGTCCATGACTTCACGTGGGACGGCAAGGCCACCAGCGGCAATGACGGCCAGGACGGCCAGGTCTATTCGCTGCGGGTCGTGGCCAAGGACGCCGCCGGCGGCGCCGTGGACAGCCAGGTCCTGACCCGCGGCCGGATCACCGGCGTCGAGATGTACGACGGCGTCCCCTACCTGACCGTCGGCAACTCCATCCTGCCGCTCTCCACCGTGATCGCACTGGAAGAGTCCCGGGCAGGCGCGACCCCGCCGCCCGCCAATGACGACAGCGAGGAGGGCCTGATGGCCGCCATCGCCTCCTCCCTCAATCCAATGAAACTGTTCTCGTAAGGAGTCTGACGCCATGAGTATCAACAGCGCCCTGCTGGCCGGCGTGTCCGGCCTGACCGCCAACTCCGCCGCGCTCGCCGCGATCTCGCAGAACATCGCGAACGTGAACACCGTCGGCTACAAGCGGACCGCCGGCGAATTTTCGACGGTCATCAACAGCCAGTCGCAGGGCGCCGGCTATTCCGCCGGCGGCGTGCTGGCCACGGCCCGCCACTTCACCAGCCAGGCCGGCCAGCTTCAGCGCACGACCTCGAACACCGACCTCGGCATCGCCGGTCAGGGGTTCTTCGTCGTGACCGAGCGTCCCGAGAACCTCCAGGTCACGGACAGCCGCCTGTTCACCCGCGCCGGGGCCTTCAGCGTCGACAATCTCGGCTATCTGAAGAACACCGCCGGCCTGTACCTGCAGGGCTGGCCGGTGGATGCGGAAGGCAACATCGCCACCGACCCCTCGGACCTGAACCGCCTGCGCACCATCAACGTCGGCTCGGTCGGCGGCACGGCGGAAGCCACCACCCGCATCCAGCTGAACGCCAACATCAAGTCCAGCCAACTGGTGTCGGCCGAGGCGACGGACGCTGCAGCCGTGCCGCCGGGCGCCAACGCCTATGATCCGGCGACCAACTCGATGGCCATGTGGGACGCCGAGACCGGCGCCGGCGTGAAGCCCGACTTCGAGCTGACCATCCCGGTGTCAGACTCCAAGGGCGGTCAGCGCACCGTGGCCATCTCGTTCCTGAAGAGCACCGTGCCCAACCAGTGGTTCGCCGAGATTCGCGCCATTCCGGCCTCGGACGTCATCACCGGCGCCGGGCTGTCGAACGGCCAGATCCGCAGCGGTCTCGTCGCCTTCACCCAGGACGGCCGCCTCGACGCCGACGCCATGGCGGCACTGGGCGCCAGCGCCCTGTTCCCGGACGTGGCCAACGCCACGCTGAGCTTCGGGTCGTCCAGCTCGGCCGCGCCGGGCGCGGGCGCGGTCAACTGGGCGACGGGACTGGGCATCGACAGCCAGGACCTGTCTTTCGACCTGACGGCGGCGACCGGGGGTCTGACCCAGTACGACAGCGGCTCCGTGGTCCAGGCGATCCTGACCAACGGCACGGCCTTCGGGAACCTGTCGGAGGTCAAGATCGACGACAGCGGCTTCGTGACCGCCATCTTTGATAACGGCGTCACCCGCCAGATCGCCCAGATCGCCCTTGCCACCTTCCCCAGCCCGGACAGCCTGTCCCAGACCTCGGGCAACGCCTATCGCGTCAGCCAGGGCTCCGGCACCTACAATCTGAAAGCGGCCGGCACGGGCGGCGCAGGGCTGATCGGGGCGTCGCAGCTTGAGGCTTCGACCGTCGACCTGTCGGCGGAGTTCACGGGGCTGATCACCACCCAGCGCGCCTATTCGGCCTCGTCCAAGATCATCACCACGGTCGACGACATGCTCCAGGAAGTGAGCAACCTGAAGCGCTGAGCCCGGCGGCGATCAAGGCGGGCTGACCCGTGTCCATCAACTCGATCCTCAGTTCGGCGATGTCGGGGCTCGCGGCCTCGCAGGCCGGGATGCAGACGGTCTCGACCAACATCGCGAACGTCAATACCCCGGGCTATGCGCGGCAGAAGCTGGCGCAGAGCGCCTCGGTGGCGGGCGGCAACGTCAACGGCGTGGTCATCGGCGAGCCGGCGCGGGTGGCGGACAAGTTCCTGGAAAACGCTGTCTACGACCGCGCCGGAACCGCGGGCCGCACCGAGGCGGTGGCGAACTACCTCGACCGGCTGCAGTCGCTGGTCGGCTCGCCCGACAGCGCGTCGGGCGTGGCCTCGCGGCGGTCGGCCA